>CAZTOV010000026.1:0-23764 GCA_964615175.1 uncultured Burkholderiales bacterium
GGTCCTCGAGGCCTGCCCGGCGCGCATGGCGGCGGACGATCATCCAACAGCCCTGCCGGGTGAGGCGGCCGCCACGAGCGTTGAGGAACACGGCGTCGGCGTCGCCCCGCCGGGCGAAACGGGCGGGGGCAAGCTCGGGTCGACCCCGCTCCAGGTAGTGGGACACCGAGCGCGAGGCCGCCCCGCCGATCGGGACCACCCGTTCGCGCGAGCCCTTTCCCATCACCCGCATGAAGCCGGTCTCGAGGTCGACGGCATCGAGGTCGAGACCCACCAGTTCGCTGATCCGAACCCCGGCCCCGTAGAGCGTCTCGAGGATCGCCCGGTCGCGTCGAGAGGAGGGGTCGAGGGGTTCGACGCCCTCGAGGAGGTGCTCGACTTCGGCCACCGTCAGCGCCTTGGGGACCCCTTCGGGCACCCGGGGCGTCCCGACGTCTCCGGTGGGGTCTGCCGCGCACCACCCTTCGGCTACGGCGAAGCGGTGCAGCGAACGCACCGCCACGAGGGTTCGCGCGATGGTCGCCGCCGAGAACCGGGGTTCACCGTCGTCGTCGCGCCGGGCCTTCAGCGACGCCACGAACCGCTCGACGTGGTTCTCGCTGATGGCGCCGACATCGCCGACGCCCGCCTCGACGAGAAAATCCGCGTAGCGGCGGAGATCGCGGGCGTAGGCCTTTCTCGTGTTCTCGGCCAGCCCACGCTCGACGGTCAGCCAGATGTCGTGCTCGCGGACGAGCCGACTCAGGGATTCACCGGTCATCGCTCCGGGTCGGTCCCCGAATCCGCCAGATACCGTCGAGCCCGCGAGAGTCCGATGATCGTCTTGGCGTCGACGATCTCGCCCGTGTCGATGAGTCGATCGGCGTCGTCGAGGCCGACCCACTCCACGGTCATGAACTTCTCCTCGGCCTTGCCTTCGAAGTCGGTGCTCACGGCGCGACAGTCCAGGGCGAGGAAGATGTGGGTGAACTCGTCGCAGAACCCCGGGGAGTTGAAGAAGCGGACCAGCTCGACAAGCCGCCCGGGCTCGAGGCCCACCTCTTCGACCAACTCTCGAGCCGCGGTGGCCTCGGGACCTTCGCCCGGCTCCCGCTTCCCTGCCGGCAGCTCGAGCAGTTCGCGCTCGGCGGCGACCCGGTACTGGCGGACGAGGGGAATGCGCCCGGCGTCGTCGACGGCCACCATCACCACGGCGCCGGGGTGGTGGATGACGAAGCGGGTCATCGCCTCACCGTCGGGAGCCACCACCTCCTGCTCGGTGACGGCGAAGAAGCCCGGCTCGAGGAGCGTGCGGCGGGAGCGGACCTCGAAGCCGCCCATCCGCGGCCGTGCTACTGGGCGACGCCGGGCGCCGAGGTCTCGGCCACCGCAGCGTCGGCCCCCGATACTGTTTCCGCCATCGGGAGGCGCGGGGCGCGCCCCTCGGCGCGAGCGAGCGCCGCGGCGACGAACTCGCGGAACAGCGGATGGGGCCGGTCGGGACGGCTCTTGAACTCGGGGTGCGCCTGGGTGGCGACGAAGAACGGATGCGTGTCGGGCGACAGCTCGACGAACTCCACCAGGTGGTCGTCGGGTGAGGTGCCCGAACAGGTCATCCCCGCCTCCTCGAGGCGAGCCCGATACTTCGGGTTGACCTCGTAGCGGTGCCGGTGGCGCTCCGCGACCCATTCCTCGCCGTACGCCGCGTGCACGATCGTCCCCGGCACGAGGCGCGCCGGGTAGGCACCCAGGCGCATGGTGCCTCCCATGTCGACCACTTCTCGCTGCTCGTTCATGAGATCGATCACCGGGTGGGGTGTACGGGAGTCGAACTCGCTCGAGTTGGCGCCTTCGAGCCCGCAGGCGTCGCGGGCGAACTCGATGACCGCGCACTGCAAGCCGAGGCAGAGACCAAGGAACGGGATGTCGTGCTCCCGGGCGTAGGCGGCGGCCGCGATCTTGCCCTCGACCCCGCGGACCCCGAAGCCACCGGGCACCACGATCCCGTCGAGCCCCTGGAGCCGGCCTTCGGCGAGCAGCCCCTCGGCGTCGTCGGACTGGATCCAGTCGATCTCGACCCGAGCCCCGCTGGAGAAGCCGCCGTGACGGAGCGCCTCAGCGACCGAGAGATAGGCATCGGGGAGGTTGACGTACTTGCCCACCAGCCCGATCCGGACCTCGGCCTCCGAACTCTCGATCCGTTCGACCAGCGTCTCCCACTGCTCGAGGTCGGGCTCGTGTTCGTCGAGCTGCATGACGTTGCAGATGTAGTCGTCGAGACCCTCGTCGTGGAGGACGAGGGGGATCTCGTAGATGCTGTCGGCGTCGACCGCCGAGACGATGCCCTTCTCCGACACGTCGCAGAGACGGGAGATCTTCTCCTTCAGCTTCGGCGAGATGGGACGGTCGGAGCGGCAGACGATGGCGTCGGGCTGGATCCCCCGGCTGCGCAGCTCGGTCACCGAGTGCTGCGTGGGCTTGGTCTTCTGCTCGCCGGACGGAGCGATGTAGGGAACGAGCGTCACGTGGACGTAGAAGACGTTCTCGCGTCCGACGTCCTTGCGGAACTGCCGGATCGCCTCGAGGAAGGGCAGGATCTCGATGTCGCCGACGGTGCCGCCGATCTCGGTGATGATCACGTCGACGTCGTCGCCGCCGAGTCGGAGGATCCGCTCCTTGATCTCGTCGGTGATGTGGGGAATGACCTGGACGGTGTCGCCGAGGTAGGTGCCCTTGCGCTCCTTGGCCAGCACCGTCTGGTAGATCGATCCCGTGGTGGCGTTCGACTCGCGGCGCAGCGACACGTCGACGAAGCGCTCGTAGTGGCCGAGGTCGAGGTCGGTCTCACCGCCGTCGTCGGTCACGAAGACCTCGCCGTGCTGAAACGGGTTCATCGTGCCCGGGTCGACGTTGATGTACGGATCGAGCTTCTGCATCGTGACCCGGAGCCCCCGGGTCTTGAGCAGCCGACCCAGCGACGACGCGGTGAGGCCCTTCCCCAGGCTCGACGCGACTCCACCCGTGACGAAGATGTGCTTGGTCACACCCACCCCCCATGCTGCGCACCGGGGCAGGAGTCGAGCCGAGGAGACCACCTCGGCTTCCCGCCTGACCGATGCGTTCCCACTCGCACGCGGCGACCGTACCATGGTCGTTTCCCCACCTCGGACATGGTTCCTGGAGGATTCGCCCGCCCATGAACGCCGCTCGTCGCGCTCTCCGATCGCCTGCCCGGGTCCCGCGGGCCGGGGCCACCGTCACCGGCCTCGCCGCCGTCGCCGTGGCCCTGCGCATCCCCGCCTTCATCGCGCCGAACCACCTCACGTTCGACGACGGGGTGTTCGGGGCGTCGGCGGCCGCCATGCGTGACGGCGGGGTGCCCTTCCGTGAGGTGTTCTCGAGCCAGGGGCCGCTTTTCCTCCCCCTCGTGTGGCTCTTCGACCTCGTCGGCTTCCGAACAGAGAACGCTCCCCGCCTCCTGGCGCTCGCTTCCGGGGTCGCGGTCACCGTCTTCGTCTACCTGATCGGCCGCCGGTTGGCCGGCCACGGTGTGGGAGTCGTCGCCGCGGTGGCCACCACGATCAGCGGTTCGCTGTTGTGGACTACGGGGCCGCTCGCGGCCGACGGCCCCGGACTCGCCCTCGCCCTCGGAGCCGTCGCGGTGGCGCTCTCCTACCGGGACCGGCCCGGAGTGGGCAAGGCCGTCGCCTTCGGAGTCCTCGCGGGAGCGTCGTTCGCCATCAAGAGCCTGTTCGCCGTTCCACCGGCGCTGGTCGTGGCCTGGGTGCTGCTGGAGCGCCGGGCGTGGCGCGACCTCGTCGTCGGCGTCTCGGCGTCGGCGGTCTTCGTCGTCGCCATCTCGCTGCCATGGGGTCTGGCCGACGTCTGGGACCAGGCCGTCGTGTACCACCTCGAGGCAGCCGCTGACCGCAAGCCGGTCGACAACGCCGAGAAGGTCGTGAGCACCCTTTGGGACCGCGACCTGCTCGTGTTCGCCCTCGCCATCGCGGGCGCAGGCCTCGCGGTCTGGCGGCGCGCTCGTTCCACCGGCCCCGGCACGGGCACCCGCGCCCCTGGCGAGTATCCGTGGGGCGGCAAGACCGCTCCCTTGGCGGCGTGGGCCCTCGCCCTCACGGCGGTCTTCCTCCTCGAGCATCCTCTGTGGCGGCCCCACCTCACCCACGCCGTCCCCATCCTCGCCCTCATGGGCGCCTATGCCTTCCGCGAGCGCCTTCGCTGGGCGGCGGTCGTGGTGTTGGTCCTCTTGATCCCTCACGCCGTCACCACCGTCGACATCCTCTGGCCCGACCCATACGAGGGCGCCGAGGCCCGGGCTGCTGCCGCCCTCGAACGCCTCCCCGATCACGCCTACGCCATCAGCGACGAACCCGGTTTCGTGTGGCGGGCGGGCCTCCGGACCACCGACGATCTCGTCGACACGTCGATCCTCCGCATCGAGTCGGAGCGGATCACCCGCGCCTCGTTGCTCGAAGGCGCCCGGGATCGGCGCGTGTGTGCGGTACTCGTCTGGTCACAGCGCTTCCAGCGCTTCGACCTCGGCGACCCCCTCGCCCAACTGCCGGGCGACGCCTACGAGCTCGAAGCCGAGTTCGGCAACGGCCGCGCCCTCTACACCCGCGAGTGCCCCGGCACCACGTGAGGGTGTGTGAGCATTTGGTGGGGTCATGACCCCACCAAATGCTCACACACCCGGGAGTCGTTCAGGACCGGCCGAGGTGGTCGAGGAAGCGGAGCGGGGGAACCCGTTCGATGAAGCGCGAGAACGAGAACCGCTCGGCGAGCAGGTTCAGCACGACGAGCACGGCCACGGTGACGTTCCTCCCCACCGGCCCCATGGCGAGGACGGCACCGACGCCGAGCGCCGCCCCCAACGCGTTGGCACCGGCATCGCCGAGCATGATGCGCTCGCGGAGGTCGTCCGGGAACAACCCGATCACCGACCCCATCAACGGGGCGAGGGCGACCCCGATGGCGTTGGTGCCGGTGGCCACCGCCAGCGGAATCCACGCGATCACCCCGGCCTTGATCACCCGTCCCGGCGCCCGGTCGAGCAGGTTGCCGAGATTGGCTGCGGTGGCGATCAGCAGCCCGTCGAGAACCAATCGGTCCAGGTCACCGGCCGCGGTCGAGGCCGCCAGCACGAGGGCGAGGAGGCCCCCACCGGCGAGCTTGAGCCCTCCCGTGGTGAGTTCTCCCCGGAGCAGGGCGCGCCCGTGCCCGCGGAAACCCTGGGTGGTCTGCTCCACGGCGACGTCGTCGATGAAGCCCAGCAACGCGAAGCCGAGCACCGCCACGAGGACGAGAGCACGCGGCTCGGTCAGACCTTCGACGTTGCCGACGTCGAAGGCAGCGAGCAGGACGCGGCCTCCCTCGATGACGATCAGACCCACTCCGAGGAGCACGCCGCCGCCGGTGGGTACCCGCCGATCCCGGTAGTTCTCGCGCTGAAGGGCCTGAGCGGCGAGAAAATCCCGTCCGGCCAGCCACACGAGGCGCACGGCGAGGAAGCCCACCACGAGAGCAACGGCAATGTTCATCGGGCGCCCCCGATGCCCTCGACGGTCATGTCGACGGAGCCGGTTCGGGCGCGCCGCGCCGGAACCGCAGGGCCGCGCGGATGCGCGGGGGCGGCAGCTCGCCCTTCCGGTCGTCCTGCAGGCGCATGCTCAGGTGGACCAGCACGGGATTCAGCACCCCCAACACCATCCCCGGCACGGCGATCCCCGAGTCGTTGAGGGCGAAGCCGAGGACCCCGGCAATCATCAGCCCGGCCAACACGATCGAGATGCTCGGGATCCGGTGCTCGATCACACTCACCAACCTCGGCCGGCGCCACAGCAGGTAGGCGGCGAACCCGAGCGCCCCCGGCACCATGAGAAGCCACACCGACGACGTGATCACCCGAAGGTTGGCAGCGGCCTTCCGCACGACGACGGTGACGAGGGCGTCGGACCCCTGGGCGTCGATCTGTTCGACCAGGCGACCGAGATGGCTGCGTTGCTCGCTGGGCTGCGCAAGGTCGTAGGCGACGAAGGCGCCGATCACGACCACGGTCACCAGGGCGAACAGCGCCACCGTACGCACCCGGATGCGGGCGCCGAAGAGCCGGTAACCCACGTAGGCAAACGCCGGGACGGCCGTCAGCACGCCGCCGACGTCGGCACCCCACGCCGGCAACCCGTCGACCACCAGAACGAAGCCCAGGAGAGCCGCCGCCGCCATCGCCCCCCGTCGGCCGCCGATCCGGTGAGCGAGGAGCACCGCGAGGACGATCCCGGCCGCCGCCAGCTGGGCGAAGGTCAGGTTGTTGATGCCCGTGAACCGGCCCGCCACGATCGGCGAGTCGCCGAAGACCGTGCTGAGCATCAGCTCCGAGTTCGAGAGCGCGGCCGACCCGACGATCACCCCCACCACGACGACGAGCACCCACCCCACCGACGCCACCGGGTCGCGACGTCCGAGAAGCCAAGCGATGGCCGCCAGGACCGCCGCGCCCGCGAACAGGAACGTCAGATAACCGGCGAGGCCGATGTCGGAGAACTTGATGAACCCCGCGAAGTACGTCATGGGGAGGATCCCGAGAATCACCAACGCGGCCGCGGCCACGGGGACCCGGGCCCGATCGAGCCTGCGGAATCGAAGCACCAGCATGGCGACGAACGACAGCGCGAGCTGCAAGGCGACGAACAAGGCGAACATCAACCCGACCGTCGCGTCGCGGAACTGCGCCTCCTCGTTCTCGTCGGAGAGATACGACACCCGGGCCGAGTAGTCGCCCTCGACACGGCCCGGCTCGAGCGGACGGCCCTCCATCGACGCGGGCCGTTCGACACCCATCAGCTTGACGATGCCCGCCCCCACGTCGTAGATGGTCACGAACCCGTCGCGGCGGGTGGTCGAACTGCCGAGGAGCGAGCCCTCGGTGCCCGGAGTCCGCAGACCCACCACGGTCAGCTCGGGATCACCGCGGGGCGATGCCGGTGACACCACGAGCACCCCGTCGCGCTCGAGGTCGACGTGCTCGAGGAGACGCCCCGCCAGTTCGTCGCCGTCCTCGATGGCGGCCTTGGTGAGCGGGTCGCGCAGGCTGCTGCGCACGAAGTGACGGTACGACTCGGCGCGGGTGATATCCGACGCCTCGACAAGAACAACCGAGCGGTCCCTCCAGGCGTCGACGAAGGCGTCTTCGACGGCGCCGTGGTCGAGACGCAGTCCGAACGGCGCCGACGGATCCTCGACCAGCAGCCCGCGATCGACCCGGCCACCGACGCGGCCCTCGGAGTCCATGAGCGCCGACGCCAGCTGGCGGTCGTAGAACGACGATCCGGTTTCTACGTTGTCACGATCGGCGTTCCCGATCACCGCCCGACCGACCGAGGCGTCGGCCAGGGCGTCACCCAGCGCCCCGATCTCGGCGTCGAAGAGGAGCCGGTCGTTGCGTCGGAGGACATCGGGGATCCCCAGCATGAGCACCGAGGCATCGGTGTCGTGGCCCATCCGGCGTTGGTAGCTCTCGAGGGCAGGTCCGCCCTCGAACGTCTCCTCGGGCCCCAGCGCCAGTCCCGAATCCCCGGTTCCGCCGGCGCGGGTTCCTGCCCCGATGGTCGTGTAGCCGGTGGCGGGCTCGGTCTTACGGCGCAGCACCCGCACCGCGAGGTCTGCGACCGCGGCATCTTCCAGAACGGCGTCGAGGTTCGGCGTGTCAGCGGCCTGCAGCGCGTCCCAGGTGACGTGCGGGATCGAGAACACGAGGAGCCGATCGACCTCGGCGTCGGACACGCCCGGCTTCTCGGTAGGACCGCCGGCCATCGCCGGGCTCGTGCCCGCGACGAGGGCGGCGGTGACGACCGTCACAGCCACGAGCGTCTTCGTCGACCGCTTCATTCGCCTCCTCCCTCGTCACCGTCCACTCGATCCCCATCCTTGCGGTCGCCCCACTGTGCGTCCCGTCCGTTGAGCCGGTTACGGGCGCCTCGCAGCGCACGCACCGACGGCGGGTGAACCACCGCCGTGTAGGCCGCGGCCCCGAGAGCCCCGATCGCTCCGAGGAGTAGCAACTGCACCATGCGACCATCCGGATCGAGGAGCGACCACAGCCCCCATGCGGCGACGCCGAGCCCGACCGAAGCGGGCACCGATCGCAGGAGGGCGGGGGGTGCCAGCGAGGCCCCCGTGCGGCGGGTGAGATACACGCCCAACGTCAGGGCTGCGGCAGTGTAGGCGAGCGCGAGCCCCAGGCCCATCATGAACAGGCGACCCTCGGGTTCGAACTGCGGCCCCACCAGCAGCATGAATCCTCCGCCGATCACTGCGGTCGTGACCGAGACGACCATGGGCGTTCGGCTGTCACCCAACGCGTACGACGCCCGGGTGAGAAGGAGGAAGGCGCTGTACGGGAGGAGGCCGAGGGCGAGCGAGGCGAGCGCGGCCGCCATCATCTCGACGCCCTGCGGGGTCGTCTCCCCGAACGACACCGCACGCATGATCGGCTCGCCGAGGGCGATGTAGGCGGCGCCGGCAGGGATCACGAGCAGCGACATGGCGTCGAGGCCCCAGCGAAGGCGGCGCCCGAACCCCGCGAGGTCATCGGCGGCGACGTCGTGCGACAGCTCCGGAAGGATGGTGTCGTGAATCGACTGACCCAACACGGCGTAGGGCACGAGGAAGAAGGTGTAGGCCACGTAGTAGGCGACCACCCCGCCCGGCACGCCCATGCCCACGACAAGGGCGGCCGCCAGCAGGATTCCCACGCTGGCGTTCTGGAATCCGGCCCAGGCCGCGTGCCGGAGCGTCGACCCCACCAGCGGATCGCGCAAACGCAGACGGGGCCGCAGGTGGAACCCACGCAGCATCAGCGCCACCGTCGGCACTCCGACGAATGCGGCTACGCCCAGCGTGCCGGCCAGACCCAGCGTCAGCTTCTCGGTGAACGAGAGGTCGAGCGAGGGCGGGGCGCCGGCCCGCAGCACGGAGAAGATGACCAGCCCCGCGACCACCAACACGGTGTTGCCGATGGGGGCCGCGGCCGGAACCCCGAATCTTCGTTTGGCGTGGAGCACCGCGGTCGCCACCGCTCCCACCGCGTAGAGCATCACCTGGGGGATGAAGAAGCGCAGAAGGAACACGGCGAGGTCTCGTTGTTGCGCGGCGATCGCCGGATCGTCGACTCCCGCGGTCAGGACCCGCGCGATGGCCGGCGCAGCCACGACGCCCACGATCGCAATGGCCCCCATGGCCACCAGGCCGAAGCCCAGCAACGACCCGGCGAGGTGCTCGGCGTCATCGTCGCGGCCGGCCCGAAACAGTTCGACGAAGCCCGGCACCAACACGGCCGAGAGCGCCCCCGCCGCCAGCAGCTCGAACAGCACGTTCGACACCAGGTTCGACCCTTGGAACGTGTTCCCGAGGTCGGTGGTTCCGAGCACCGCGGCGATGACCAGGACCCGCGCGAAGCCGAAGATCCGAGACGTGGCGGTCGCGGCGCCCATCAACGCGGCCGACCGTCCCACGCGACGTGGGTCTCGCGCGCCGGACTCCTCCGCCACCGTCTGCTCCGTCCTCTCCGCCACCCGTCAGGCCTCGGGAATCTCCGGCAACTGCCTCGATGCGCCGGGCCCGAGGCCGTAGTGGCCCACCTGGCCCCGTCCGAGCTCCTCCAGGGCGAGCACCGACGCCAGTCGGCCGATCAGACGGTCGACCGAGTCGACCGTCGAGATTTCGTCACCCAGGTCTCCGTTGCCGCGGACCCGGCCGACCACCTCGGCGGTCGCCTGTTCGGTGTCATCCGGCGGGACGTCGGCGGCGAGGGTCAGGAGCGGCTCCTCGGCCAGCGCGGCCACCAGCGGAAGGAACAGGACGTCGGCCGACACCCGGGCCTCCGGACCCGAAACGACGACGACCCGGGCCCCGGGCCCCGGATACGTCGCACGGTCGAATTCGGCCGCTCCGGCCAGGTCGAACTCGATCAAGTCCGCCTCCTCGAGCGCCTCGAACACGTCGACGTCGGGGAGGTCGGGGACGGTCGTGGAGGTCGTCTCCTCCGCTTCGGACGTCGTGTCCGGAACGCTCGTGGTCGTCGTCTCGACGGCGGTCGTGGTCGTCGCCGGAACCGCCTCGCCCGTGCCACCGGTCTGGATCCGCCGGGCGATCGCCGTCACGGCTGCGCGTCGCAGCACGTCGCCGTCACCGTCGGCGCGATCGAAGAGCTCGCGCAGCGCCTGGCGGGGTTCCGGATCGACCAGGGCCCAGCTCGGCTCGAGCCAGATGATGGCCGGCGCCGCCGCTCCCGCCCGGCGCATCGCCGCCACGAGATTCCGAACCGCGTCCTCGTTGACGCCGCGGGTGGCGAGGAGGACGATGGGAACCTCGGGCAGCCGGTCCTCGAGCACGAACGGTGCCACCTGCTCCTCGAAGACCTCGAGGCGTTCGAGACGCTGGCTCAGCTCGTTGTTCTTGCGGCGCTGTTCCTCGGCGTTGCGCTCGACCCGGTCGATCTGGGCCTCCAGTCCATCGACGATGGCCCGGTCGATGACGGTCGAGCCGACGACCACGCCGAGGGCGAGGGCGAGGAAGACCGCGATGAGCGAGACGAGATGAAAGCGGAAGTTGATCATGGGTTGGGAGGCCCGGGAACGCCCCCGGGCCAACCCACCACGCTAGGCGTGATCACTCGCTATGTGCGTGTTCAGCAGCGACATGCCCACGCCAGCCGTCTGGCACCACGACCGCGTGTGCGTGTTGAGCGGCGAGGTCCGCACGCACAGGAGCGCGAGTCGACCGGGGACGCCGCGAGCGGTGCCGATGGCCGGCGAGACACCAGCGCCCACCGCGGAGTCCAGCCCCTGGGGCGACGATCCGGAGCGAGCGCAGCGAGCGTAGGGAGGAGCCCGGTCAGAACGCGTCGGTGACGTCGAACCAGAGGTCACGAAGCGTGACGTTGATGCCACGGAGGAAGACCTGGAGGGGTTCGGAGACCAGGACCATGATCAGCACGGCGAAGACGGCAGCCGCGACCAGGAGGACGATATCGAGACGTCGGATGCGCGCCTCGTAGAGGCGATTCACCCCTTTGGCATCCACCAGCACGGGACCGAGCCGCAGCCGGGTGAGGAAGGTCGAGGCCATCCCCTTCCGGCCCTTGTCCAGGAACTCGACCATGGTGGCGTGGGTGCCGACGGCCACGATCAGCGACGCACCTGCCTCGTACGCGAGGAGCATGGCCACGTCCTCGCTCATCCCCTCGGCGACGAACTCGTGGTAGTCGACACCCCATGCCAGGAGTTCTTCGCGGCCGGGAGCCCGGCCGTCGGGATGCACGTGGTGCACCAGCTCCGCACCGCATCGCACCGCCCGCTCGGTGAGGGAGTCGAAATCGCCGGTGATGATGTCGGGTGTGAAGCCGGAATCGATGAGCGCATCGGCACCACCGTCGACCCCGATCAGGACCGGTCGGAACTCCCGGATGTACGCGCGGAGCGCCCGGAGGTCGTCCTTGTAGTCGTGACCCCGGACCACCACCAGGGCGTGGCGGCCCTCGAAATCGGTTTCGATCGGCGGCAGCTCGAGCGGTTCGAAGATCAGGCGCGCTTCACGTTGGATATAGACCAGCGTGTTCTCGGCGAACTTCTCGAGTTCGTCACCGATGGCCCGGTGGGCCGCACGCATCTCCTGGGTGACGCTCTCAGGCGTCTGCCGCACGCCCCGGGCGAGAACCTCGCCGCCGCGCACGACGTCGGCGCCGTCGATGCGCAACTCGTCGCCCTCACGGGCCACGTCGAGGAGACCCGACCCGACCCGATCGACGAGGGCGACGCCCGCTCGCATCAGCACTTCGGGGCCCTGGTTCGGATACCGGCCGGAGATCGACGCGGCGGCGTTCACGACCGCCGACACTCCTGCTTCGACCAGCCCTTCGGCGGCAATGCGGTCGAGATCGCCATGGTCGATGACGGCGATCTCACCGGGCTGCACCCGGCGCAGCAGCAGCTTCGTGCGGCGATCGACCCGGCAATGGCCGGCGATCAGCTCGGTCTCGATGCTCACGACGGGCGTTCCCGGGCCGCGGTCACCAACAGCTCTTCGGCGTGGTCCCGGGCGCGTTCGGTGCCGCTGCCGGCGAGCATGCGCGACAGCTCCAAGACCCGGTCCGCGTCTTCCACGACTCTCGCCGACACCCGCGTCCGGCCCTCCTCTTCTTGCTTCTCGACCACGACGTGGGTCTGCGCGAAGGCGGCGACCTGCGCGAGGTGGGTCACGCACACCACCTGATGGTGTGCCGCCACCATGCCGAGCTTGCGGCCGACGGCGATTCCCGCCTGCCCGCCGATGCCCGCGTCGACCTCGTCGAAGACGAGGGTGGGCGGCGCATGGGTGAGCACGACCCGCGCCGCCAACATCGTACGTGCCAGCTCGCCACCCGACACGACTCGCGCCAGTGATCGCGTCGGCTCGCCGGGATTGGCGCTCAACAGGAACGCGACCTCGTCGAGACCGTCCTCGGGGAGGTCGTCGGCGTGGGGAGCCTCGGGAAGTGTCCGGGCCTCCAGGGTGACCTCCAGATGGGCGCCGCTCATGGCGAGGTCGACGAGCACCTCTTCGATCGCGGGGCCCAGCCGACGGGCCGCCTCACGGCGGATCTCGGACAGACGACGGGCCGCCTCGACCGCGTCGCCGAGCGCCTCCTGGCGTTGACGATCGACCTCCGTCGCGCGTTCCTCCCTGCTGGACAGATCCTCGAGGCGCCCGGCCGCCTCATCGCGGTAGGCGAGGACGTCGGCGAGCGACTCGCCGTACTTGCGCCGCAGCTCGCTGAGACTCTTCCGTCGAGCCCCGATCTCCTCCAGGCGGGCCGGATCGTCGTCGAGGTCGTCGACCTCCGCGCGCACTTCACGGATGACATCGCCGACCTCGTCCTGGAGCACCCGTACCCGTTCGAGCTGACGACCGAATGTCTCGTGACTCTCGAGCGCGGACGCCGCGCTTCCCAAGGCGTCGAGCGCGGTACCTTCGAGCACGTCCTGGGCGTCGGCGGCCGCCTCCTGGAGGGCCTCGGCCTGGCTGAGCCGTCCCGCCTCGACCACGAGCCGCGCTTCCTCGTCGGCGTCCTCGATTCCGGCGGCGTCGATCTCGTCGACCTGGTAGCGGAGCAGATCGACCTCCCTCGCCCGCTCACGGGTGTCGCCGCCGAGCGACGCCAGATGCTCTTCGAGATCGCGCACGCGGGCCCGAGCCGCCCGATAATCGGCCAGGGCCTCGGCGGCCGCGCCGCCCGCGAACGAATCGAGGGCGGCGCGCTGCGCGGGCGGCGCCAGCAACGCGTGGTGGGCGTGCTGACCCTGGAGATCGACCAGCTCCCGACCCACGTTCGCCAGCAGCCCGGCCGTGACCATGCGTCCGTTGCAATACGCGCGGCTCCGCCCGTCGGCCGGCACCACCCGCTCGAGCACCAGCTCACCATCGTCGAGGTCGGCGGCTTCGATCCCGTCGATCTCGGCGAGACGAGCCCGATCGTCGTCGTTCAGCTCGAAGCGGGCCTCGACACGGGCCTCGGAAGCGCCGCTCCGTACGAGGTCGCTGTCGGCGCGGGCCCCGGCGAGCAGTTCGATGGCCTCGATCATCAGGGTCTTGCCCGTTCCGGTCTCGCCGGTCACCGCGGTCATTCCCGGGCCGAGCACCACCGACACCTCGGCGATCACGCCCAGATCGCTCACCCGCAGCTCGGTCAGCACGCTCGTCCTTCGCGTCCGGTGATCATCGGTCGGGCAGTTGGAACTTCGCCTTCAACATCTGGTGGAAGTGCCGCTTCGAGAAGACGATCAGACGTGCAGGTCGCTCCCCCGCCCGACACGTCACCACGTCGCCGGCGGTCAACATCCCCAGGGTGCGCCCGTCGACGGTCAGCTCGACATCGGGCTCGTCGATGACTTCGAAACGCACGTCCTCGTCGGGCCGGAGCACCAGCGAGCGGTCGAAGAGCATGTGCGGTGACACCGGTGTCACGAGCAGACAGCGCAACCCCGGCGAGATGATGGGCCCCCGCGCCGAGAACGCGTACGCCGTCGACCCGGTGGGGGTGGCCACGATGAGCCCGTCGGCGGCGTAGGTGGTGAAGAACTCACCTCCCACCGAAACACCCAGTCGCACCAGCCGGCCCGAACGCGCCTTCTCGATCAGGCACTCGTTGAGCGCCCACCACGATCCGCCGGCGTCGCCCCGGGACTCGACCTCGAGACGCACCACCATCCGTTCCTCGATCTCGTAGTCATCGCTCAGCACCCGATCGAGTGAAGATTCGAGGTCTGCCGGTTCGATGTCGGTGAGGAATCCCAACTGGCCGAGATTCACACCGAGCACGGGGATCTCGTGAGGGAAGACGAGATCGACGGTCCTCAGCATGGTGCCGTCGCCGCCCAGCGATACGGCGAAGTCGAGTCCCTCGGCGAATTCCGCCGTGTCGACGCCGCGCGCCTCGAGACCGACCGAGTCGGCGTCGGGTCGCGGCACGCGGACCTCGACGTCGCGCTCGGTGAGATAACCGTCGAGCCACCCCGCGAGCTCAACCGCTGCGGGCCGCCCGGGGTGGGGCACGATGCCGACCGCTTTCATGCGAACCGCCTCATGCCGCATCCTCGTGGGCCGCGACGACGACCCGGTCGACCTCGGCCTGTGTGACACCCGACGTGGTTCCCGCGCCGGCATGAACGAAGAACTCCAGGTTGCCTCCGGCGCCCCGGACCGGTGACGCCACGAGTGCCCGTGCCCCCCACCCCGTCTCGGACAGAGCGTCGACGGTGTTCCGGAGCACCTCGCGGTGGACGTCGGGGTCGCGGACGATCCCACCACGCCCGACCCGTTCCGGCCGGGCTTCGAACTGGGGTTTCACCAGGAGGACCCCCGCGGCCCCCTCGACCGCGATCGCCCGCAGGGCAGGCGCCGCCGTGACCAGAGAGATGAAGGAGAGGTCGGCGGTGGTCACGTCGACCGGTTCGCCGACATCGTCGACCGCCAGATGGCGGACGTTCACACCCTCGAGCACGGTCACGCGGGCGTCGTGGCGCAGCGAGAGATCGAGCTGTCCCCGTCCCACGTCAACGGCCACCACGTCGCGAGCCCCCCGCTGGAGCAGGCAGTCGACGAATCCCCCGGTCGAAGAGCCGGCATCGAGACAGCGAAGCCCGTCGACACTGATTCCGAACGCGTCGAGCGCGCCCGCCAGCTTCTCACCGCCCCGTGACACGAAGGGCGGACGGCTGCGCAGCTCGATGGGTTCGCTCGGCGCCACCAGGCGGGACGCCTTCAGGGCGATGACTCCACCCACCATGACCTCCCCGCGCTCGATCAACGCCGTGGCCTGCGAGTGGCTGGTGAGCATCCCTCGTCGCACCAGTTCGGTGTCGAGGCGGCGGCGCACGATGCCGCTACTTCTTCGAAGTCGACGACCGGGACTTCGACGCCGTAGCGCTCTTGGACGACTTCGAGGACTTCGAGGACTTCGACGACTTCTTCGAGCCCGACGAAGCCGTCTTCGACGTCTGCCCGGACGCGAGCTTCTTCTCGAGACGCTTGAGGTCTTCCTGGGTGGCAAGGCCGAGGGCGGATGCCTGCTCCGCGATCTCGCGGCGCACCAGCTCGGTCAGCTCCTCGGTGCGCTTCCGGCTACGCGACACCAACTCGTCGACGAAGCCCTTGGCACGCTCCTCGGCGACCTGGCCTTCCTTGACGAGCTGCTTCACGATGCGCTGCGCCTGAGCGCGGGTCATCTCCGTGACCTGCATTCCCGCGTCGAGGAGTTGTCGCCACGCCGCTTGCGCTGACGCTGCTGACTTCTCGGCCATACCCTTCTCAGCCATACGCGAGGCGAGGATACCCGAGCCCGTCTCCCGCGGCGGGGTCCGATGCGAGTGCGACGCCGATAGGGTCCGCCTCGACTCTTGTTGAACCGGCAATCAAGCAGAGCCCACGAGGACGGCCAGGCATGGGGCAGGGGCCCCTCAACCGAGAACGGTCAATCGGCCGTGTGCCACACGGACGGCCAGGCATGGGGCAGGGGCCCCATGCTCTGGAGGAGCCGACGAGATGTCGGCGGGAGAAGCAGATGGTCATACCGATCAAGGACGAGAATCCCACTCGGCGCACCGCGTACTTCACGATCGGGCTGCTCGTCGTGAACGTGTTCGTCTTCTTCTTCGTCCAGCCGAACACGTTCGGACTCACGCCGCGCCAGTCACAGCAGGCGGCGGTCGAGCAGCAGGCCGAAGAACAGCGGTTCCTCTACGAACACGCCACCGTGCCGTGCGAGGTCACGACGCAGGAGCCGCTCGACGAGGCCCAGCTCATCACCGGCGAGTGCGATCCCGCCTCGGCGGGCATCGACGACCGCGGAGCCCGCCAGGTGTTCGCCGACAAGAGCATCGCCTTCTCCATCCTGGCCTCGATGTTCATGCACGGAGGCCTGCTCCACCTCGGGGGCAACATGCTCTTCCTGTGGATCTTCGGGAACAACATCGAGGACCGCATGGGGATCGCCGGCTACGCGTTCTTCTACCTGGCGGCCGGCGTCGCAGCGACGTTCGCCCACGTGTTCCTCAACCCGAACTCGATCATCCCGGTGATCGGAGCATCCGGCGCCATCGCCGGCGTCATGGGCGCATACCTGGTCTGGTATCCGCACGCCCGGATCCTCTCGATCATCCCGATCTTCTTTCTCCTCCACTTCGTGCGGTTACCGGCGGCACTGGTGCTGGGCCTGTGGTTCGTGCTCCAGTTCTTCGACGCGTTCAACCCGTGCAGCGGGGTGGCGGTGGCCGCGCACATCGGCGGGTTCATCGTCGGCGCGGCGGTGGCGTTGATCATGGGGCGCCCCCGGCCCCAGGCGCGCGCCGAACCCGGATGGGGCTACTGACGGGTCCCTTCAGGCCACCGAGGCCAGCGCCTGCTGGTAGTGGTCGATCTCGGGGTTCATCGCCACCGCCAACTTCAGGTGTCCGCGTGCGGCCACCCGGTCGCCGAGGCGCATCCAGCACAGCCCGAGCCCGAAGTGCGCGTAGTCGTTGGTGGGGTTGATCGCCACCGTCTCCGCGAACTCGTCACGCGCCGCCTCGAAGCGCCGCGAGTTGTAGTAGGCGCGGGCGAGCGCCTCCCGCACCGAACCCTTTTCGGGCTCGAGGGACCGCGCTCGTTCGAGCGGCAGCGCCGCCGCGTGCGGATGCCCCTCGGCCAGGAGCTGCATTCCCTGCTGGAACGCCTCGTAGGCGCTCTGCGCCGGCTCGTTCACGCCATCTCCGCCTGCTCATCTCCCCGTCGGTCTTCCGAGACCCATCAGAAGCCGACCCACGACCGTGTGCGACAATCCGAAGCCAGGATACCGACGCCCCGCAGGACCAGGACCGCGTGCCCGACTTCCAGCCGTTCCGAGGAATCCACTACCGAGTCGAACGGGAGGGCGCCGACATCTCCGATGTCGCCGCACCCCCCTACGACGTCATCGACGACGATCGCCGCCACGAGCTGGCCGAACGTCACACTCACAACGCGGTCCACCTGACGCTGCCCACCGACGAGCGTCCCGGCGATCGCTACGACCGTGCCGCCGCTCTGTTCCGACAGTGGCTCGACGACGGAATCCTGGTCACGGACCCCGAACCGGCGTTCTACGTGTACCGGGTCGGCTTCGACGACGAAGACGGTGTGCCCCGGCAGATGACCGGGGTCATCGGGGCACTCGATGTCGTCGAGCCGGGGACGGGCGACGTCCTCCCGCACGAACGGACCATGCCGAAGCCGGCGTCGGACCGCCTCGATCTCATCCGCACCACCCGGGCCAATCTCGAGCCCATCTGGGGCCTGTCGCTCGCCTCGGGCCTCAGCGATCTCCTCGATCCCGACGACCCGCCGCTCGTCACCTGCACCGACACCCGCGGCGCCCATCACCGTCTGTACCGTCTCGACGCCGTTGCCCGGGTCGAGAAGATCGCCGCCACGGTCGCCTCCGCGCCGGTGGTCATCGCCGACGGCCACCACCGCTACGAGACGTCGTTGAGATATCGGGAGGAGCGTCTCGCCGCCGGCGACGGGCCCGGCGGGCACGACCACATCATGGCCCTGCTCGTCGAGCTCGCCGACGAGCAGCTCGCCGTGCAACCCATCCACCGGGTGATCCGCTCGCTCCCCGACGGCGGTACGGAACGGCTCCGTGAGATGCTGGCCGACCGCTTCGAGATCGTCGACGCCGGGACCAACGACAACGAGGGCGTCGCGAACGTCTCCACCGGCATGCACGACGCCGAAACTCCCGCGCTCGTGACCGCGGACCGCCTGTTCCTCCTCATCCCGCGCCCGGGAGCGCTCGACGCCGGACTCGAACGCGAGCCCGAACCCGTCCGCGGCGTCGACGCCGCCCGCTTCGAGGCCGGCATCGCTCCGCTCCTCGATGACCTCGGGGCTGAGATCACCTACCGCCACGACCGCTTCACCGTCTGCGACAGCGTGCGCGACGGCGCCGCCGACGCCGCGGTGTTGTTGCGCCCCGTCGACGTTCCGGTCATCCGCGAGGTGGCCCACCGGGGCGAGCGCATGCCTCAGAAGACGACGTTCTTCCACCCCAAGCCGAGCACCGGGCTCGTCTTCCGGAGTCTCGAGGCCCGAGCCACTATTCTTCGGGCCGTACCCCGGTCCGTGAGGAGTTTCGACGATGCCCGACTTCAGTAATTTCGGCAGCAACCTGAGCCGCAACTTCGGCGCCAAGGGGACGATCTACCTCGCCGTCTTCCTCGTCGTGATCGGCTTCTTCATCATCTTCCTCGGGTGGAACGGCGCCTCCGAGAAAGACTTCGTCGCCGGGCAGATCCCCTACGTGATCTCGGGCGGCCTGGCCGGCCTCGGCGTCGTGTTCGCCGGTCTCACCCTCGCCATCGTCGACGCCCGCCGCCGCGACACCGCCAAGGTCGAGGCCAAGCTCGAACGCCTGCTCGAGCACCTCGGCGCCGGCGAGGACGTCGATGCCGAGGTCGTCGCCGAGCGCATCACCGGCCTCCGCCGCAGCCGCGCCAAGAAGGCGTCCTAGCCCTTGTTCTTGACTGTGAATTGCCCGCTGAGCGGGCAATTCACAGTCAAGAACCGGAGCGGAATCAGCCGAGGAAGATCTTGCGGACCTCGGTGGGATCCTTCAGGTCCTTGCCGGTGAGGGTCGAGACGATGGTCCCCTGCTCCATCACCAGGCCGAGGTCGGCGACCTCGAGCGCCCCGATGTTCTGTTCGATCATGAACACGGTGGTGCCGTCGGCGTTGATCTGGCGCACGATGTCGAACACGTCCTTCACGATCACCGGTGCCAGGCCCATCGAAGCCTCGTCGACGATCAGGAGCTTGGGACGCGCCATGAGGCCTCGGCCGATGGCGAGCATCTGCTGCTCACCGCCCGAGAGGGTGCCGGCGATCTGGCTGTGGCGCTCTCCCAGGCGGGGGAAGTAGTCGTAGACCCGGTCGCGCTGCTCCTCGAACCACCCCGACTCCCGCCGCTGCGCCCACGCGCCGACCTGAAGGTTCTTCTCGACGCTCAGCTCGGGGAAGACCCGTCGACCCTCAGGGATCATGACGATCCCGGAATCCACGCACTTCTGGGTGTTCCACGAGGTGATGTCGGTGCCGTCGAACTCGATGGTGCCGCTCCACGGCGCGAGGTTGCCGGCGATGGTCAACGCCGTGGTGGTCTTCCCGGCGCCGTTGAGGCCGAGGAGCACCACCGTCTCGCCCTCGCTGATCTCGAAGTCGATGCCGTGGAGCACCGGCAGGGCGCCGTAGCCCGTGCGCAGGTCGCTCACCGTGAGGAGGACCTTCGCGTCCGCCTTCTTCTTCGCTCTCTTCCGCTTGCTGCTCGTCTTCGTGGCCATGATGTGATCCCTCAGGCGAGGGCCTTGGCCCCCTCTCCCATGTCGGCTTTGCCGACCCAACGGTAGGTGCCTCTGCGAGCCGCACCGCCGGTGAACTCCGCACCATGGAACGGCAGCACGTCAGTCAACCTCTGCGCTGCGGCTGACGCACCGCATGTGAGCACCGGGCTACGCAAGGGCCTTGGCTCCTTCTCCCATGTCGGCTTTGCCGACCCAACGGTAGGTGCCTCTGCGAGCCGCACCGCCGGTGAACTCCGCACCATGGAACGGCAGCACGTCAGTCAACCTCTGCGCTGCGGCTGACGCACCGCATGTGAGCACCGGGCTACGCAAGGGCCTTGGCTCCTTCTCCCATGTACGCCTCTGCGACCCCGGCGTCTCGGCGGATGTCATCGGGCTCGCCCTCGGCGAGGACCTGGCCGAAGTTGAGCACGTAGATGTAGTCGCTCACCCGCAGCACGAAGGGCACGTGGTGCTCGATCACCACCACGGTGAGGCCCAGTTCTTCCCGCATGGTGAGGATACGGCTCCCGAACTCCTCGCCCTCCTCGGGGGCCAGACCGGCCAAGGGCTCGTCGAGCATCAGGATGTCGGGGTCGGTGCCCAACGTCGCCGCCACCTCGACCTGCTTCAGGGTCCCGTAAGACAGGTTGTCGAGGCTGGCGTGCGCGAGGTGGAGCAGGCCCATGTAATCGAGCACCTCGAAGGCGCGCTCCTTGACCAGGGCTTCCTCGGCGAGGCTGCGCGGTGCGCCGAACATGCCCCCCGCCGCGTCGTACCGGATCTTCTGGTGCTGCGCCACCATCACGTTCTCGAGCACGCTGAACGAGCGCACGAGGCCCACCTGTTGGAAGGTGCGGCCGATACCGAGGTGCACGCGTTGGTCGGGACGCAGCCCGCTGATTTCCTTCCCCCGGTAGAGCACCCGGCCCGAATCGGGCGTGTAGAAGCCGCTCACGCAGTTGAAGAACGTGGTCTTCCCGGCGCCGTTGGGGCCCAGCAGACCCACGATCTCGCCGTCGTTCACCTGGAACGTGACCTGGTCGAGCGCCTGGAGGCCACCGAAGCGCAGCGAGATCTCGTCGGTGTGGAGGAGCGGGATCTCCGGTGGTGCTTCAGCCATGCCGCGCCCTCCGCTTGCGCTTCTCGATCGGAGCTTCGGAACCCGCGTCGGCCGCGTCGTCCTCTTCGTCCTCGTCCCGAGCGACGTCGCCCGCGTGCCCCTCGATGAACGGCTGGAAGCTCAACCAGCGGCGGGCGTGCTCCTGCTGTTGGGCGATCCCTCCGGGGAACGCCACCAGGGTGAGGATCAGCAGGAGGGCGCCAATGAGGGGCTCCCACAGCGCGTCGATGACGGTGAACGGGAACACGTGCCAGTTGTCGTGCGCCCGGTCGAGCAGGGTCGGGAGGATGGCGAAGAGGATGCCTCCCTGCACCACGCCCGAGCGCACACCCACACCGCCCACCACCGTCATGAGTAGGAAGATGAGGCCCAGGGCGATGCCGAAGTCGGCCGGCGCGACGACCTGTTCGATGCCCGCGAAGAGGATTCCCGCGAGCCCCGCGATGGAACCCGAGATGACGAACGCGAGCAGCTTGTACCCGGTCACGTTGATGCCCCAGGCAGCGGCCACCCGTTCGTCGTCGCGCAACGCCTGGATGGCCCGGCCGGCCTTGCTCTTCACCAAACGCACGTCGAAGAGCAGCACCACACCGAGCACGGCGATGCAGTAGTACACGTAGGCGATGTCGCCGCTCACGAAGTCGGGGCGGGGTGCCCCGAGCCCGGCGCCGCCCCCCGTGAGCGGACGCCAATTGAAGATCACGTTCTGGGCGAAGATCGCGTAGGTCAAGGTGACGAGGGCGAGGTAGAGGCCCCGCACCCGCAGCGCCACGAAGCCGAGCAGCAGGGCCGCCCCCGCTCCGGTCCCCATGGCGGCGACGAGGGCGACCGGGTACGGCATTTCCATGGTGGTGAGCACATAGGCGGCCGTGAACGCTCCGACCCCCAGGAAGGCCTGGTGCCCGAGCGAGATCTGTCCGGCGTAGCCGATGAGCACGTTCATCGACAGGGCGACCACCGCGTACACCGCCGCCAGCGCGGCGACGTTGACGAAGACGCCGGGAATCAGGTGCGGGAGGGCGAGGACGATCAGGCCGAGGACGGCGATGGCGAATAGTCGACCCGCGAACCCCTCGGGCGAGGGCCGCCACCGCTCGCGCGGGCGGTCGACGAGGTGTCCCCGCACGACCTGGCCGTGACCGTTCGACGCCACCGCCATCGCTCAGGCCTCCTCGCCCAGGAGACCGCGGGGCCGGAACAGCAGGACCGCGACGAGGATTGCCAGGGTGGCGATCCACGGTGGCCCGGGAACGTCGTTGAGGGCGTCGATGGCCAAGCTGGCCTCGATGGCGAACGACGTGGCGAGGCCGAGAATGAGCCCCCCGACGACCGCGCCCACCATCGACGTGAGGCCACCGAGAACCGCGCCCACGAACGCGGGTATCAGGAAGCGTGAGAGCATGAAGCCGGGCGTGATGTTCTCGAACACCCCGGCGCCCAGGAGCCCGCCGACCGCGCCGAGAGCCCCGGCCAGCGCCCACGCCAGCGCCGACATCGCCCGCACCGAGACGCCGGACAGTTCGGCGGCGAACGGTTCCTGGGCCGTCGCCAGGAGGGCCACGCCGATGGGCGTCCGGAAGAAGACCGCGAGCGCCGCCGCCGCCGCGATGAGCACGACCACGATGATCACGGTGTGCCAGGTCACCGGGGTGTTCCCCACCGAGAACCACTCCCCTTCGACGTAGCGGGGGAACGGTCGCGCCTGGGCCTCGAAGATGATCACCTGGGCGGCAACGACGAAGAGGGCGACCCCCACGGTCGCCACCAGTGCGGTGACGCCGCTGGCCTGGGCGAGCCGCTGGACCACGAGGACGTTGATCAACAGCGCGAGGGCCACGGCGAAGAGGACGGCGACGATCGACGCCCACCACAGCCGCGAGGTGTCGACGTCGGCACGGATGTCGGCGCCGAACGACCCCACCATGATCACGTAAGCGATGAAGGTGGGGGCCGAGCCCAGCGCCCCCTGGGAGAAGTTGAGGACGCGGGTGGCCTTGAACACCAGGGCGAGACCGAGAGCGATGAGGCTGAACACGGCGCCGGTCTGGAGCCCGATCACCAGCACGTTGGCGAGCGAGATCCCGGCGACGAAGAAACCGACCAGCAGCGCCACGCTGATCCCGACCCAGATCCAAGTCGTGCGCGACCGCAGGATCTCCTCGCCGCGCTCGCGAGCGCTTTCGGCGAGATCGCCGAGCCGGTCGCTCGCCCGGCCGCTGTCCGGAGCGACCGCTTCATCCGAGGCGTCGATCACCTCGGTCTCGTCGGTCTTGGTGTCGGCCGTCGCCACTCACGCCTCCACTCGCGATCTCGCCGGTGCTCGGCCCGGGCCGGGTGTGTCCGGCCGCAGGCTAGTCGCTCGTCGCGGTGCGCTTCTGGTTGACGTGCTCTGACGAGATGAGTCGTTCCAAGGGGACGATGGAGTGGATCTTCGAGTCATTCGGCGTCGTCCCGCAAGAACGCAGGACGAAGGCGGTGCCGGAAGCACCGTCGAGGACGAGGACGCCGCGGGCGGCGTCGAGGGCCGAAGAGACACCAGCGGACCCCTTGGAACGACTCATCTAGAAGGACGACTTGAAGGTGGCGAGGGTGTAGTGCTCTTCGAGGCCGTCGCCGTTCTCGTCGAACTCCTCGCAGTCGGCCTTGAGGACGTGGACTTGGTTGGCGCCGAAGTGGTTGTCAGGCGTGTAGCTCAGCTCCGGGCCGACCTTGCCCTTCAGGCCCTGCTGCTGCTCGGTGAGCGCCCGGAAGTCCT
>CAZTOV010000027.1:0-22606 GCA_964615175.1 uncultured Burkholderiales bacterium
GCTGCGCGTCGAGTTCTGTGATCGATGTGGTCATGGGCTCATGATGGCCCAACCACTTCGTCACGACCGGGGTCGAGGGGCCTGTTCGAAGCCGATCCGACCCCGTGCGCAGAGTGAGGTCGGGGTCGCTGCTCCGGCGGCGCGATTCCGGACGGACTCCGCACATCTCGCTGGCGGACGAAGCTGCTCGACCGGTTGCGAAGCCGGACACAAGGTCGTGGACCGGTGCCTGAGACCGCCGGACTAACTCGGTTGGGTGGCGCCCGAATGGTCATTGGCACTTTGCCAATAGCCGCTTACCGTCGGGCTGATGGCGGCGGGCTGGCCGCCATGGAAGGCAGCTCCGGTCTGGCCGGACTCATGGGAGGCAGATCGATGCACACTCGTGTCGCTCGTAGCCGCTGGCTGCGGCTCGTCGCACTCTTCGCCGTCCTCGGCCTGATCGCCGGGGCCTGCAGTTCCGGGAACGGTGGAGACGAACGGGCCCGAGGAACCGGTGGCAGCGAAGCGCGGGCGGGCACGTCCGAGTGCACCTTCTCCGACCCCGCGCACGGCGGGAAGATCGTCTACGGCGTCGAGGCCGACACGGGGAGCCCGTGGACCCCGCAGAACGCCCAGATGGCCATCTCGGGTCATGTGATCGCCAAGGCCGTCTTCGACACCCTCACCCTGGTAGGAGCTGACGGCAGCGCCGTCCCGAACCTCTTCACCAGCTGGGAAGCCAACGACGACTACACCGAGTGGACGTTCACGGTCCGCGACGGGGTCACGTTCCACGACGGCACCGCCCTCGATGGCGAAGCGGTTGCCGAGAACCTCCGCCGCCACCAGGCCAGCTTCCTTACCGGTCTGGCGGTCCGCGACTTCGACACCGTCACGGCCGACGGTCAGACGGTGACCATCACGCTCCTGCGGCCCTTCGCCCAGCTTCCGCTGATCTTCACCGGACAGCTCGGGTACGTGGCGTCGCCCGCATGGCTCGCCGAGGTCGACGGGGACCCGTCGAAGGCGCTCCAGCCGGTCGGCACGGGGGCGTTCGCGTTCAAGTCCTACACGCCCGGCAACGGCAACAGCTTCGTCGCCGAGTGCAATCCGGACTACTGGCGTGACGGGATGCCCCAGCTCGACGAGGTCGAATTCCGGGTGCTGGCCGACATCCAGAGCCGGGCCAACGCCCTGATCTCCGGCGAGATCGACGTCATGCACACAGCCAACGCCGACGAGATCGCCAAGTTCCGTGAGCGCACCGACCAGTTCGCACTCACCGAGATCACCGACGTGCGCGAGACCGTCTACGTCCTGCTCAACAACGCGCCCGAGGTCTCGCTGGCGGCCGGCGACGACCCCGAGCCCAACGCGCTGGCCGACGTGCGGGTGCGCCGGGCCCTCGCCCACGCCACCGACACCCGGACGCTGATCGAGGCTCGCGGCGCCGGCATCGTGCCGGAGGCCAACGGGCCGTTCCCGCCGGGCAACCTGGGCCACCTCGACGACACCGGCTATCCCGAGTACGACCCGGACGCGGCCCGGGCGCTGGTCGACGAGTGGGAGGCCGAGAACGGCGACCTCGAGATCGCCTACGCCACCACCGCCGACCCGTTCAACCGGGTCACCGCCGGACTCCTCAAGGAGATGTGGGAGCAGGTCGGCATCTCGACCAGCATCGACACGGTCGAGCAGGCGCAGTTCATCACCCAGGCCCTGACCGGCCAGTTCCAGGCCTTCGGGTGGCGGAATCACGGACGGCCCGACCCGGTGCAGGAGGACATCTGGTGGAGCTCGGAGACGGCCACGCCATCGCCGGGGATCGCGCTCAACTTCGGGCGCATCGCCGACGACGTCGTCGACGAGAACCAGACCATCCTGCGCGAGTCCGACGACCCCGCGGAGCGAAAGGACGCCGCCGAGGCGCTCAACCGGCGGATGGGCGAGCAGGTGTTCAACCTCTGGAACAGCTGGACGATCTGGGCCGTGGTTGCCAAGCCGGGTGTCGTCAACCCGGCCGGCTCGACCTACACCGGGCCCGAGGGTGACGAGCTGACCGTGTACGGCAACGGGCAGGTGGCGTCGCACTGGGTCACGGAGACCCACTGGTCGGCGGGCTGATCGCATCCGGTCCGGGAAGGTGAGGGGAGCAACGGCGCAGGGAGCGGGAAGGTGAAGGACATCCGCAGCAAGCTCGTGCACCTGGTGGGAGTGCTGCTGGTGGTCTCGTTCTTCACCTTCCTCCTCGTCAACCTGCTGCCGGGCGGGCCCGAGAACGCCATCCTCGGGGTGAACGCCACCGATGAAGCCAAGGCCGAAATCCGCTCCGACCTCAACCTCGACGAGCCGCTCCCGGTGCGCTACGTGCAGTGGCTCGGTGACGCCGTCACCGGCGACCTGGGTGACTCGTACGTGCAGCACCTGCCGGTGACCGAACTGCTGGCCGACCGGCTCCCGATCTCACTCCTCCTGATGTTCTACGCGCAGGTCCTCGCGCTGGCGGTGGCGATTCCTCTGGGGATCCTCGCTGCCTACAAGGAGGGGGGTTGGTTCGACCGCGTGTCCAGCACCACCGCGTTCGGCATGCTCGCGCTGCCCAACTTCATCCTCGCCGTGTTGCTCGTACTCTTCTTCGCCATCGGCGGGATGACGATCTTCGGGTTCACGGTGGGGACCGACTACTTCCCGGCGACGGGGTACGTGGCGTTCGGTACCGACACCGCCGAGCACTTCAAGAGCATGTTCCTGCCCGCGGTGGCCCTGGCCGCCGGGCAGGTGGCCGTGTACATGCGGCTGCTGCGCACCGACATGATCGCCACCCTGCGCGAGGACTTCATCGGCGTCGCCCGCGCCAAGGGGATGCCCACCCGCACGATCCTCCTCCGCCACGCGTTCAAGCCGTCGAGCTTCTCGTTGATGACCATCGCCGCCCTCAACGTCGGCACCCTGATCGGCGGGGCCGTGATCATCGAGAACATCTTTGTGATCGGCGGTATCGGCGACCTCCTGGTGCGGTCGATCTTCACTCGCGACTACCTCGTGATCCAGAGCACCGTGCTGGTGATCGCGGTCGGCTTCGTCCTCGTGAACTTCGTCGTCGACCTCCTGTACTCCGTCCTCGACCCCCGGATCCGGCATGCCCGTGTTGCGACGACCTGACGTGCGCGCCGAGCGCGGCGCCATCGCGGTGGCGCCGTCGGAGGACGTGGCCCCCGAACCCGCGGCGGTGGCGCAGGAGCACGAGACGTTCGCCCGCAAAGGTCTCGGGTGGGGCTTCTGGCTGGCGGTCGGCTGGCTCGGGCTGCTCGTGGCCCTGTCCGCCCTCGCGCCGTGGCTGCCGTTCGTCGACGACCCCAACGAGATCAACGTCGACGCCATCCGCGAGGGGCCGACGGCCGAGCACTGGTTCGGCGGTGACGACGGTGGGCGCGACATGTTCGCCCGGGTGATCT
Source organism: uncultured Burkholderiales bacterium (assembly GCA_964615175.1). Lineage (GTDB taxonomy): Bacteria > Actinomycetota > Acidimicrobiia > IMCC26256 > JACPCJ01 > CAZTOV01. The sequence goes on from CAZTOV010000027.1 coordinate 3,438, forward strand.
GGGGTGGGCGGGTCTCGCTGTTCATCGGCGTGGTGTCGGTGGCGGCCGGCATGGCGGTGGGGGGCCTCATCGGCCTCACCGCCGGTTACTTCAGGGGCCGGTACGAGCGGGTCGTCATGTCGGCGATGGACGTCATGCTCGCCTTCCCCGCCCTCGTCCTCGCGCTGGCGCTCGTCACCTTCCTCTCCGATCCGGGCGAACAGGGCGGGAGCATGTTCACGGTGACCCTGGCGGTCACGATCCTGGCGGTGCCGGCGCTGGCACGCATCACCCGTGCGGCCACGCTCACCTTCGCCCAGCGCGAGTTCGTCACTGCGGCGCGGGCGCTCGGGGCGACGCACCGGCGGATCCTGTTCCGCGAGGTCCTGCCCAACGTGATCCCGCCGATGGCGAGCTTCGCCCTCCTGGCGATCGCGGTGGTGATCGTGGCCGAGGGGGCGCTGTCGTTCCTCGGGCTGTCGGTGCAAGCTCCCCAACCGACCTGGGGCAATCTCATCGCCGAAGGCCGTCCGCAGCTCGAACGGGCGTCCCACATCGCGCTGTTCCCGTGCGCGGTCATGTTCGCCACGCTGCTCGCCCTCAACCTCGCCGGCGACAACCTCCGCCGACGGTTCGAGGTGCGGGAGATGACGCTGTGAGCGCGGCGCAGCGCGGGCCGGGCCGTGAACCGCTCCTCGTGGTCGAGGACCTCGCCACCCACTTCCTGACGCAGGGAGGCCGGGTACGCGCCGTCGACGGCGTGTCGCTCACCCTGGGCGCGGGCCAGACCCTTGGCGTGGTGGGGGAGTCGGGCTCGGGCAAGACCGTCCTGTCCCGTTCGATCCTGAACCTGCTGCCCCCTCGGGGGGTCGAACGCCGCGGGAGCGTTCGCTTCGACGGCCGTGAGCTGACCGAGCTGAGCCGCAAGGAGATGACCCAGGTCTGGGGTGTCGACCTGGCGATGGTCTTCCAGGACCCCATGACCTCGCTGAACCCCGTCGTGCGGATCGGGCGCCAGATCACCGAGTCGCTCCGGTTCCACCTCGACCTGTCCAAGGAGGAGGCGAACGCCGAGGCGCTGCGCCTGCTCAAGGCCGTGCGGATGCCCGAGCCCGAGCGCCGGCTGCGCGAATACCCTCACCAGCTCTCGGGCGGGATGCGCCAGCGGGTGACCATCGCCATCGCCATCGCCTGCTCACCCCGGCTGCTCTTCGCCGACGAGCCGACCACGGCCCTCGACGTGACGGTGCAGGCGCAGATCCTCGACCTGCTCGCCGACCTGCGCGACGACCGGGGCATGGCGATGGTGCTCGTGACCCACGACCTCGGCGTCGTCGCCGGCCGTACCGACCGCATCGCGGTCATGTACGCGGGCCGGATCATCGAGGAGGCTCCCACCGGGGTGCTGTTCGCCGAGACGCGCCACCCCTACACCGAGGCCCTGCTGGCGTCGGTCCCCCGACTCGATGACGCCCGGAAGACTCGTCGGGCGACGATCGCGGGGCGCCCGCCCGCGCTGATCGACCCGCCGACGGCGTGCAGCTTTGCGCCGCGGTGCGCGTACGCGCAGGACCGGTGCCGCACGGAGGACCCGACCCTCGAGGCGGCCGAGGTGCCCGACCACCGCTTCGCGTGCTTCTTCCCCGTGGGCACGGTGGCCAACCGCGAAGCTCTCGCCCGCAACGTCGAAGCCGGGTGGGCCCCGGCGCTGGCGCGGGTGGAGATCAACCGGGCGTCACGGCGGGAGGCCGATGTGAGCGTGGACGATGCCACGTCCCGGACGGCGTCGGAGCAGCGGGCCCGGTCGGCTGGGCAATCTGCGGACCAATCCGCGGGGCAGGGGGCGAAGACCTGATGGCCGGTTCGGGGCGCGCCCATCTCCGCCCGGAGGAGAAGGAGTACGTCCTCCGCGTCGAGGGCCTCGAGGTCGAATTCCCCGGGCCCGACGGCCAGGTGGTGCATGCCGTCTCCGACGTGAGCTTCGACGTCCTCCCGGGCGAGACTTTGGGCCTCGTGGGGGAGTCGGGTTGCGGCAAGTCGACGACAGCCCGGGCGATCCTCCAACTCCCATCGCCGACCGCGGGGTTGGTGCGCCTCGGCGAGGTGGAGCTGACCGACGTCAAGGGTGAGCGGCTCCGCCGGCTGCGCTCGCGGATCCAGATGATCTTCCAGGACCCGATCTCGTCACTCAATCCCCGCCGGCGCGTGGGCGACATCATCGCCGAGCCCCTCGACATCTGGGACGTGGGTGATCCTGCGTCCCGCCGTGAAGCCGTCGACCGGGTGCTCGACGAGGTCGGGTTGGATCCGGAAGCGGCGCGGGGGAAGCGTCCGCACGAGTTCTCCGGCGGGCAGTGCCAGCGGATCTCCATCGCCCGGTCGGTGGTGATGCAGCCCAAGCTCCTCATCTGCGACGAACCGGTGTCGGCCCTCGACGTGTCGGTGCAGGCCCAGATCCTCAACCTCCTGGCCGAGATGAAGGAGCGCCACGGGCTCACCATGATCTTCATCGCGCACGACCTGGCGGTGGTGCGGGGCGTGAGCGACCGGGTGGCGGTGATGTACCTGGGCAAGATGTGTGAAGTGGGGCCGCCCGAGCAGATCTACGGGGAGCCGGCACACCCGTACACGGAGGCGTTGCTCCGGTCGGTGCCGATCCCCGACCCGGCGGTACGTCCCGAGCGCGAGCCGCTGGCCGGCGAACCGCCGTCACCGCTGGCGCCGCCGAGCGGCTGCCGCTTCCGGACCCGCTGTCCGCTGGCGCAGGAGCGCTGTGCGGAGGAGGAGCCGCAGATGCGCGAGGTGGGCGCCGGACGCTACGTCGCGTGCCATTTCCCCCTGGTGGAACCGAAGGCCGTCTCCACGGAGGTGGCGACGGGCGCGCCATGAGCCTCGGTCCGGAAGGGCTGAGCGAAGGGGGAGACTGTGCAGGGTAACGGGAGACGGCGGCGCCGCCGCCTGGACGCGGCAACCCGCCGCGCGCAGATCGTCGCGGCCGCGTCCGCCGTGCTCGAGGGGCGTGACGCCTACGACGTCACGTTCGACGAGGTCGCGGCCGCGGCCGGGGTGTCGCGCGCGCTCGTCTACAACTACTTCCGCGACAAGGGTGAGCTGATCGCGGCCGTCTATCTGCGGAGCCTGCAGCGGCTCGACAACGTGCTCCAGGACACCGGCGGGGGCCCGATGATGGCCGACGACCGGATCCCCATCGTGGTGCGCACGTGGCTGCGGTTCGCCGAGCAGGATCCGGAGGCGTTCCGGTCCCTTATCGACTCCGAGAACGCGCACCACCCGGTGGTGCAGGAAGCCCGCCGTGAGCGTCTTGAGGCGATGGCCGACACGTGGGGCGGGACGCCCGAGGCGCGGGTGATGGCGTCGGCCGTGATGGGCCTGCTCGAAGCGGCCGCCAGCGAGTGGCTGGAATACCAGGATGCCGGCCGCTCGCTCGACGCCGCCGACCTCGACCGCGTCGCCGACGTCCTCGTGACCGTCCTCCGCGACGGGCTGCCGGCGGCGAACCGTACGGACCCGCCCGGCTGACCGACGCCGCACCCCATCGCCTGTCGACGCGCTGCGGGCGGGCCCTCGACCCGGTGGCCGGCGGTCCCGCCCGCGAGAGCGTGTCGGTCTGTCTGACGGTCGGGCGTCAGGCCCGCCGACGCAGGCGTGAGGTGAGCAGGGCGAGGGATCCCGCCCCGGCCAGGGCTGCCCCCGACAGGGCGATGGGCACGATGCCCACGCCGGTGTCGGCCAGGTCGTCGGGAGTCTCCTCCTCGGCGGCCCCTTCCTCGCCTTCGGCCGGCTCGTCCTGCGCGCCGCGGGGGCTTTCGCCCTCGGCTTCACCCTCACCCACGTCGAAGGCACCCGAGACGGTGAGCGTGTCACCCTCGGTGTTGACGTCGGCGATGACGATCTGGCACGGAAGCTCGGCCTCGGCGTTGGGGATGCACGAGGCGTCGTTGGTGCCGATGCCGCTCGTGAGCACCGGGTAGTCGGTCGTCAGGCCGGCGTCGGTAACCAACTTGAGGACGAGTTGCGGTGTCCCGAGGGCTTCGGTGCCGAAACAGTTGGCGGAGAACGCGTCGGAGTCTTGCGCCGCGCTCGCCGGGATCGGGTTGCCGTCCGAGTCGGCGTTGCCACACTGGAGCACCGCGGCCTGTTGACCGTCGATGGCGTCGAGACCGGTGGCGGTCACGGTGACCCGGTCGCCGTCGGCGACGCCGGTCGCCGGCTCGACCGACACCTCCTGGGCCAGTGCAGGCGACGCAGCGACGAGGGCGAGTCCTCCGCCGGCGATCGCCGCGATGGTGATTCGGAGCATGCGCCGAGGGCGCGTAGGTACTTGCATGTCGCAGGCCTCCCAGGTCCGCAGTGAGCGGCAATCCACCGCTGATCCTGACGTTCGACCCCCAACGACAGACCGTCAACAAGCCCGCAACACCTACAACCCCTTCGCCCGAAACGCGGCCCCCACCTGCGAACTTTGGGGGGCTCACCCCCTTATCGGTGGTTGGGAAGGCAAAGTTCGTTGCGACGGCGTTCGAGGGTCTTGGCGATGGTGTTGATCACGTATTCGGGACGCCCGACGACCTGGGCCCAGGTGAATCGGAGGACCATCCAGCCGCACTCGACGATGATGTCGTTCTGGCGGGCGGTGTCGTAGTCGAGGGCGTCGCGGCCCGTGCGCGTGCTGGCACCGTCGAGTTCGATGATGATGCGCTCGTCCTCGTAGGCGGCGTCGACCCGGGCGACGAACCGACCGTTCTCCGAGCGAATCTCGAACTGGAACTTGGGGATGGGCAGATCGGAGCGCCGGATCAGCCGTTCGAATTCGGCCTCGAGCACCGACTCGGGACCGTCGGACCGCTCGGCGAGTGACGCCCTCGCGGGTCCCACACCCCGCCGGCCCCGCTTGCCGACCTCGGCGAGGATGTGGAGCATGCCGTCGTAGTTGATCAGCCCCTTGGCCAAGGCGTCGTCGATGGCGCGGTCGAGGATCGGTTGCCGGACCACGGCCCCGAGGTCGACGAGCGTGCGGGCGGGCTTGGTGACCGGGACGCCCTCGCGAACCGTCACGTGGTCGTCGACGAGGTCGGTGCTGCGGTGGGACACGACGTTGCGGGGTCGTGTCCTCCGGATGAGCGGTGCCGACAGCTCGAGGTGCCCCCCGAAGGGGCCGTCGAGGCCCCACAGGAACGCGGCGGCCCGGTGAGAGGCGACCGCGTCACGCACGTAGAGCTGTGCGGCGAGCTGGGTCTGGTGCCAGCTCGTCGGCGTTCCCGCGATGCGGTAGACGCCGCGATGGATGACCTCGAGCTGGCCCCGGGCGAGGCGCACTTCGATCATCCGGTCGGTGAGACCGTGCTCGATGAGCTGGGCGCGAGTGACGAGGCCGTGTTGGGCCGATGCGATGGAGGCAATGGTGGTGTCCATGCCCGGAGCATCGCGGACACGTGTGACACCCACCCCGGATCCGTGGCGTGTCGGCGAACTTTGCTTTCTCGACCACCGATGAGGGGGTGAGGCCCCCAAAGTTCGCTGATTCAGTCGGGTTCGCTGGAGAGCCAGGTGAATTCGTTGCGGGCGGATTCGATGGCGGCGAGGCGTTGAGAGTCCTCGCGCTGGGCCTCGAAGCGACGGGCGCTCGCGAGGGCGCTGGCGGCGAAGTCGGCGAAGCAGCTCACCACCGAGAGGTCTTGATCGGTGAAGGGGCGGTCCACCGGTCCGGCGACGACGAGCACGCCGACGGCGGCGTCGGCTCCGGTCAGGGGCACCACGAGCGCGTTGCTGGCGTCGCGGCCTCCACCGTCGTCAGCCTCGGGGTCGAGCCGCACCGGCACCCGCGTCAGCGCCACCATCTCCACCGTCTCGTGGTGCAGGTGGCTTCCGTGATCGTCGCCCCGGGTGGCCGCGACTTCGAGACCGCCGTTCGGATCGGAGAGCACCACCGAGCCCGCGGTCCCGCCGACGAGGTCGAGTGCACCATTGAGCAGGGTCTCGACCACCTGTTCGGCTTCGAGCGTCGCCGCCATCTGCTTGCCGGTGTCGAGCGCGGCGCGGAGCTGGCTCGACTGCACGCGAAGCTGCTCGCGGCTGATCTCCTCGTCGATCACGACGCCGGTGATCTTGCGGAGGGAGCGTTCCTTGTCGAAGCCGTAGGCGGCGAAGGCGAGGCAGAGGCCGGGCAGGCTCAATTGGAGGTACTTCGGGTCGACGAGCATCCGGTCGGCCAGATCGGGGAACAGTGCGGTCGCGGCGATGGCGCCACTCGTGAGCACCAGGGCCATCCCGACGAAGACCCACACCTGCTGGCGGCGTCGTTCGACGGCAGCCAGGTCGAGGACGGCATGGTCGCGAATGCCCGCGGCGCGGGCCTCCCGCCGGACATCGACCGCTGTACGTGCCACCGGATCCCCCTCGAGATGCGGGTCGTCCGGTCGAGGGATCGGCACGAACTGCTCAGAACTCGATCAACATCGTCACAAGTCGCGGGGGTTGGGGTGCCGCGGCCCCAAATGCGAGGCCAGGTTTGTCGGAAATGCGTAGCGCCGACCGGACGAACGCCCGATCGGCGCCACACTGGGGGTTCTCGTGGGATCAGCTCGAGACGTCGGCCCGTGGCCTCTCGCTCTCGGATCGATCCCCGCGGTGGCCGTTGCCCTCGTGGGTGAACAGCTCACCCCGCTTCCACGGCGTGCCGAGTGCCGGCAGCACCCTGCGGTCGAGGCCGTACCAGCCGGCGTTCCTCCAGGCCAGCACGAGCAGGAAGGCCACCAGGATCATCGCCGGGTTGACACCGGCCGACCCCGCGAACACGAAGGTGAAGTTCAGCACCGCGCCCAGCGCAGCTGCGATCCCGGTGAACAGGCCCAGGATGAGGGCGGCACCGATCAGCAGCTCGCCGATGGCCACGAGCGGACCCATCACCGGGTGTGCGGTGTCGCGGATCCACTCCAGGAAGTTGACGTACCAGGAGTAGGCCACGTCGGGGTGGGGCCCCTCGGCGCTCTCGATCGCCCCGCTGGCGAAGCCCGCGACCGAGTCGCCGACGCCCGTGTCGCCGGAGCTGCGGACCCACCCGATGTTGGCGTCGCCGGTGATGGCGTAGGCGGAGTCGCCCCAGTCCCAGAACTTCCACGTGATGTTGCCGCCGAACACCTTGCCCCAGCCGGCCTGGAACCACTCCCATCCCAGCCACAGGCGCGCGACGAGCCATACCGCCGCCGTCTGGCTCGAACCGAACAGCCACTTGGCGACCCGTGGTTCCTCGATGGTGTACAGGTCGGTCTTGAGTCTCATGGTCGTCCTCGCTCACTCGAATTCGCCCTCTGGGGGCGCTCGTCCCCATCGTTCCCGACGGCCCTCTCCCGCACACGGGGAATCCGGCATGAATCGGTGGGACCTTGGTCCTCTGCTGCGTGCTCGAAAGATGCCCACGAAACGCATCCCGCGCCCCTCCGAACTTTGCTTTCCCGACCACCGATAAGGGGGTGACGCCCCCAAAGTTCGGGTCAGTTGGCCGACTCTTCGGCGAATTCGGGCATGACGTCCTCGGTGAAGTGGTCGAGGATGTCGCGGCGGCGTTCGGGGGGCCCGAGGGTCCAGTCGGGGACGATGAACTCGTCGACGCCCGCGGTCACGTACTCGGCGAGGCGTTCCTTCACCTGGTCGGCGGTTCCGATGAGCGCCGGCATGCCGAGGTCGCGCTCGCGCACCCCGTCGAGGAACTCCTCGTCGTCGGAGAGGAAGAGCAGGGCCTGGGTGGAGCGACGGATCTCGGTCGGGTCGCGCTCCACCTCCTCGCAGTGCTGCTCGAGCACCTGACCCTTGTGCGCCAGGGTCCCGGGGTCGCCCCACACGTTCCACTCGTCGGCCCACGTGGCCGCGATCCGCAGGGTCACCTGCTCGCCGCCGCCTCCGACCAGCAGCGGGAAGGGGCCGATCGGAGCGGGCGCCAGGGGCGCCTCCTCGATCTGGTAGTAGTCGCCCGGGAACGAAAAGCGGGCGTCTGCGGGGCTGGTGCGCAGCAGGCCCCGGATCAGTTCGCAGGCCTCGTCGAGGCGGGCGAGGCGTTCTGGCGCCGTGTGGAACGGGATGCCGTAGGCGCGGTGTTCGTTGTCCTGCCACCCGGCGCCGATGCCGAGCACCACCCGGCCCCCGCTCACGTGGTCGGCGCTCACCGCCTGCTTGAGCAGCACCGCCGGGTGCCGGTAGGTGTTGCCGCACACCAGGGTCCCCAGCCGCACCCGCTCGGTGACGCCGGCCATCCCCACGAGGATGCTCCACGCCTCGTGCTGGTCGCCGGTCTCCTCCCGCAGGGGCGGATGGCCCATGAAGTGGTCGGCGATCCACACCCCGTCCCACCCGTTGCCGTCGGCGTAGCGGGCGGCGTCGGCGATGTCGTCCCAGGTCTGGAACGGGTTGGGCCACAGCGAGAAGCGCATCAGCCCATCACCGGTTCCCAGGCCCGGCGGTCGAAGCTCCAGGGGTCGTCGTCGACCCGGCACTCGGCGTCGAGGATCATCGTCGCCCGCCTCTCCGGCTCCCACGCCGGCCACTCGGGAAGGCCGTCGGCGGAGGGCACGCCGGAGCGGGCGAACGCGGTCCAAGCATCGCCGCACGCTTCAGCCAGCTCGGCCGCGGCCTCGTCGGGCTCGCCGGTGAACATCGCCGCGCCCGGCGCGGTGAGGTTGTCGAACGTGAAGGGCACGTCGAGCGCGTGCGACGCCCCGAGCATCCCTCCCCAGGCAGCAGACGCCCACGAGAACTCGTAGCAGTAGGTGGACGCCTGGCGAGGTTGGTGCGCCTCGAGCAGGTGCAGTGCCGGGAGCCGGAACACCCGGGCCGTGAGGATGCGTTCCCACAGCTCGGCCTTCGGAAGCTCGTCGCCGTAGTGGTCCCGGTAGGCCGCGAGCACTCCGTGGATGTCGTCGCCCATGGCCTGCTGGGCCCGATCGGCCAGCTCGTCGTCGGAGAGCTTCGAGATCTCGGGGTCGAAGGTGGTGAAGAGCTTCATCTCCTCGCGTGTGCACCCGAGGAGGACCGGCACCTCGGCCCGGGCGCCGTCTCGCACCGCGTCGAGCGGGTGGCGGGGGAGGAGTTCGCCGTCGATGAGCGGTTGGAACGGGATCTTGGCTCCCTCGGTGCCCCAGTGGCGTTCGTTGACCGTGGCCTGGGCGGCGAGGATCTGGTCGACGGGGAGGTCCCGCACGCGTTCGAGGTGGTCGGCGTGCGCGGGGTCGAAGCCCAGCTCCGACACGATCTCGCCGGCGATCTTGGTGGCGCCTTCGGGGTGGTGGACGTGCTCGCAGGCGCCGCTCTGGAGGATCGCCTTGTGGAAGAGGCCGTCGGCGGCGGGCGTGCCGAACAGCGCTCCGATGCTGAACGCGCCGGCCGATTCGCCGAACGCGGTGACGTTGCCGGGGTCGCCGCCGAACTGGGCGATGTTCTCCTGCACCCACTCGAGCACCTGCACCTGGTCGCTCAGCCCGGCGTTGCCCGCCCCTGCGAACTCGCCGCCGCCGTCGAGGCCTTCGAGGCCTTCGAGATGCAGGTAGCCGAGGGCGGCCAGGCGGTAGTTGCAGGTCACCACCACGACGTCGCGGCGGGTGAGCTTGGTGCCGTCGTACCAGGCGGTGCGGCCGTCGCCCATCACGAACGCCCCACCATGGAACCAGACCATCACCGGTCGGGAGCCGTCGGTCGACGGGGTCCACACGTTGAGCGTGAGGCAGTTGTCCTCGGCCATCGGCGGCAGCTCGGCTCCGAGGGACTTGTGAATCATCGAGAGGTTCTGCGGTGCGATCGGCCCGTACTCCTTGGCCTCCTGCACGTCGACCCACGGTTCGGGGGGCTGCGGCGGAGCGAAGCGACGCTCGCCCACGGGGGGAGCGGCGTAGGGGATACCGCGGAACTGGAGCGCACCCCGCTTCTCCATGCCCTCGATCTTCCCGGTGCTGATCTCGACCATCGTCATGACCCGCAGGTTATGGGTGCGGGCGCCGGGTCGCGGGTTCCCCCCGATTCGGTGGTGGCATCTGGCACGGCGTCTCCGTACCATTTGACTCGCGGAGTCGGTGCCTCCGCTCGAACGATCCACGCGCCCGGCGAAGGCTGCGACGGGAGACGAGACGAACCATGGCACCGACGAACGCGACCGCACAGCGCCGACGGCTCGGCGCGGGACTCGCCGCCCTGGTGGCGGCGTCGCTCCTCGTGGTCGTGCCCGCACCTCCCGCGGCCGCCAGCCACGATGCCGACGACTGTCCGGGGTTCGACACCAGCCCCGAGAACCCGTGGCCGCTGACCTCAGGCGAGGTGTGCGCGGGGAGCATGAACGAGCAGGAGCCGAACTACGCCGGGATGTTCGGCACCGAGTATCGGGACGGCTACAGCTACGCGGCGACCGTCGACGACGGGATCCACGCCGAGTTCCAGACCGACAACGTGTGCATCAGCGAATCGTCGGAGGAGTTCTTCCTCTCCCGGACGGAGCACGACGACACCGACGAGGCCTACGTGGTGAGCGGCCAGGATGGCACCCGCACCATCACCGTGCGCTACAACGCCGGGGGGTTCGACGGCGGGTGCCTCGACCAGAGTCGGCTCCACTACTGGAACCGCGTCACCATCATCCCCAACACCCGCCCCGAACTCACCTACCACGGTCCGGCCGTCGTCACCACCGAGCCACTCAGCGAGAACAGCTTCACCACGTCGGCCACCGACGTCGACGGCAACCTCCGCCGTCTCGGCTACCGCGATGAGCCCGGCTTCTGGCACGCCGGGCGCTTCATCGAGAACATCCAGTGGCGGAGCGCCGACGAGGGCGAGACGGTGACCTTCAGCGGCAAGGAATTCGAGTCCGACGAGACCGTGGAGCTGTTCGCCGAGGACCAGATCTTCGAGGACGACACCCGGCGCGGGGCGCGTGATGAGATCGAGGTTCCCGTCGACGTGGTGACGCCCGACTGCGGCACCAGCGGCGACGGGGGGACCGCCGTCGACATCAACGCCGCTATGCCCCGTTTCGACTGCGACCGGGCGTGGCTCTGGTGGGCGGGCGACGGCGATCGGTCCACCCCCGACGACCTCGACCGCTACACGGTCGAGGTCCCGGCCGACGTGCGGCGGGTGTACGCACGGGTGCGGCGGCTCGACGGCTCCATCCCGAAGCTCACGGTGAGCAGCCCTTCCGGTGTCGTGGGCAGCACCGACGCCGACTTCTTCTTCGATTCGGTGATCGCCGACAACGACGACCCGGGTACGTGGGAGGTCGACGTGGAGCGGGTCTCGGGCCGCGGCGGCCCGTACTCGCTGCGGGTGTGGTTCGTCGGCGACCCGGCGCCGCCGTCGGCGACGGCCACGTGGTCACCGGGTTCGATCCACCAGGGCGAGAAGTCACGGATCACCGTTCACCCTGACGACCCCAACGGACAGTTCACCCAGATCGGTGAGATCGACTGGGGTGACGGGTCCACGACGACCCTGTGCTGTTCGGGTGGCCCGTGGGTGGACACCGGCTCCTCATGGACCCACTCGACCGACGGGAAGCACCGCTTCTGGCAGTACGACACCGCGCCGCCGGTGGCGGTGACGCTGGTGAACGAGGAGGGTCTGTTCGCGACCGTCCCGGTGGGAGGTCCGGCCGTGCGCCTGCACGACGACTGCGCCGCTGGTGTCGACGCGCCCGAGCGCCTGTCTCCCGACACCGCCCTGCCCATCGCCCACGACGCATCCTGTGCGGGGACCCTCGGGTACGGGCGGCCCGTGGCGAGCGACGTGGACGACGAGAGCGACTACTTCACGTTCGTGCTCGACGAGCCCGCGGCGGTGCGCGTGACGGCATCGACCGCGGACGGTCTCGATGCCCGCCCGTACCTGTACACGTCGGTGGGCGGCTTCCCGTTCGGCCCCTACCTGGGCGGCGACACCGCCGAGATGCCAGTGGCAACCGGGCGCGTCTACCTGCGGATGTTCCACATCGCCGGGCGGGGTGACTACGAGTTCGACGTCGAGGTGACGCCGCTGCTCTGACCGGCGGCGCGGTTCAGGCCGTCACACCCGTGTGATTCAATGACCGGGTGGCATCGGTGACCACACCTCAACAGGAGGGTCAGCGCGGCCTCCACGAGGCCCTCGATCTCTTCCACCCCGCCGTGCGCACGTGGTTCGAGCGGACCTTCCCCGAGGGGCCCACCGAGCCCCAGGCCGACGGCTGGCCGGCGATCCGCCGGCGCGAGCACACGCTCATCGCCGCGCCCACCGGTTCGGGGAAGACCTTGGCCGGGTTCCTCATCGCCATCGACGACCTCTACCGCCGCCACGAGGCGGGGGAGAGCATCGAGGGCGTCACCCAGGTGGTCTATGCCAGCCCGCTCAAGGCGTTGGCGGTCGACATCCACCACAACCTCGAGGCGCCCCTCGAGGGGATCGCCGAGGTGGCACGCGAACTCGGACACGAGCCGGCGCCGATCACCCACGCGGTGCGCACCGGCGACACCCCGTCGTCGGAGCGCCAGTCGATGGTCAAGCACCCGCCCAACCTGCTGGTCACCACCCCCGAGTCGCTCTACCTCTACCTGACCGCCGAGCGATCTCGGGCGACGCTCCGCCACGTCGAGACGGTGATCGTCGACGAGATCCACGCCATGGCCCGCGACAAGCGGGGCTCGCACATGACCCTCACGCTCGAACGTCTCGACCACGTCAGCGAGGAACACCTTGTGCGCGTGGGTCTCTCCGCCACCCAGAAACCCATCGACACCGTCGCCCGCCTGCTCACCGGCCGCCCAGGGTCGGAGGGCGGTCGGGCGACGATCGTCGATTCGGGGCACGCCCGGGCGCTCGACGTGTCGCTCGAGTTGCCCGATGGCGAGTTGGAGGCGGCCCTCAGCGGCGACCACCGCAACGAGATCGTCGACAAGATCGCCGCCCACGTCGCGGAGCACCGCACCACGCTGGTGTTCGTCAACACCCGACGGATGTCCGAGCGGCTCGCCCACGAGCTGGCCGAGCGGCTCGGCGACGACCAGGTGGCCGCCCACCACGGTTCGCTGTCCCGCGAACGACGGTTCCGGGTCGAGTCGCGCCTGCGGGCCGGCGACCTGCGGGCGCTGGTGGCCACGGCCAGCCTCGAGCTGGGCATCGACGTGGGGCCGGTCGAGCTGGTGTGCCAGCTCGGCTCGCCCCGCAACATCGCCACCTTCCTCCAGCGGGTCGGGCGGGCCAACCACCACCGCAGCGGCGTGCCCAAGGGGATCCTCTACCCGACCACGCGCGACGAGCTGGTCGAGTCGGCCGCCCTGCTCGCGGCGGTGAAGGCCGGGCGGCTCGACGCCCTCCACCCGCCCGAGAAGCCCCTCGACGTCCTCGCCCAGCAGATCGTGGCCGAAGTCGCCGCGGTGGGCGACGACGGCTGGTCGGAGGACGAGCTGTTCGACCTGGTCACCCGGGCGGCTCCCTTCGAGCACCTGACCCGCGACGAGTTCGACGAGGTCGTCGCCCTCGTCTCGGAGGGCATCCCCACCGGGCGGGGCAAGAAGATGCACTTCCTCCATCGCGACCGGGTGCACGGCCACGTGAAGGCCCGCCGCGGTGCCCGCCTCGCCGCCCTCACCTCGGGCGGGGCCATTCCCGAGACCGGCGACTACCGGGTGGTGATGGAGCCGGGCGACCTTTTCGTCGGCACCGTCAACGAGGACTTCGCCATCGAGTCGATGCAGGGCGACGTGTTCCTTCTCGGCACCCATCCCTGGCAGGTCGTGCAGGTCACCAACGGGCAGATACGGGTGCGCGACGCTGCCGGCAAGCACCCCACGGTGCCGTTCTGGCTGGGCGAGGCCCCCGGCCGCACCGCCGAACTGTCGGAGGAGGTCTCCGATCTGCGCCGCCTCGTCGCCGAGGCGCTCGACGACGGTGGCACCGGGACTGCGATCGAGATGCTCATTGGGCGGTGCGGGTTCGCGACCGACGAAGGCCGTCTCGCCGCCGCCATGATCGTCGAGTACCTGGCGGCCTCCCGGGCTGCGCTCGGCGGCGTACTCCCCACCCTCGACGACGTCGTCCTCGAGCGGTTCTTCGACGAAGCCGGCGGCCAGCAGTTGGTGGTGCACGCGCCGTTCGGCGCCCGCCACAACCGGGCCTTCGGCCTCGGGTTGCGCAAGAAGTTCTGTGTCAACTTCGACTTCGAGCTTCAAGCGGCGGCCACCGACGACGCCGTCCTCGTCTCGTTGGGCCCCCAGCACTCGTTCCCGCTGGAGGAGGTGCCCGGCTACCTCAAGTCGCAGACCGTCGAGGAGGCCGTCACCCAGGCGGTGCTGCCGTCGCCGATGTTCCTCACCCGCTGGCGGTGGAACCTCAACCGGAGCCTCGCCGTGCTCCGCCGCAAGGGCGGGAAGATCAATCCGTTCAACATCCAGCGGATGGAAGCGGCCGACATCATGGCCACCACCTTCCCGGCGCTGGCCGCCTGCCAGGACAACGCCCCGCCCGGGCCGGTCGAGATGTCCGACCACCTCCTGGCCCGCGAGACCCTGCGCGACTGCCTCCACGAGGGGATGGACCTCGAAGGGCTGAAGGCCACGCTCGAGCGGATCGAGGCCGGGGGCGTGCGCCTCCACTTCCGCGACAACGTCGAGCCGTCACCTCTCGCGCACGAGATCCTCAACGGAGCGCCCTACACGTATCTCGACGACGACGACGAGATCGGCGAGCGGCGTTCGCGCACGGTCCCGTTGCGCCGAGGACTTCCCGTCGAGGCCCGCGACCTGGGCCGGCTCGACCCCGAGGCCATCACCCGGGTCCGCGACGAGGCGGTGCCGCTGGTGCGCGACCCCGACGAGCTACACGACGCCCTCACCGACCTGGTGGTGGCGCGGCCCCGTGAGGAGTGGGTCGAGCACTTCGAGCCCCTGCGCCTCGCCGGGCGGGCCTTCGAGGTCCACGACGGGACCGAGCCGCGGCAGGTGTTCTGGGGTGCCACCGAGCGACGCGCCGCGATCGAGGCAGTGTTCGGTGACGTGACCTTTACGCCCGACCATCCGCTGCCCGACGGGCTGGCCGACCGCCGGGCCGACCCCGATGCGGTGCGGGTCGACGTGGTGCGCGCCCTCCTCGACGTGTCCGGGCCCGTCACGGTGGTCGAGATCGCCGAGGCCACGGGGCTGGGCGAGGGTTCGGTCCGTTCCGCCCTGGGTGCGCTCGAGCTGGAGGGCTTCGCCATGGTCGGCGAGTTCGAAGGCCCGGGCGGGGGAGCGGGAGAGCAGTGGTGCGCCAAGCGGCTCCTGGCCCGCATCCACGCGTACACGCGCGATCGCAAGCGCTCCGAGGTGAAGCCGGTGACCAAGGAGGCGTGGATGGCCTTCGTCGAGCGGTGGTGGCACACCGCTGCGGGCACCCGCCGCCACGGCCGCGACGGTCTCGCCGAGGTCGTCGAGCAGCTCCAGGGATTCGAGTGGGCAGCCGGCGACTGGGAGCGGATCTTCGCCGAGCGCGTCGAGGCCTACCGGCCTGAGTGGCTCGACGACCTGTGCCTCTCGGGCGAGATCGTGTGGGGGCGGCTCTCGGTGGTCGACCCCGCCGACGACACCGATCCGGCCCAACAGGAGCCGCGCCGGTCGGGCAAGACGCCGTCGCGGCGCACCCCGATCACGTTCATGCTCCGCGACGACCTGCCGTGGCTGCTGCAAGCCCACCGCGGGGGCACCATCCCGGCCGAGCCCACCGCCGGCTCGGGTCGCGACGTGCTCGACGCGCTCCAGACCCGGGGCGCGCTGTTCCACACCGAGTTGCAGGCCGCCACCGGCCGGCTGCCCACCGAGATCGAGGAGGGGCTCTGGGACGGCGTGGCCCGCGGCATCGTCACCGCCGACGGCTTCAACGCGGTGCGCAGTCTCTTGAACGCCCGCACCCGCTTCGCCCGCCGGCGCCGGCGTTCCCGCGACCGTCGAGGGCGCCGCACCTCCCGGGGTCGCCGGGGCACCTGGCGGGCCGGGGTCGAGGGTCGCTGGACGCTGCTGCCCACGTACGCCGCCACCGACGACACGCTCGACGCCCACGACCTCGCCGAGCACGTGGCCGAACAGCTGCTCACCCGGTGGGGCGTCGTCTTCCGCGACGTCTACGACCAGGAACGCCTCGCCGTGCCGTGGCGCGAGATCCTCTGGGCCCTTCGCCGGCTCGAGGCCCGAGCACTGATCCGGGGCGGCTACTTCGTCACCGGTGTCTCGGGCGAGCAGTACGCCCTCCCCGAAGCCATGCGCCTCCTCCGCAAGCAGTCGGCCACCGCCACCACCCGCGCCAGCGCCACCGGCTGACCGGTCTCGCTCCCGAACTTTGCTTTTCCGACCCCCTATAGGGGGGTCCCGCCCCCAAAGTTGGCCGGCGGGGTCGGGCTGCTGGTTGGGGCGGGTGGCGCGGTGTGATGGGTGTTGGCGGGTCGCGTAGCTTGGGGGCCGTGGATTCCACCGCTGCGGTTCCTTCGGACGCCGTGCAGGAGCGGGCCCTCGCGCCCGCTCCGTCGACTGCCGACGTGCGCATGCGTCGTCTGCTGCGCGTCCCCACCGACGGGTCGGGAAGTGTGGTCGAGGCGCAGAGCCTGTTCGGCACGTCGATCGCCATCTCCGCCGTGCGGTGTCTCATCACCTACGTGGCGGTGCCGCTCCTCGCCCCCGTCCTCGACCTCACCGGGGGAGTGGGCCCCGTCCTCGGACTCGCCGTGGGCACCGTCTCGATGGTGGCGATCGTCTTCGCCGTGCGGCGGTTCTTCCTCGCCGACCACCCGTGGCGGTGGCGCTACACCATCCTCGCCACCGGCGTGCTGATCCTCCTCACGGTGGGCGCGGTCGACGACATCGTCACGCTGGCGACCTGACGGGGATGAACGGAGGGGCCATGGCCGCCACCGACACCCGGGTCCGCAGCGGTCCGGCTCGTTGGCTGTGGTTCGCGGGCGGCATCACCTGCGTGACCTTCGGCGGCATCGGCGTGGTGGTGCCCGGCTGGCCGACCACGGTCTTCTTCATCCTGGCCGCCTCGGCGTTCGCCCGGTCGAGCCCCCGCTTCGAGCAGTGGATCCTCGACCTTCCGAAGATCGGCCCCCTGGTGCGCGACTACCGAGCGGGCCTCGGCATGCCCCGTCGGGCGAAGGCCTGGGCCGTGGGCATGATGCTGGCCGCGACCACCCTCAGTGTGGTCTTCGCCATCGACCATCCCGTGGCGGTCGGCGCGGTCCTCGCCCTCGTCGCGGTGGGGTGTTGGTTCGTGCTCGTGCGGGTGCCGACCCGCGAGCGCGTGCTCGCCGAGCGCGAGGCGTAGCCGCGCCGTCCCGCTCCGTGGTTCTGGCGCGCCCTACGGGCTCGTGAAGCGTAAAGCCAGTGAGACGTCACTCTCCTGGGGGAACGCGCGCATGAAGACCAAGATGGTCGTCACTCTCGTCGTGAGCCTGGTCGTCGCCGGCCTGCTCGGCACGGTCCCGACCGCGGAGGCCGCCGGCCACAGCGTCGAGCACGGTCACGTGCTCAGCGTTCCGGAAACGCCGGGTGGACCGCCGGTCAAGATCCACTACTCGCTGTTCAAGCCGGAGTTGGCCGACAGCGAAGACGTGCCCGTGATCTTCCACAGCCACGGCTGGGGCGGAAGCCGCACCACCGATGTCGCTTCGTTCCAGGACTTCCTCGACGCCGGCTTCGGCGTGCTCAGCTTCGACCAGCGCAGCTTCGGCGAGAGCGGTGGCACCGCCCACGTCCAGCACCCCGACTTCGAGGGTCAGGACGTCCAGGCGCTCGTGGAGCTCGTCGCGGACCAGGATTGGGTGCTCCTCGACGACGAGGCGACGAAGGACCCCAGGATCGGTGCCATCGGTGGTTCCTACGGCGGCGGGTACCAGTTCAACGGCGCCTTCACCTCGATCCGCGACCAGGGTGACAGCCGGTTCGACGCTCTCGCGCCCGAGATCACCTGGTGGGACCTCAAGGAGAGCCTCGCTCCCCGGGCCGTACCCCGGTCGGCCTGGACCGCCGCCCTCTACGCCGCCGGGCTCGGCAACCACACCGAGACCGTGCACAAGGGCTTTGTCTACGGGGCGGCGACGGGCGAGTGGCCGGCCAGCGACGAGCCCGGGGTGCAGGAGCTCGGCGCCGACCTCGACGCGTTCTTCGCCCCGACGGGTCCGAAGCACCACGTCGAGACGCTCGAGCACCGTCTCGACATCCCGGTGTTGATCGGCCAGGGGCTGAACGACAACCTGTTCAACCTCAATCAGGGGCTCAGCAACTTCGACAACACTCTGACGCAGGAAGCCCGCGACGAGAGCATCTTCATCGGCTACCACGGCGGGCACGCCCTGCCCAACGTGCTGCCGCCCGCCAACTTCGTCTCCGGTGACCCGTGCTCGGCCGAGATCGCCGATGGCGGCGACTTCCGCGAGCTCAGCCTGCTGTTCTTCCGCAAGCACTTGAAGGACGAAGCCGTCTCCGAGCTGGTCGCGTACGAGAACACCTACAACCTCGCCGCCGAGAACGGTGGATGTCTCTCACAGCTCGCTTCGGTCGACGGCACCACGGCTCACCCGGCCCCCGACATCGTCACACCGACGGGGGTGGGTGGCCCGGTCAACCTGAAGCTCGCCGATGGTCCGACGACCGTGGCGGGGATCCCGAGGGTGACCGCCGACCTGACCGCTCTCGGCGCCGACGCCCGGGCGTTCTACGCCCTCTCGGTCGGCGCGACGCCGGCGACGGCGCTCGTGGTGCAGGCCAACATGCTGCCGGTGCACCTGCATGGGTCACTCCCCGGCGAGCAGTACCCCGGTCACGAGATCGAACTCCCCGGCGTGGCGGTCGACGTACCCGCAGGGCAGTCGCTCTTCCTCACGGTGTCGGGCTTCTCCGACATGTCGTTCGGGCACGGCAGCAAGACCCCGGGAGCGCTCCTGATGGAGAACGTGCAGGTGCACGTCCCGACGCTCTGATCCGACGCGCTTCCGGCGGGGCCACGCACGGCCCCGCCGGGCCCGGTCAGCCGAGGGCGGAGACGATCGCCGCGGTCGAGCCGACCGCCGTTCCCATCATCCCGGCCATGATCCACGTCTGGATCCGCATCTTGTCGGCGACCTCGGCGCGCAGCTCGCCGAACCTGCCTTCGAGTTGCCCGAACTTGCCTTCGAGTTGCCCGAACTTGCCTTCGAGTTG
>CAZTOV010000028.1:0-22108 GCA_964615175.1 uncultured Burkholderiales bacterium
CGACCCGGGTCCGCATCTGCTGCGTCACCGGCTCGATGCGCGACCGCACGTCGCCCACGGTCGATTCGAACCGCTGCTGCGCTTCCTTGGCTGTTGTGGTGACCGTCTCACGGGTGTCCTTGACCTGGCGCTCGAGTGTCGCCTGTGCCTCGCGGCGGGCGACCTGAGCCTTCTGGAAGGCGAGGACGCCCACGCCGACGCTGACGTAGGCGGCGTCCTGGACCAGCTTGCGGACATCGGTGGCAGGCATGGATGTCTCCTTGCGGTGGGGTATTCGTTGGGGGGGGACGACGGCTGAACGCTATCCATTGTATACAGTCTGTTAAACACTAGCAAGCATTCCCGAGGCCACGATGTGGGCGGCCCGAGATGTGAGACGCGTGCCCGCGGAGCCGTGCCGCGGCGGCCTCGGTCACCATTGGGGGCGGGTGCTCCAGTACATTGGCGGACCTCATGGTGACCTCCGAATGGGAGGACTCGCCGCTCGATGCCCCGCCGGAACCGGCGGTCGCGGAACTCCCTTCCGTGGTCGCCGTGCTCGTCACCGAAGATCCCGACGAGCGCTTCGACGCGGCGATGGCGAGCCTCGCCGCCCAGGACTATCCCAGCCTGACCGTGCTCGTCGTGGACGCGGGCGCACGGGACGACCTCACGTCCCGTATCGCCGACGTGCTCCCCGAGGCCTTCATCCGCACACTCGACCAGCCCGGCACGTTCGCCGCCGCCGCCAACGAAGCCCTGGCCGCCGTCGAGGGGGCCAACTACCTGCTCTTCTGCGCCGACGACGTCGAGCTGGCGGAGGATGCCGTGTCGCTGCTGGTCGAGGAGGCAGTGCGCTCCAATGCCGGAGTGGTCGGCCCCAAGTTCGTCGACGCCAATCGTCCCGAGCTCCTGCTCGAGGTGGGCCTCGGAGTCGACAAGCTCGGCGTACCTTCGCCCCTTGTCGAGGCGGGCGAGCTCGATCACGAGCAGTACGACGCCGTTCGCGACGTCTTCGCACTCCCCGTCGCCACCCTGCTCATCCGCGCCGACCTCTGGGCGGAGCTGGAGGGTTTTGAATCGTCGTTCGGTAATGACGTCGCCGAGATCGACCTGTGCTGGCGGGTCCGGCTGGCCGGTGCCCGGGCTCTGGTGGTGCCCGATGCCGTGGTGCGGCGGCCGTGGACGGCTCTGACCGAACGCTTCGGGCCCGATCCCGACGCGGCACGGCGCGATGAACCCAAGCAGCGTCTCCGCATGCTGGTCCGCAACTACTCGGGGTTCAGCCTTTTGCGTGTGTTGCCCCAAGCCGCCGTGGTTGCCGCCGTCCAGGCCGTCGCACTCGCCGTCATGGGCCGAGGCCGTCGGTCGTGGGCCGTGGTGACGGCCTGGTTCTGGAACCTCCGCCACCTCGGGTCGACGCTCGGGGAGCGACGGGTTCGCCAAGCGGTCCGCGCGGTTCCGGACAGCGACGTCCGGTCGCTCCAGATCCGGGGTTTCGCGTACGTCCGGGCGTTCCTGGCCGGACAACTCGACCTCGGAACGCGGGTCGAGACCCTCAGCGGCGCCGGCCGGGATCTCGCCGAGAACGTCTCGGCGGGCGCCCGCCGTCCCCGGATCATCTTCGGTGCCGTGCTCACTGCGCTGGTGGTCATCGGGTCACGCGACCTCATCACCGGCGATGTCCCGGTCGTGGGCACCTTCCTTCCGTGGCCGGGGGTGTCCGAAGGGTGGCGCGAGTTCACGTCGTCGTGGCGGTACGTCTCGGTGGGGTCGAGCGGGCCGGCCCCGGCGGGCCTCGCAATCCTGTCGGCAGCAGCCGCGGTGGTGGTGGGGGCCGCGGACTTCGCGCGTACCGCCGCCATCGTGGCCGCCATCCCCCTGGGCTCGTACGGCGCCTACCGGCTCGTTTTTCCCCTCTCCGCCTCGATGTGGTCGCCCCTTGCCGCCGCGACGGCCTATGCAGTGGTGCCCGTGCCGCGGAACGCCATTGCCGAGGGACGCCTGGGACCGCTGGTCTTCTACGCGTTGGCGCCGTTCCTCGTCGAGCGCGTGCTGAGGGCCTCGGGCATCGAGCCGTTCGGCGACCCGGGCGGCGGCCGCCCCCCACGCGACCGCGTCCGGGCGCTCCTCGCCATCGCCATCCTGGCCGCCCTGGCGATGGCGTTCTTTCCTCCGACGGTCGTGCTCGTTCCGTGGGCAGCGCTGTCGCTGGTGTTCGCCGCCCCCCTCGCCGGCGGTTACATGGCGTCGTGGCGAGCCGTGCTCGTCGCCATCGTGGGCTCCGCGATCGCGGTGGCGCTCCTGTTCCCGTGGTCGATCGGGTTGATCCTGCCGACCCCCGACCTCGACGTTCTCGGCTTCGGATACCGCGAGACGCCCCGGCTCGCCGACGTCCTGCTCTTCGACACCGGGCCCGCCCGCGTCGGGGTCGGCTGGGTCCTACTCGCGCTCGCGGCCCACCCGCTGGTGGTCGGATCGGGCGCGCGGCTCCGGTGGGTCACCCGGGGGTGGGCTCTCGCGGTGTTCGGGTGGGCCGCCGCGTGGCTCCCCGGTCGTCTGGATCTGGAGGTGGGCCGGGCTCTCGTCGAGGGGCCGCTGGTGCTGGCCGCGCTCGGCGTCGCCGTCGCCGTCGGCCTGGGCTCGGGAGTGTTGCGTGAAGAGTTGCAGCGAGCCCGACTCTCATGGCGCCAGGGCCTGTCGGTCCTCGCCATCGGGGCTCTGGTGCTGGTGACGTTCCCGTTCGTCGGCGACGCCATCGGAGGCCGGTGGCACCTTCCCCATCGCGACTGGCACGACGAGCTGACCTGGATGGATTCGGAGACCTCGAAGGGAGGCTTCCGGGTGCTCTGGCTCGGTGACCCGACACTCCTCCCCGCCCAACCCCTCACGCTCGACGACGGCACCGGCTTCGCCGTGACCCGAAACGGCCCGGGCGACATCCAGGCTCTCTGGCCCGAAGCCGCCTCCGGCCCGACCGTCCACGTGGCCGAAGGTATGGAGGCTGCCCTCGGCGGCAAGACCGATCGTCTCGGCCACGTCCTGAGTCCGCTCGGCGTCCGGTACCTGGCCTACCCGGTTGCCAGCGTCCCGGGCCGGGTCGGCACGGAGGAACCTCCGCCCGAGACGCCGTTGGGGCGGGCCCTGGCTCGACAGGTCGACCTCAAGCGCCTGAGCGTCGACCCTGGGCTCATCCTCTACGAGAACGACGCCTGGCTCCCCACCGGGGCACTGCTGCCGCTCGATCGGGCCGAGGAACTGGCCGACGCGAGCCGAGCCGACGCCGTGCGCCTCGAGCTCGACGCCCTCCGTCCCGTCGGCGGGCTCCCCCGCGGTCCCGAGGTGCAGCTGAGCGATGAGCAACGCGATCAGACCGAGGGGGTCTTTCTCGTCGCCGAGGCGTTCGACGACGCATGGGAAGCGGTCAACAACCAGGCCCTCCGACCGCACTTCGAGATTCTGGGGTTGGTCAACGGGTTCGCGGTCGAGGACGTCGACCAGGTGAGGGTCGAGCCGGGCGGCCAGACCCTTCGTTATGGCGCCCTGGGCGTCGAGGGCGTGATCTGGGCCCTGGTGGTCGGGGTGTGGTGGCGTCGCCGCTCCGCCGAACGGGCCGCCGACCGCCGATGGGCCGCCTCGCTGCGTGACGTCCGACCGGTCACCACCGAGCGACCGGTCCCGCGAGTGAAGGTCGACACGTGACCGCCGCGACCGCGGCCCCGGACGAGGGGCGTCCCGAAACGGGTGGCCTGCGGCGGGGCCTGGTGTTTCTCGCCATCGCGGGGGCGTTCGTCGTGGCGCTTGCCGCCGACGAGGGTCTCGACCGTCCGGTGCCCGACGAATCGTTTGCCCGGAGCGCAGCCATCGAGCGCGAGCCCCTCGTCGAGGTTCCGCCGGCCGGAACGCTGTCCGCGGCTTGGTACTGCGCCGAGGGGACGTCGTCGCCGGACGGACGCGCCGACGAGACCGTGGTGGTTGCCAACGCCGGTGAGCGGCCCGTCGAGGCCCTGGTCACGGTCATGGCGGGTGGCGACGAACCCCCGACCCGGGAACGCATCGAGGTCGCGCCGCGCTCGCGCGGCATCGTGCGCATCGCCGATCTGGTCCAGCTCGACGATCCGGGTGTCGTGGTGGAGGTCTTCGGCGGCGAGGCCGGGGTCGAGCACGTCCTCGAAGGCTCGGGCGACGTCGCCACTGCCCCCTGCGCGCGCCGCCCGTCCGACCACTGGTATTTCGCCGGCGGGACGACGATCAAGGACGCGCGCGACGTGCTCGCTCTGTTCAACCCGTTCGACGACGACGCCGTGCTCGACATGACCTTCTTCACCGAGGAGGGCGTCGAGCAGCCGGAGGCGCTCCAGTCGCTGGTCGTGCCGGCCCGCAGCCGGGTGTCGGTGCCGGTGCACGAGCACGTGCTGCGCCGCGAGGTGGCCGCAGCCGAGATCACCGTCCGAGCCGGCCGGGTCGTCGCCGAGCGCTCGATCCGTTGGGACGAGTCGACCGGTCGGCGAGGGATGGGCGTCATGCTCGGCGCGACCGACACGGCTCCCGAGTGGCTGTTCCCGGAGGGACTCGTCGACGAGCGGGTGGCTGAGGACATCTGGGTGCTGAACCCGGGACAGGTGGACACTGCCGTCGAGATCCAGCCCGAACTCGACGGAGAGGCGGTGGTCGAACCGTCGACCGTCGAGGTGCCTGCCCGCAGCGCGAAGTCGTTCCGCGTCAACGACATCGTCGACGACGGGGCCGGCCACTCACTGCGCGTGACCGCAGTGGGCGACGAGGACGTCGTGGTCGCGCAGGAGATCGTGTCAGCGACGGGGGCGACCCGGGAGGGGTACGCCACCGTCCCCGGGCTCACCGCGCCGGCCACGAAGTGGCTGTTCCCGGCCGGCAGCGCCGATGACACGTTCGACGAGTGGCTCATCGTGACCAACAGCGGAACCGAACCGGTGCGGTTCCGCGTGTCGGTGTTGGCGGGAGGCGTGCTCCTCGTGCCCGAGGGTCTCGGCTCCCTCACGGTCGAGCCGCTGGAGCGAGGCTCGTTCCGCCTCGGCGATGCGCTGAAGCGATCCGATCTGGCGCTGGTGGTGGAGAGCGACGCTCCGCTGGTGGTCGTCCGGGGTCTGTTTCGGGAGAACTCGATCTCGTACTCGCCCGGGATCCCGTTCGCCGGCACGGTCGCGTCGACTCCCGGCGCATAGGTTCCCGGGCCGGTGGAACGGATCGTCATCGCGCTGGCGATCGTGACCGTCGCGGCGGTCGTCGCAGCCGGGCTGCGCCGGCGCCGTCCGGATCCCACGTTCACGGCCGCGGCGGGCGTTCCCGACCGAGTCGACCGCGGCGATTTTGCGGATCCCGGGACACCGTGGCTGTACGTGCTCTTCTCGTCGGCGACCTGCGAGTCGTGTCCGGTTGCCGCCGACTCCCTCGGGGCGGTGGAGGGGGAGGCGGTCGCGGTCGACGAGGTCGAGTATTCGGTGCGCCGCCACCTCCACCGTCGCTACGGCATCGACGCGGTGCCCTTGACGTTGCTGGTGGACGCCGACGGTGTGGTGCACGACCATTTCCTCGGGCGGACCTCGCCCGAGGAACTCAGCGAGGCGCTGGAGCGCGCCCGGGCCTGACTCCGAAGACGCCTAGGAACGCTTCTTCGAGGAACTGCTGCCCGACGAGCGCTTCTTCGAGGAACCCTTCTTCGACGAGCCCTTCTTCGAGGAGCCCCCCGTGGAGGACTTCTTCGAAGCCGACTGGCGGGTGGCACCGTTTCCCTTGGCGCTTCGGCTCGACGCGGCGGGGCGTTTGCGCGGCCCGCCGGCCTTGCGACCCACGGCCTCGTCGACGAGCTGGCCGACCTGCTCACCCGAGAGCGTTTCCTCCTCGAGCAGTCCCGAAGCCACCGCGTCGAGGCCCTTGCGGTGTTCCTTCAGCACCTTGCGAGCCCGCGCTTCCTGGGAGCGCAGGATCTGCTCGACTTCCTCGTCGATCACCCGGGCGGTGTCGTCGGAGTAATCGCGCGTGTGGACGAGGTCTTCGCCCAGGAACACCGCGCCCTGTGACCCCCACGCCATGGGGCCGATCTCCTTGCTCATGCCCCACTCCCGCACCATCTTGCGGGCGAGTTGGGTGACGCCGACGAGGTCGTTCTCGGCGCCGGTCGAGATGTCGCCGTACACGATCTCCTCGGCGATCCGACCTCCGAGGCGGACGGCGAGTGAGTCCTCGAGGTAGCCGCGCTGGTAGATGTGCCGCTCCTCGAGCGGGAGCTGCTGGGTCACCCCGAGGGCCATACCGGTGGGGAGAATCGTCACTTTGTGGACCGGGTCGGCGTGCTCGAGCACGTAGCCGAGGACGGCGTGGCCGCCTTCGTGATAGGCGATGACTTCCTTCTCCTCGTCGGAGAGCAGCATCGACTCGCGCCGCATCCCCATCGTCACCCGGTCGCGCGCGTTCTCGAAGTCGTCGCGGTGGATCTCCTTGACGCCCCGCCGTGCCGCGTAGAGGGCGGCCTCGTTCACGAGGTTGGCCAGATCGGCGCCGCTCATCCCCGGGGTGCCCCGTGCGACGATGTGGAGGTCGACGTCGTCGCCGACGCGCTTGTCCTTCACGTGCACCAGGAGGATCTCGTAGCGCTCCTCCTGTGACGGCAGCGGCACCATCACCTGGCGGTCGAACCGGCCCGGGCGGAGGAGCGCGGGGTCGAGGACGTCGGGGCGGTTGGTGGCCGCCATCATGACGATCCCCTCGGTGCTCTCGAACCCGTCCATCTCGTTGAGCATCTGGTTGAGAGTCTGCTCGCGCTCGTCGTGGCCCCCGCCGAGGCCGGCGCCCCGCTTGCGCCCGATGGAGTCGACCTCGTCGACGAAGATGATGGCGGGTGCCTCTTTCTTCGCCGTCTCGAAGAGGTCGCGGACGCGGGCGGCGCCCACGCCCACGAACATCTCCATGAAGTCGGACCCCGACACCGAGATGAACGGCACGCCCGCCTCGCCGGCCACCGCTCGGGCGATGAGGGTCTTGCCGGTTCCGGGTGGTCCCACGAGCAGGACGCCCTTGGGGACCCGGGCGCCGATCTCCTTGAACTTGTTGGGCTGCTTCAGGAAGTCGACGACCTCGTTGATCTCGGTCTTGACGCCCTCGTAGCCGGCGACATCGTCGAAATGGGTCTTGGGCTTGTCGGTGGTGTAGAGCTTGCCCTTGCTGCGTCCGATGTTCATCAGGCCGGCCATCTGCCCCTGGGCCCGGCGCCCGAGCCACCACCAGAACAGGACGATGATCCCGATGAACAGGCCCCACGTGAGGATGGTGGGGATCAG
The DNA here is from genome assembly GCA_964615175.1 of uncultured Burkholderiales bacterium. Lineage (GTDB taxonomy): Bacteria > Actinomycetota > Acidimicrobiia > IMCC26256 > JACPCJ01 > CAZTOV01. Next base: position 7,296 of record CAZTOV010000028.1, read on the forward strand.
ATCGGACGGTGCCTCCTTGTAGTCGCGGGCGACGTCGTTCTCGTCGAGGAGGGCGATGTCGCTGTCGGGGATCTCACCGGTGGGGCCCTGCGCCTTGAACTCGATCTCGTCGCCGCCCCGCTGGATCACCCCCTCGATGTTGCCGCCGTCCTGCTGGATCCGGACCGACTCCACGTTCCCCTCCCGGACCTGGGTCAGGAACTGGGAGTACTCGACCTCCTCGCGATCGCTGCCACCGTCGAGCACGCTGGAGAACAGGAAGAACGCGGCGACGGCGCCGATCACGATCCAGGGGATCCACCGGGTGCGGCTGGGGGGCGTCGGAGCCTCACGACCTCCCTTCGGGGAACGGTTGGGGCGTCCGGAACCAGGACTGGGATTCATGTGCGCCAATGGTAGGTCGCAGGCGTCACGCTCCGGTGTCCCGCTCCGTGACGGGTCCACCCGGCTCGACCGACCCGGCGATACCGTACGAGGCAATGGGAGTGCAGCGCTGCGATCGTCCTGATTGTTCTCGGCCGGCGGCGGCTTCGCTCTCGTACCGGTATGCCGAGAGCGCCGTGTGGGTCGGCGAGCTGACCCCCGACGATCACTCGATGCACCACCTGTGCGAGTCTCACGCCGACCGCCTGCGGGTGCCGCAGGGATGGGAGCTGATCGACCTGCGGTCGTTGGGGGGTTCCGCGCAGGCCGTGGCCTGAACTCCGAGGGCCGCCGGTAGCCTTCGAGCATGGATGATGACGGGGTCGCGGGGACGCCGCCGCCGCCTCCGCCACCCGGCCCGCCACCTCCTCCTCCGCCACCGGGGTTCGCAGCGCGCCGCCGACCTCGGGTCCGCTGGGGCGCCGCCGACGTCCTGTGGGTGCTCCTCGCCCAGTTCGTAGGGGCGACGATCGCCGAGCTGGCTTACCGGGGCGTGGCGGGCCTCCCCATCGAGGAGGATCTGCCGACGAGCATGTTCTTCTGGCTCGTTCTGCCGGCCGGTGCCGTCGCGTCGATCGGGATGTTGGTGGCGCTCTCGCGGCTCAAGGGCCGAGGTTCGCTCCGCACGGACTTCGGCTTCGAGATCCGTCTCCGTGATGCCACGGCCCTGTTCAGCGGGGTCGGGTGGCAGATCGTCCTCATCATCTTCCTCGTTCCGTTCGCACTCCTGCTCGACAGCGAGGGCCCCTCGCAGGATCTGGTCACGGAGATCGAGGAGACCCGGACGGTTGTCGTGTGGGTCGCCATCGTGCTCGGCGTGGTCATCGTGCAACCGCTGGTCGAGGAGATCACCTTCCGCGGGCTCCTGCTCCGGGCTCTGATGCGTCGGTGGTCGCCCGTCGCGGCGGTCGCCGTCAGCAGCGCAATCTTCGGCGGTATCCACGTCTTCGGTACCGGCTTCGGCCTCGACGCCATCCCGACCGTCATCGGCTTGACCGGATTCGGCGCGGTGTTGGCGGTCCAGGCGTTGCGTCACGATTCGCTCTCCCGTCCGATTCTCACCCACGCCGGCTTCAACTTGACCGTGGTGCTGCTGTCGCTGGCTGCCTGAAGCCTCAAGATTCGGGGTGTGGGAGCCGATACTGCATACGGGAAGCGAATTTCTGTAGGGGAGGCGACGTGACCTGCGCACACTGTGCCAATGACGATCTCGTATCGATCCAGTTGAAGATCTCCGCGGAGGAGATCGAGTTCTCCCGGTGCCCGCGCTGCGACACTCGCACGTGGGCCGGTGAGCGGGGCGAGCTGAGCAAGGACCGGGTCCTCGACCTGGTGCGGGCCAGCCGCTAGGAGTCACAGACAGGGGCAACCCACCCGGCGCCGTCGCGATCCGACGGCTCCGACACACCCGACCAAGGGCCGCGCGACCTCCGTTGTGCGGCCCTTCGTCGCGCTCGGGGCAAGCCTTCCGGGCTAGTTCCTTTCGAGGATGGAACCGGTCCTCCCGTTCCGTACGGTGACGATCGCGGTGGTGCCCGGGATCACGATCCCACCCACCGGGGGAGGCGGGAGCCGGGATCCGTTCGGGTCCCGGCTCTTTGCCGTCGGGGACCCTTGTCGGACCGGGGGTCCCGTCCGGCGCGGGCGGGGACCAAGGTCCCGGATCCGTCGATTCTGGGACGGCCCTCACGGGGCTAGTCCGGTTTGGCGATTTCAAATTCCCGGCGGATCCGTACCGTCAGGTCGAGAGCAAGCACCAACCGCAAGGCACGCGGGGAAGCGTTGATCTGCGGGCGATCCAGAGTTGTCGTGGTCGCCACGCCCGCAGGGAGCGAGTGGCGAAACCGGCCCCATCACCAACTCAATCTGGGAGGTGGGTCCGGTGGAAGCCGTTCCTTCACGACGCAAGATCGCGTCGATCATCGTCACATTCGTGGGCATCGTCGCACTCGCGGTGGCCGGGGTTTCGTCGCTCGCGGGCGGCCAGGCCGTGACCCCGCCGGGGGCGTGCCCAGCCGGCTTTGAGAAGGCCCTCGAGAGCGCGCCGGGTGACGGCAAGTTCACGACGTTCGAGCATCAGGGCGTGACGATCTCGACCGCCGACGGGTTCACGGCGAGCTTTTCCTCGCCGGTGGCCAATGTCGCGGGGTTCAGCGTCGGTGGAGCATCGTCGCGGACGACGGAGAACTACAACCCGCCGGTCGCATCAGGTGCGGTAACAGCGCCGCTCACCCCGAGTCCGGACCCGCAGCAGGGTGCGATCAGCAACATCTGCATCATGTTCGGAGTGGCGCCGACGACCACCACCACGGCTGGGCCGACAACCACGACCGCGGCGCCGACGTCCACCACGGCGGAAGTGTCGCCGACCACGGTGGTCGCGACGGAAGAGCCGACCACCACGACCGGGGCCGAGGTGGGGGGCGTGACCGTCGTGCCGGAGGAAGAGGCGCCGCAGGCGGCTCCCGAAGAGACTCCGCGGGCGGCTCCTGAGGAACTGGCCTTCACCGGTGTCGGCAACAGCACGGCGCTGTTCGCCGCTCTGGGAGTGGTGCTGATCAGCTTCGGCATCGGGCTGGCCTGGGCGGGCCGTCGGGAGACGGCATGGGTCCACGACGACCGCTGAGTTTCTCCCGGCACCGCTGAGCGCCGAGTCGGGTCCGGGTCATCCCGGACCCGACTCGCGCGCTCCGCGAGACTCGTGCCTGCCATGCTTACGCCTATGTCCGCGGCCCCCGAGCGAGACCAGGCGCGCCCCCGGTGGGAGCCGATGGTGGGCGCGTTCGTCGTCACCGTGGCGGGTCTCTACGTCTTCCTCGCCCTGAACGGCTTCCGCGATTTCCTCCTGTTCGAGAACACCACTCCCAACGGCGGCGACACGGGAGCCCACGTCTGGTGGCCGGCGTTCATGCGCGATCACGTGTTCTCCGACCTGCGGCTCTCGGGGTGGGCGCAGGACTGGTACGCGGGTTTCCCGGTGGGTCACTTCTACTTCCCCATCCCGGCGCTGTTGATCGTCGCCCTCGACCTGGTCATCCCCTACAACGTCGCTTTCAAGCTGGTCACGGCGCTCGGGCCGGTCACGCTCCCGGCCGGTGCCTACTATTTCGCCCGATCGATCCGGGCGCCCTGGCCCGCCCCGCCGCTCTTCGCGGCCGTCACGCTCCCGTACCTGTTCTTCACCGGGTACACGATCTACGGCGGCAACCTTCCGAGCATGCTCGCGGGGGAGTTCTCCTATTCGATCGGGCTCTCGCTGGCCCTCTTCGCCCTGGGATCGCTCGCCCGCGCCCTCGACGATGGCCGTCGCCTGTGGCTTCCCGCGTTGCTCATCGCCCTGACCGTGATGACCCATGGCATCGTCATGGTGTTCGTCGCCGTCGGCGCCATCGCGATCTGGCTGGCGCGCCGCCCCGGGCGAGCGTTCCCGGCTGCGGTGGCGGTCGGGGGAGTGGCGGTTCTGGTGACGGCGGTCTGGACGATCCCCCTCGTCGCCGGATCGGCCTTCATGACCGACATGGGGTGGGGAAAGCTCACCGAGTACCGAGCCAACCTCCTCCACGACGACCTGCGCTGGGCAGTGGTGCTCGGTGGCGTGGCCCTCGTCGCGGGAGCGGCGTTCCTGCGGAGGGCGACGCTGGAGTTGGCCGGCCTGGCCCTGGTGTTCGGTCTGGCGTTCGTGGTGTGGCCGAACGAGGCGCGCCTGTGGAACGCCCGCCTGTTGCCCTTCTACTACCTGCCGCTCATGTTCCTGGCGGCCATGGGTGTGACCGAGGTCGTCAACCTCGTCCGCACGGGACTCCAGTCGACGTGGCTCTCGCGGGCTCTGGGGCAAGGAGCATCCGACGAGACCGGTTCGAGACCCGAGCCCGAAGCGAGTGACCGAGACGTGTCGCCGTCGCGGGAGGCGGACCCGATCGGCACCGGCTCGCGACTCCACCGCACGGGCACGATGCTCGGGTCGGTGGTCGCCGTGATCGCGGTGCTGGGGAGCCTCGTCTACGTCAGCGACGACGACGTGCGTTCCTTCATCCCCGGGTGGATCCGGTGGAACAACACCGGCTACGAGGCGAAGGAGGCGTTCCCCGAGTACCAGGAGATCATGGACACGCTGCGGCCCCTCCCGCCGGGCCGCCTGCTGTGGGAGCGCCTCGACCGCATCAACGACTACGGATCAGACCTCGCGCTGGAGCTGATCCCGCACTTCACCGATAGTCGGATCGGGTCGATGGAGGGTCTCTACTTCGAGTCGGCCGGCACCACCCCGTATCACTTCCTCACCGTGTCGGAGCTGGCGAGCGAACCCTCGAACCCCGTGCGCGGCCTCGACTACGGGAACCTCAACGACGACTTCGACCAGGGTGTCCGCCACCTCCAGATGATGGGGGTGAGGTACTTCATGGCCGGGTCCGACGAGGCCAAACAGAAGGCGAGCGAGCACCCCGACCTCGTCTTCCGCACGCAGATCCCCGGTCCGGAGCGCACGCCGATCGTGACCCGCTGGGCGGTCTACGAGGTACGAGATTCGGAACTCGTCGAACCGCTCACACACGAGCCGGTGGTGATTCGCGACCTCGATCGGCCGGGGGTGGCGCCGTGGACGTGGTTCGTCGACCCGAACCAGTGGCGCGACCACGCCGCACCCTGGTGGATGGATCCCACACAGCACGACCGGCCGCTCGCCGCGTCGGGCCCCGACGGCTGGGCTCGTAGCGATCCGGCCGTGGCAGAGCGGGCCCCGCGGGTGCAGGTCCGCGACGTCGAGGTGTCCGGCGTCGACCTCGACCAGGAACGGGTGCGTTTCTCGGTGTCACGGACCGGGGTACCGGTCTTGGTGAAGGTGTCGTACTTCCCCAAGTGGCAGGCCCACGGAGCCGAAGGACCATGGCGTGTGACCCCCAACTTCATGGTGGTCGTTCCCACGGAGCGCGAGGTCGAGCTGACCTACGAGCGTCGGGGCATCGACCGCGCGGCGATCGCCATGACCCTCCTGGGTGCCGTGGGTCTCGTGGCGCTGGCCCGCTGGCGCCCCCGAAGGCTGACGACCGACCCGGATAGGGTGCCCACCACATGATGGACCTCGATCAGGTCTTCAAGGCCTACGACATCCGCGGCGTCTACCCCGACCAGCTCGACGAGGACCTGGCGCGCCTGGTGGGCAACGCCTTCGCGGTGTTCACCGGCGCGGACGCCCTCGTGCTCGGCCACGACATGCGGCCTTCGTCGGAGCCGCTCGCCGACGCCATCGCCGCCGGCGCGACTGCGGCCGGCGTCGATGTCATCAACATCGGCCTCGCCTCGACCGACATGCTGTATTTCGCGTCCGGTCGGTACGACAGGCCCGGCGTGATGCTCACCGCCAGCCACAATCCGGCGCAGTACAACGGGATGAAGCTCTGTCGCGCCGGAGCGGCGCCCGTGGGCCAGGACACGGGCCTCGCCGACATCCGCTCGCGAGTCGAGGCAGGCGCCTTCGACACCGCCGACACGGCCGGCCGGGTCGAGACGCGCGATGCGCTGAGCGACTTCGCGGAGCACGTGCGGAGCTTCGTCGACGTCGAGACGCTCACCCCCCTCACCGTGGTGGCCGACACGGCCAACGGCATGGGCGGGCTCGTGGTGCCGGCGGCCTTCGAGGGTCTGCCGTTCGACCTCACCGTGCTGTACCCCGAGCTCGACGGCACGTTCCCCAACCATCCCGCCGACCCGTTGAACACCGACAACCTCAAGGACCTCATGGCGACCGTGCAGGATCGCGGCGCCGACGTCGGGCTCGCCTTCGACGGCGACGCCGACCGGGTGTTCCTGGTCGACGACGAGGCCCAGCCCGTGTCCGGGTCGACGACGACCGCCATCCTCGCCCGCTCGATCCTCGAGAAGCATCCCGGCGAGAAGGTCGTGCACAACCTCATCTGCTCGAAGACGGTTCCAGAGGTGATCCGTGAGACGGGAGGTGAGCCGATCCGCAGCCGGGTCGGGCACTCGTTCATCAAGCAGGTGATGGCCGAGACCGGCGCCGTGTTCGGCGGCGAGCATTCGGCCCACTACTACTTCCGCGACAACTGGCGGGCCGACTCCGGACTGATCGCCGCCGTGCTCGTCCTCGAGAAGCTGTGCCAGACCGGGCAGTCGCTGTCGGAACTGCGGCGTCCCTTCGAGCGTTACGCGGCCTCGGGCGAGATCAACCGGGAGGTCGGTGACCAGCAGGGGGCGATCGAAGCCGTCGCCGCCCATTACGGGGACGCCGAACAGGACCGGCTCGACGGCCTGAGTGTCGATCTGGGCGGCTGGTGGTTCAACCTGCGGCCCAGCAACACTGAACCCCTGCTGCGCCTCAACCTCGAGGCCGAGACCCGGGAACTGTGCGACGAGAAGACCGCCGAGGTCCTCGCCCTCGTGGCCGAAGCGTGATCGCCGACCGAGACATCCGTACCTGACGGAGGAGAGAGAATGACGCTCGACGCCAAGCTCCTGGAGATCCTGGCCTGTCCCGACGACAAGGGCCCCCTCTACTACTTCGAGGGCGACGACTTCCTGCTCTGCCCGACGTGTCGGCGGCGGTACGAGATTCGTGAGGACATCCCGGTGATGCTCGTCGACGAAGCGGAACAGCTCGACGAGTCAGCGACCGCTGATCTGTTGGCTCGCGCCGAGGCCGAGGGCCTCCGCCCGACCTTCGAGGGCTGAGCGGATGAGCGAGCCGCAGGCGACGACGGTGGTCGACACGCTCGACTTCGCGAACGCGGTGCGCGACCTGCCCGAGCAGCTCGCCGCGGCGCGCGACCGGGCCTCCGACGCCGACCTGAACGATGACCTCGGGAACGACGTCGGCAACATCGTCGTGCTGGGGATGGGTGGTTCCGGATCGGCCGGCGACGTGCTGGGCGCGGCCGCCCGCCACGCCCTCCCCGTCCCCGTCACCACCCTCAAGCAGTATCGGACGCCGGCCTTCGTCGGACCCGCGACGCTGGTCTTCGCCGTCTCGTACTCGGGGGAGACCGAGGAGACGCTCTCGATGGCCGAGGCGGCCGCTGATCGGGGGGCTCGCCTGGTTGCCGTGAGCAAGGGCGGCAGCCTCGAGCAGCTCGCCTCCGATCGGGGCGGAGTCCACATCGGGTGCCCCGACGGTTACCAGCCCCGCGCGGCGCTCGGAGCCCTCGTCGCGCCACTCGTGGTCACGCTCGATCGTCTCGGTCTCTTCGAGGGCGGGACCGCGGAGGTGACGGCCGCGGTCGACCAACTGTCCCGTCGCCGCGATCGCTGCGTGCCCGAGATCGAAGGCGCGTCGAACCCCGCCCGCGAACTGGCCCGACAGATCGGGCGCACCATCCCTGTGATCTACGGCGGTGGGGCCATCGGTGGCACGGCCGCCATGCGATGGAAGACCGATGTCAACGAGAACGCCAAGGCCCCCGCGTTCTTCAACAGTTACCCGGAACTCGACCACAACGAGATCTGTGGATGGGGCCAGCACGGCGACGTCACCCGCCAGGTGTTCACGCTCGTCGAACTCCGCCACGAGTTCGAGCACCCGCAGCTCTCGCGGCGATTCGACGTCACCCGCGGAATCATCGACGAGACCGTCGCCCAGGTGCTTTCGATCACCGCCGAAGGTCGTGGCCGCCTGTCCCAGCTCTTCGACCTCATCTATGTGGGGATGTGGACGAGCCTGTACCTGGCGTTCGACGCCGGCGTCGACCCCGGGCCCGTCGAAGCCATCGATCGGCTGAAGGCCGCGCTCGCCCGGTGACCGACGGCAGCATTCCCCGCACCGTCGCCTGGAGCGACGGACGGGTGCGCCTCGTCGATCAACGGGTCCTGCCCGAGCGGCTGGCCTTCCTCGACTGCGAATCGGTCGACGAACTGTGTGACGCCATCCGAACGATGGCGGTGCGCGGGGCTCCCGCGCTCGGCGCGGCCGGCGCCTATGGAGTGGCGTTGGCGCGCTCGCTGGACGAAGCCCAGGCGGGTGCCGAGACGCTGGTCGGAACCCGCCCCACCGCCGTCAACCTCGCCTGGGGTGTCGGCCGGGCCCTCGCCGCCTTCGAAGCGGGCGGTCGCGACGCCGCACTCGAGGAAGCTCACGCCATCGCCGATGCCGACGCCGAGGGCAATCGGGCCCTGGGGCAGAACGGCCTCGAGCTGGTGCCCGAGGGCGCCCGGGTGCTCACCCACTGCAACGCGGGCAGCCTGGCCACGGTCGAGTACGGGACCGCCCTCGGCGTCGTGCGCGCCGCGGCCGATGCCGGGCGGATCGCTGTCGTGTGGGTCGACGAGACACGGCCGGTGTTGCAGGGGAGCCGCCTCACCATGTGGGAGCTCGATCGGCTCGGCATCGAGGGGCGACTCGTCGCCGACAGCGTCGCCGGTTCGCTCATGGCTCGGGGTGAGGTCGACCTGGTGGTGGTCGGAGCCGATCGCATCGCCGCCAACGGTGACGTCGCCAACAAGATCGGCACGTACGGGCTGGCGGTGCTGGCTCGCCACCACGGCGTGCCCTTCTACGTGGCGGCGCCGACCTCGACGATCGATGCCTCGCTGCCCAACGGCGCCGCCATCCCCATCGAAGAGCGTGATCATGACGAGGTGACGCGGATCGGGGGAGTGACGGTCGCTCCCGCGGGCGCGCGGGCGCACAATCCCGCGTTCGACGTCACTCCGGCCGAGCTGACCACCGCCATCGTCACCGAACGCGGCGTCGTCCGACCGCCGTACGACTTCTCGGGCGCGAGTCGCTGAACGCCGGAGTTCGGCGACGGCGCGGGTCCGGCCCGAACGGTTGCATACGGTAGGCAACGATGCTACCGTGAACGACATGCGCACCGCCAGGACCATCGGTTTCTCCGTCGACGAGCCTGATCGCTCCCGGCTCGAGCATCTCGCCGATGTGTACGGCGGTGGGAACCGCAGCGCGTTTCTCCGCAAGGCTCTCGATGTCATGGAGCGCTACGAGCTGGCCCAGCGACTCGTCGAGGTCCAGGCCTACGGGGAGGAGCGTCTCGCCGGGGCCGGACGTTCCGAGGCCGACATCCCCGAACTGGTGGCGGCGGCTCTGGCCGACCCCGACCCCGATGCGGTGGCCCAGGCCAAGCTGGTCGTGGCCGGCCTGCGCGGCCGGTTTCCGGTCCCCGCCCGCGACGGGGATCACCATCCGGTGGCCGAGATCTTCCGGGAACTGGACGCGGAGTAGGCCTTGCAGCCCGTCGAGGTCGTCGTCGCGGCCGACGTCGTCGTGGCGGCGCTCTCTCGGACGAGTGCAGCCGCGCTGCGCTTCCCGGCCATGCCCCCGAAGACCACCGATCCCCATGTGGATGCGGTGGGAGCGTTCGTCGCCGCTGAAGGCGACTTCGCGCTGATCCTCACCGACGAGATCGTCGAACAGGTGGTCACCACGCTGACCGACGCTCGCGGCCTGGCGTGGGCGTTCGACATGGCCGACGAGGCGGTGGAGGTGCTCGCCGGCATCGCCGCGCACAGCCGCGGCGGATTCGTCGCCCCGGCGTTCGAGACGGAGCTTCCGGCTGTGACCGAGGCGGCTGCGGCGGCGCTCCGGGCGGCCGCGTCGAAGGATCTGGGGTTCCCCCGGGTCGTCGTCACCGGCGACCGGGACGCGTTGGCGTGGCGACGGTGGCGACCGACCGGGGTCCCGTGGCCTCCCGACGAGGACGTCTCGGTGCAGGGGCCGGCGAGGTTCCGCGACCTCATTCACGACGCCCGCTGGCGCTTCCGCCGGGCCTGACCTTCGGAGTTCCCGTCACACCCCCATGGGACGATCGGGGGCGACAACATCAGTGGCCGGGGCGCTGCGCAAACAGCCCCCGGCCTGGCCGACACCTAAACAGGAGGTGCCGACATGGGCGAGGGTACGACAGAGGACGTCGAGGACGTGGTTCGCACACGGCGGGTCGAGGTGGTCGACGAGCAGGGCCGGGTGCGGGCGGTGGTGGGCCGCGTCGGGCGCGCCGAGAGCGACGTGTTCGGCGTCACGGTGATCGACAGCCGCGGCCGCCGGCGGGCGTGGGTGGTGGCCGAGGACTCCTGGGCCGAGGTGGGCCTCGACCACGAGGGCGACACCGCCGCCGCGCTGGGTGTGAACGACGAGGGCGTCGCCGAGCTGTACCTGGGCGGCTGACCCCGGGGTGGGGGCTATCCGAACGGGAGCAGGGGCAGCCAGCGGCGGCGGGTGAGCAGGGCGGCGCCGGCGAGGGCGGCGGTGCCGCCGCCGAGCAGCCACCACCCGCCCCGACTCCCACCGCCGTCGTCGGCGTAGCGGGCGACGGCGTCGCCGCGCCCACCGGGCGGGACGTCGCCGGACCCGCCGCCGGTGGTGCCCCCGTCGTCGGGCGGGGTCTTCGGATCGGTGCCGCCTGCCGGCCCGTCACCGGCTGTCGATCGGCTGGTGGTGCCGCCACTGCCCGGGCCGCCGCTGCTGGTATCGGAGGTGGTGGAGCCGTCGGAAATCTCTCCGATCGGCGGATCGGACGGGTCGTCGCCGCCGTCCGAGCCATTTGAGCCGCTCGACCCGTCCGAGCCGCTCGACCCGTCTGAGTCGCTGGAGCCGGAGCCGCCGGAGCCACCGTCCGGTGGCGAACCCGGCGCGGTCGTGGGCGTCGAGCCCCCGCCCCCCGAGGGCGAAGTGGTCGAGGTGGTCGACGAGGGTGGGTCGGAGGGGATGGGGCCGGTGAGGGCGCGGTAGGCGTTGAGCCGTCCGCCGGTGACGGTCTTGCCCGAGTGCGAGGGGATCATGTCGACGTTGTGGAGAATCTTCGCCTTCACCTGCTCGGGGGTGAGGTCGGGCTGCTCGCCCCAGATCAGCGCCGCGGTGGCGGCCACGAACGGCGCGGCCAGCGACGTGCCCGACCCGGTGCCCTCACGGGTGTAGATGTTGCCCGCTGGGGCGGCGAGGTCCACCGACTCGGCACCCCAGTTGAAGGCGTATTGATCGTTCTGCCCCGACCCACCTATGCAGATCAGCGTGGCCACGTCGTAGGCGCACGGGTAGGTCGGGTCGCCGCCGTCGATGTCGCGGCTGTCGTTCCCCGAGGCGGTGACGAAGAGGATGCCGGCCTCGCCGGCCCGCTGGATGGCGTCTCGGAAGGCCGCCGAGTGAGTCGTTCCCCCGAACGAGGCATTGAGCACCCGCACGTTGACCTTGGCCTCCCGGGCGGCGATGGCCCAGTCGATGGCTTCGATGGCCCGGCTCCTGCTCATGAAGTTGGTGAAGACGGGAACGTGGTTGACACGGAGGGCCATGATGCGGGTGGTCCAGGCGAGGCCAGTGCCCCGGGTGTCGTTGTTGCCGACCGCGCCGAGCACGGCGGCGACGGCGGTGCCATGGCCGCTGGTGTCGTCGGGGTCGCAGTTACGGTCGACGAAGTTGTAGCCGTGGGTGCCGGGGTCGCAGCCGCCGACCCCCTGCGGGTTGGTCCACATGTTGCCGGCGAGGTCCACCGAGTCGTAGGCGACGCCGGTGTCGATGACGCCGACCACCACGTCGGTGGTGCCGGTGGCGTGATGCCAGGCTTCGGGGGCGTCGACGTCGGCGTCGGGGGTGCCGGTGGTGCCGTTGACGGTCTGGCCGGTGTTGTGCAGCGCCCACTGCTCCTCGAACTCGGGGTCGTCGGGGAATCGTTGGGCCGGGCTTCCCGCCTCGGTGGCGGGTGTGAGGGCGGCGAGGGTCAGGCCCACCGCCATCGCGGCGGCGATGCGAGCGCTTCGCGTGCTTCGGGGGCTTCGTGAGGGTTTCGTGGTGGGCTCCGTGCCTGGTGTGTTCGTCGCTCCCATTCTGCTGCATGTGGGCGGGGAGAGTGCCGGCCCCGGAGACGCGACCGGCACCCTCCCCGTCATGATTCGGCCTCGCTCAGGCGGTGTCCTGCTCGAAACCGGGGGTCTCGATCTCGGCCGTCACGGTGGTGAAGACCACGTCGTTGGTGGTCACGCACACCTTGGCCGAGTCGGGCGGCGGGTCCTGGGTGGGGTCCCAGTTGAGGAACAGCCCCGCCGAGATCGGGCTGCCCGTCGTGACCACGTCCCAGGTGCACCCGGTGGCGTCGCTTCCGCTCGACGGGGTGGCATCGGCGACGATGCGCCCGCCCTCGCCCTCGGTGGGGCTGGTCTGGGCGCGGTAGCACACCCAGTGGGCGTCGCTGTCGCCGCCCGGCTGTGCGTTGTAGAGGCCCAGGAACGTGGAGCCCACCCGGGCGTTCACCAGGTGGTTCTCCCTGTTGTTCTCCTGACCGTTCTGCCCCACCCCGTCGCACGCCGCCGAGGGCTGGCCGACCACCGGCCACGGCTCCTCGGTGTAGAACGGGTGCGGTTCGGTGATGTCCGGCTCGAAGCTCGGGCCGGTGGCGTCGGCGGCGCTGAACACCAAACGAGCGCCGACGGCGTCGGTGAGCTGGGTGCACACCCACACCAGATCGCCGTCGTCACCCGGCACCGTCGCCACGTCGAGGCGGACGGGCTGGCCGCCCGCCACCGTGCCGCTGAGCAGGGTGACGTTGCCGTCCTCGCCCTGGCACGCGTCCACGTCGTCGTCGGTGGCCACCGGAGTGCCCGGGAGCCCGGCGCGTACGTCGACCCGGCCGCCCAGGTGGTGCTCGTCGCGGTCGTCGGCGGCCACGCACACCATCGTCGTGCCCGGATCGTCCGGGTCGGGCGCGGTGCGGACCTTCACGTACTCGCCCCCGAAGAACCCCGACACCACGTTCGTCCCCCCGTCACAGACGTCCGACGCCCAGCGGAAACCGGGTTCCTCGATCAGGTCTCCGGGGTCGGTGCAGCCGACGGCGGTGATGGTCACCTCGCCGTGGCCGGTGTTGACGCCGGTCTCGAAGACGGTGCCGGTCGGGCCGAAGCTGGAGCCTCCGCCGCCTCCGCCGCCGTCGGCGTAGGAGTGGGGCGAGAGGTAGCCGGAGCCGCCCTTGCCGCCGCCACCGCCGTAGTAGCCGCCGCCGGCTCCGCCACCGCCGTAGTAGTACCGGTAGCTTCCCTGGCCCACGCCGCCGTTGCCGCCCTGGCCGAGCGACCCGGCGGTGGCGGCGGTCTCGACATACGAGGGGCCGTCGGTGCCGGGAGCGCCGCCGGCGGTCTGCGTCCCGCCGTGGCCGCCCTCGTCGCCGTGGTCGGGGCCGTCGCCGCCCTGGGTGCCTGCGGGGTGGCCGCCGTCGCCGCCGTGGGAGCCGATCTCGCCGTGGCCGCTTCCGCCGCCACCGCCGGCTACCACGACACGGTTGGAGAGACTGCTGCCCCCTTGACGCACATCGGAGGCGCCGCCGCCGGTTCCGGCCACCGCGGTCGTGCCGCCTCCTCCTCCGAAGGTCCCCGGTCCTCCGCTGGTCGAGGTCGGGGCGCCCTGCTGGCCCACCGAGACCACCAGGGTGTCTCCGGGGGTGACGTCGAGCACGCTGCGGACGCCACCGCCCTTGCCGGGCGAGCCGGTGGGCGCGCTCGTGTCCCCGCCTTCCGCGCCGAACGCGTCGACGACCACCGAATTCGTTCCGCCGGGCACCGTGTACGACTCCGGCGAGCCCGTATAGGTGAAGGTCTCGCTACAGGTGGCCTCTTGGGCCGACGCCATGTCCGGCGTCGCCAGCACGGGCGACACCAGCGCGGCCAGGACGGCCACGCTCCACAACGGCGGCGACCATCGCCACCGTCGTCTCGTCGTCTTCACTCGTCGCGATCTGGGGGCGCGACCTCTCCTTTCGGACCTTTCTGACATCGCGGTCTCCTCTCCGGATGCTCATGGCGCCGCCCGATGCGGCGCCCCACGGCGGGCGCGGCGGAACCCGCCACCCAGGTACACGTATGGGGAGCCCGTTCGTGTCGGAAAAAGAGCAAATTTTTCCGGGGCAAGGTATTCCGTGGCACGTCATGCCTCTGGCGGTCAGATTTCGCGGCGTGTCTGTGCACCGGGGAGAGATGCAGGAGGTGTTCGGCGCCGTGCTTCGCGAGCAGCGGAAACGCGCCGGGATCTCGCAGGAACGGCTGGCCTTGATGTCGGGATACGACCGCTCCGGCCTCGGCCGGATGGAACGAGGTGAGCACCTGCCCTCGATCCCGACCCTCTTCGTCCTCGCCGAGACGCTCGGCACCACACCCGACGCCCTGCTGAAGCGAGTCCGAACCCGCCTCACCAAACGGCCACCGAGACGGCGGGGTTAGCGATTCGGGTGCGGGAGGTCGACGTCCCCGAGTTCACACATCCGGCGCGCCGGCAGTCGGCCCTGCGTGTCGGATCGCAGGATGGCTGTGAGCGAAAGCGCAGCGACTTTCATAGACCGTAGATGACTGGCGCTCCTGATTGATCTGTGGGTGGTGCGGCGGCCCGGCGCGAGGAGTTCAGGCGGCGGGGGGGTCGCGGAGGCGGGCGGTCTCTGCGATCTCCA
>CAZTOV010000029.1:0-21715 GCA_964615175.1 uncultured Burkholderiales bacterium
GCCTCGAGGAGCCCGAGAGCCCGCCGGAAAGTCCTCCCGAGTTTCCCACGACCCCCACGACCTTCGTGGAGTGGGAGCCGGCGGTCAGTCCTCCTGAGCCGCCGTTGAGTCCGCCTGACTCTCCGCCGTTCAGCCCACCGCTGAGTCCGCCCGAATGCCCTCCGTTCAGCCCACCGTTCAGCCCGCCGGACTCTCCACCGATCAGTCCTCCCCTGCCACCTGGGGGCCCGGGGTCAATCTCGGGGACGGTGGTGGACGCCGCTGACGGTTCGCCCGTCGAGGGCGTGTGTGTCGCGCTTCTCGACGATGCCGGGATTTCGACCAAGGAGGTGTTTGCGGCCACCGGTTCCGATGGGGGGTACGAACTCACCGGCCTCGCGTCGGACACCTACTTTGTCCAATTCGACGATTGCAGTGGAGGCATCTTCGAGTTCTGGAACGACGTCCCCTCGTTCGGAGGAGCGGAGGCCGTTCTTGTCGAGGGCGAGCCGGTCACGGGCGTCGACGCCGAGATCGACGTTGCCACGATTTCCGGTCAGGTGACAGACAGCACGACCGGCGATGCCCTCGCGGGGGTTTGCATCCAGGCTCATCGAGCCGACTTCGAGTTCTGGGTACGCAACGCGATTTCCGGAGCCGATGGGACGTATGAGCTCACGCCGCTGGCGCCGGGCGATTACAAGGTGGTCTTCACGAGCGGCGAATGTGGCCCACATTCCTTCTTCCCGGACCTCGTCTTCGAATGGTGGGACGACGCCGGCGATCACGCGGCTGGGGCGCCCATCGACTTGGCGCTGGGAGAGCAGCGGGGTGGTATCGATGCTGTCCTCGACGGGGGCTGGATCTCGGGCACCGTGACTGATGCAGCGACCGGGTCACCCGCGGAAGGGATCTGCGTCGGAACTCCGGGGGCGCGACAGTTCACTGACGCAGTCGGCCACTATGAGACGTTCGTCCCGCCGGGGACGTTCACCGTCTCGTTCAATGCTCCCGCCAACTGCGTGATCTCGTTCGAGTCGTGGGACGACGTCACGGGTTCGGATCCCGCGACTCCGATTGAGGTCGACGTCGGAGACCGGCGAGACGACATCGATGCTGCCCTCGACATCGGCTCGATCTCCGGTCGCGTGGTCAGCGACACCGACGGTGCGCCGTTGCCCGACGTGTGCGCAGGCGTCTTCTTCACGGACTCCGACACCGAAGAATCGGTCGGGCTGGCCAGTACCGACGACAACGGTGAGTACACGATCCCGTCCCTACCGGGTGCGAACTATGGGGTGGCGTTCTCGGAGTCGTGCGACACGTTCTTCGACTCCGCGTTCCCGTTCCTGGAATGGTGGGACGACGAGTCGGGTGACCTTCCGCTCCCGAGCGACATCATCGCTCTGGGACACGGCGAGCACCGCACGGGGATCGACGCAGGGCTCCCGCTCGAAGTGCCACCGACGACGAGTTCCACGACGTCTTCCACAACGAGTTCGACCACGTCTTCGACGACTACGACCACGTCCTCGACGACTACGACGACGGTGCCCGTGACCACGAGCACGCTTCTGCCCACCACGACCAGCACGGTCTTGCCGACGACGACGAGCCTTCCGGCAACCACTACCACCGTCGCGCCGACCACCACGACGAGCGATGTGGGTCCGGTCACCACCACGACGGTCGTGGTCGACCTTGACGACCTGGATGTGGAGGTTCTGGGCGACGTTCTGTCGAATCCGGCGCTCGGCACCGCCATCGACAGCAGCAGCTCGGAGACCCGAGCACGAGTGGCGCAGGTGTTCGCCCAGTTCATCGAGGAGATCATCGAGACACAGGGTGGACCGGCCGGCGAGGTGGAGGTCTCGGAGGAGGACCTCGAGGAACTCGAGGAGTTGGCCCAGACCGGTGCGGCCGACGGGCCGGTCACGCTGAGCTTCAGCGTCGATGGATACGAGCCGTTCGCCGTCGTCACCTTCGTTCTCCAGTCGGATCCGGTGATCTTGGGAACCGCCCAGGCCGACGCCGATGGTCGAGCGGAAGCTTCGTTCGCTCTTCCCGACGATGCGCCCCCCGGCGAGCACACGCTCTCGGCCGTGGGACGGGGGAGCGACGGCGAGCCGAGGGTGCTCCAACGGCCCCTCGCACTTCCGGAGTTGCGGCCGGGAGTAGCGGATCGGAACGACGAAGCCGAAGAGCTTCCGGCCGATGACGTCGAGGACAGTGGCGGCAGCCTGCTCCCCCGCGCCCTGGTCGCCGGCCTCTTGGGGCTGATCCTCATCGCCGGTCTCTGGCGAATTGCGCGGACGGACCATCCCGAGGACCGGACGGCGACGTCATAGGGGGTTTGGCGGGCACCGCATGGCGACGGATCGTCGTCGGGCCCGCGGGGGCCGTGGCGGCGTTCGTTCTTGCCTTGGGGGGCGGGCCGCTCATCGTGTCGGGTGAGACACCCGACGCCGCATCTCTCCGCCCCCAGTACTGGGCCCGGGCGGTTCACATCGACACGACCGAGACGTCGTCGGGTGGGGAGAGCGTGCGGCTCACCGCCTTCTCCTACCTCGGCATCCCGCCGAACAACGAGGCGCTCGCCCCATCGGCGCGACTGCGCGCCGGTACGCGGATCGAGGTGGCACGGCGGACGTGCGACGCGACGTCGTGCGTCGCCTGGTCGCATTCGAGAATCGTGAGCACCGACGCCCTCCGAGTGGTGGGAGACACGACCCTCCTGCAAACCGCACTCGACGGATGCGAGATCGACGTGCGATGGCGGGCGTATCCGGACGAGACGGCGCCGGCTCCTGACCTCCTGCCCGGAGTGGTGCCGCCGTGGCACGGGGAGGACGGCTTCTGGCGCGCGCGGGCAGAGGGGCACGTATGCGGGGTGGCGGTCGACACGTCCTCGGCGGTCGTCGGATGAAGCCTGCAATGAGTCTGGGCGCGTGGGCGGTGCCGGTCGCGGTCGTGGCGGTGCTGGCAGCCGCGTCACTACTCCACGGTGGTTTCTACGCCGACGACCTCCGGTGGATCGAGTGGGCGGTCGTCGGCATCCTCGGCGTTGCGTTCCTGGCGGTCGTGTTCAGACGCCAGCCGTTGGTGAGGGTCTGGGGGGCACCGACGGTCGGCTGTGCGCTCGTCGCGGCGGTGGTGGCAGCGAGCGCGGGCGCTGGACCGGGGATCGAGGCAGCGCTCCCGGTCGTTGGCGTGCTCACCGTGCTCGCCGCGATCACCATCGTGGTGAGCGCGTTGACCACCTGGGAACGCGACGTCGTCCTCTACGGGTTCGCTCTCACCGCCGTGGTGCTGACGGTGATCGGGATCTCGGCCGTCGCCTGGCACCACGAGCCGCTGGCGACGTTCGACCGCGGCGTCTGGCGGGCCGCCTCGACGCTCTGGTACCCGAACGTCCTGGCCACGGTGGTGGCGGCGGCTGTCTTCGTCCCCCTGGCTCGTCTGGTGTACGAACCGGCTCGGATCACCGACCGGGTGGTGTGTCAGGCCTTGCTCGCGGGGCTCATCGCCACCTGGAGCCGCGGGGGTGCGTTCGCGTTCGTCGGCGGTCTTGCCGTGTTCGCCGCGGTCGTGGGAATCAGCCGCGCGGTGACGGTGATCTGGCCGCACGTTGTGGCCACCGGGGTCTTCGTGGCGCTGTTCATACCGGCGTCGAACGGGACCGTCGCCAACGCGTGGATGGCTCCACTCGGTCTCGGAGTCGCCTGTCTGCTGGCGCCGGCCGTTGCGCGGTTCGCGCGCCGAACACGTCGTCTCCCGGTGATGCTCGGAGGCGCTGTTTCCGTCGTGGGTGCGGCGGCCGTGGTGGGGGCACCTGGAGTGAGGGCGAGTCTCACGGCAGGCTCGTTGGGCGACCGGATGGACATCTGGCGTGATGCCGCCGCCACCATCCAACAGGTGCCCTGGTTGGGGACGGGCCCGGGCAACGTGATCTTCGTGTATCGCAATGAAGAGGGGATCCCGCTCCTCGCCCGGTATGCCCACAACGAGTATCTCGGGATGGCGGTCGAGCACGGACTCGTGGGCCTGCTCGTGCTCTCCCTCGTTCTCGGTGGCCTCGCGCACGTCGTCTGGTCGGCCCGCCACTCATCGCCGCCGGTCCACTGGGTCGCCGCCGTTGCGGGGCTGACGACCATCGGCGTCCACAGCGCGCTCGACTTCCTCTGGCGGTTCCCGGTGGTCCCGATGGTCGGAGCCGTTCTGGTCGCGGTGGTGCTGCGCCACGACACGGAGGTCGGTGGGGCCGATGCAGGCCGCTCGGGCGATGAACCCCTGCGGCACGGTCGAAGTCCCAGGGACCCGGGTGACCGTTCTCGGAATCCGGTGAATGCAGTCGTACGGATGGAAGGAGCCGAAGCATGATGAAACGACGGTGGCTTGGCGTAGGGCTGGTGATCGGGATCGGAGCCATGGTCGGAGTCCCCGTTCTGGCCGGCTCGTCCGGCACTGGCGCACCGATCACGGCGTGTGTGAACGGCCTCAGCGGCGCGACGCGAATCGTCGACAGCGCCAGTGAGTGCGTCTCCGCCGAGGAAGTCGTTCAGTGGAATGCGCAGGGGCCCCCTCGTACTCAAGCGACCGACATGCTGCGACATGCCGGTCGCTTCGATGCCTGCCCGGACGGGGAGTGGCACGTCCACGCCACGTGCTTTGGACAGGACCTCGACCATCCCCAGGTCAAACGCTTCACCGTGCCCCTGGATGGCCGAGATTTCGTTGGTCACGATGTGACCTTCACCGTGTCGATCCAGGCCTCGTGGGTCGCGGAGATGTGTGTGCGACTGCGCGACGTCACCCTCGATGCGGCGGTTCCCGAGACGGAGTTCTGTGTCGAAAACCATCAGCTTCCGGCACCGGGTGCCGTGTACGAGCGTCCCTTCTTCACCTCCGATCCGATCGATCTACCGCACGACCTCCATCGATATGCCGTGGAGTTCCGGGCTCGGACCCTTGACCCCGAGGCGGGGATCGAACCGGCGGGCTACGTGTGGTTCGCCGAGGTGTTGGCGGTACCCGTGCGTTCGTGACCCGCATTGGCGAGCGCACGTGAACTCACCCCCGATGTGCCGGCTGGGGAGTCCCGGTCCTCTCCGGATCGACTGTCAGACCCCACCCGTAGGATTCGGGTTGAGCGTGGCGAAGATTTTTTGAATGACATGCTTGACATTAGCGAACGTTTGTACGCATGATGGTGGAGTGACGCAGCGAGGGTCGGCGTCACGTCTGGTCACCTGAGGCCCTCCTCTGCAAGGGACGAGCAGTTTTTGATGGTGCTGGTCCGCGGGCTTGAAGGGGAGGTGTTCGATGGCGCAGGTGGTCGCATCCGAGGAGGCGGTGGCCGAGCTGGCTCGCGCCATCGACGGTCTTCAGGCCCTCGAGCTGCACGATCTTTCCGACGACGATTTGTCGCGTCTGGTGGTGGAGTTGGAGGTGCAGCGGTCGCGCCTGGGTGGGGTGGGGGCGGCGGTGGTGCGGGTGTTCGATCGGCGGGGCCGGTGGGCGCTCGAGGGCGCCAAGTCGGCCGCGGCGTGGATCGCCCATCGGTGCCGGCTGCCGTTGGCGGCGGCCCGGAAGGCCACCCGTATGGGCCGCCGGTTGCGTGACCTGCCGGCGACCCGCGCGGCGTTGGAGGCGGGGGAGATCACCGAGGCGCACGCCGAACGCCTGGTGCGGGCGGCGACTCGGAAGCGCCGTGCCGCGCTGGCACGCGACGAGGAGATGCTGGTGGGCCAGGCGAAGGAGTTGAGTTTCGCGGAGTTCCACAAGGCGGTCACCTACTGGGAGCAGCTCGCCGACCCCGACGGGGTCGAAGACGCCGCCGATGCCGAGGAGGCGGGCCGGTGGTTCCACCTCTCACCGTCGTTGGGTGGCTCGTGGGTGATGGACGGGCAGGCCGACCCCATCCGCGGGACGATCATCCACAACGTGCTCTCGCCGATCGAACGGGAGCTGTTCGAGGCCGACTGGGCCGACGCCAAGGCCAAGCACGGCGACGACGTCACCGTCGACATGCTGGCCCGCACCCCCGCGCAGCGACGCCTCGACGCGCTCGTCGAGATGGCCATCCGCGCCGCCACCGCCCCCAAGGACGGGAAGCGGCCCCGCCCCCTCTTCACCGCGCTCTGCGACTACCCCACGCTTTCCGGGCGGGTCTGCGAGCTGGCCAACGGCACCCCTATCACCCCCGGCGGGCTCGTCCCCTGGCTCACCGAAGCCGACATCGAACGGGTCGTCTTCGACGGCCCCTCACGCGTGATCGACGTCGGTGTGCGCCAACGGTTCTTCCGCGGTGCGACACGGCGCGCCGTCGAGGTCCGCGACCGCGTCTGCTGGCACCCCACCTGCGAAGAACCCGCCGAGCGCTGCGACATCGACCACATCGTGCGCTTCGAACACGGCGGCCCCACCGTCCAGGCCAACGGCCGGCCCGCATGCCCACCCCACAACGAAGGCCGCCGCCAACCCCTCGCCTCCCGCGTGGAGCGCGGGCCATGACCATCGGGCCGACTTCGGGTCGTGAACGAGGGGCGTCGGAGGCGACGGCGGGCGTCGGTGTGTGGTCCAGACTACCTGCATTGATGCAGGTTGCATCTATGCAGGTTCTATCTGCACAGGTATACTGAGGCCGTGGCGGGTTTCGTCGGTCGAGTCAACGAGCTTCGGGCCCTGCACGGGCACCTCCAGACCGTGAAGGAAACCGGCGAGGGTGTCTTCCTCTCTGTCCGGGGCCGGCGACAGGTCGGCAAGTCCCGACTTGTTGAGGAGTTCTTGCGCACTGCGAACGCCCCGAGCGCGTTCTTCACCGCGGCCAAGGGCGCGAGCTCGACCGATGAGATGGGTGGGTTCGGCACCGAGGTGGGCACGTCGTTCCTCGAGGCCGCCCCGTTCTTCGCCGGTGTCACGTTCGAGCGGTGGGAACCGGCGCTGCGACTGCTGGCCTCGAACGTGTCGAAGCCCAGCATCGTCGTGATCGATGAGCTCCCGTACCTCGTGGAGGCCGACTCCACGCTCGAGGGCGTTCTCCAGCGGGTGTGGGACCGCCACCTGTCTCGCGTCCCGATTCTGTTGATCGCCGTCGGCTCGGACCTGTCCATGATGGAGATGCTCGGGGGGTACGACCGCCCCCTGTACCAGCGGATGCGGGAAATGGTGATCGAGCCCTTCACCGTGGCGGAGACGGCCGAGACACTGGGGCTCGGTGCCGCCGGCGCGTTCGACGCCCATCTCGTGCTCGGCGGGTTCCCGACGCTGGCCGACGCGTGGCACGGCCCGAAGAGGCTCTCGAGTTTCCTGAAGACGCAACTCGCCGACTCGACCTCGCCGTTGGTGGTCGTGGGCGAGCGGATCCTCAACGCCGAGTTCCCGCCCGGGCTGCAAGCACGCGACGTCCTCGAGGTGATCGGAGCCGGCGAGACCACCTTCGCCACCATCGGCCGCCGGTCCGGGATCAACCAGGGCTCGCTCACGCGCACGCTCCAGGTGCTCGCCGACGACAAGCGTGTCGTCGCCGTCGACCGCCCGCTGTCCGGCCGCCCGAGCCGCAACGCGCTCTACCGGGTCGCCGATCCCTACCTGCGGTTCTGGCTGCGCTTCATCGGACCGAACATCGAGCTCCTGCTACGCAGCCGAGGGGACCTGCTCGCCGCTCGCATCGCCGAGCAGTGGAGCGACTATCGGGGCCGGGCGGTCGAGCCACTGGTGCGCGCCTCTGTCGAACGGCTGCTGCCCGACGAGCGGTTCGGACCCGCGCGTCACGTCGGCTCTTACTGGACCCGCACCCGCGACGTCGAGGTCGACCTCGTGGGTGGCCGCGAACCGCACGCGCCGTCACCCGTGACGTTCGTGGGATCGATCAAGTGGCGCGAGCGGTCCCCCTTCGGCCGCCGCGACCTCGCGGGTCTTGCCGCCGCGCGACCACGCGTGCCCGGCGCGGAGGACGCACTGATGGTCGGCGTGTCGCGCGCCGGCTTCACCACCGAGGACCTCGACGTCGTGCTCGGGCCCGAGGAACTCCTGGCCGCATGGGCGACCAAGGGATGACGGAACCTTCACCCCGCCGGCCCCATCGGCGCTCATCTCGATCAGGGAGGGCCGCGAGAGGTTGAGCAGGTCGGCGGCTTCCCGGGTCGTGACCGTGGGTCTCGACGCCCTCGCGCCCGACAGCGTCCGGGCCGCGGTCGTCTCCGGGGCGTCGCTCGCCAAACCCGGTTCCGCTTCATGCCCACCCCATCACGAAGGCCGCCGCACACCCCTCACCTCCCGCGTGGAGCGCGGGCCCTGATCCCGATCGGGTCGGCTCATGAGGTGTCGTCAGCGTTGAAACCGTGCGGGTGGCGGCGGTGCCATTTCCAGGCGGTGGCGATCATCTCGTCGAGGTCGGGGTGTGAGGGTGCCCAGGCCAGTTCGTCGTGGATGCGTCGCGGGTCGGCGACGAGCACGGCGGGGTCGCCGGCTCGCCGTTCCGCGGTCTCTCGGGGGATGGGGCTGCCGGTGACGCGGTCGACGGTGTCGAGGACTTCCTGCACGCTGGAGCCCTGGCCGAGGCCCACGTTGTAGGCGTCGGTCGCTGCTCCCGATCGGAGGGCGTCGAGGGCGAGCACGTGGGCGTCGGCGAGGTCGTCGACGTGGATGTAGTCGCGGATGCAGGTGCCGTCGGGGGTGGAGTAGTCGGTGCCGAAGACCTTGATCGATTGGCGTTGGCCGAGGGCGGTGAGGAGCGCCAGGGTGATCAGGTGGGTCTTGTTCCGGTGGTCGTCGCCGATCTCCCCGCTCGGGTGGGCGCCGCAGGCGTTGAAGTAGCGCAGTGAGATCGAGCGGAGGTCGTGGGAGCGGTCGAGGGCCCGGAGGATCTGCTCGAAGGCGAGCTTGGTCTCGCCGTACACGTTGGTCGGGGCTTTGGGAGCGTCCTCGTGGATCGGCACCTCCTCGGGTTCGCCGTAGACGGCGGCGCTCGAGGAGAAGACGAACGGTATGGGCCCGAACTCGAGGAGCACCTCGAGCAGATTGACGCCGTTCACCACGTTGTTGCGCCAGAAGCGCAGCGGGTCGGTCATCGACTCGCCGGCTTCGATGGAGCCGGCGAAATGCACGACCGCCTGTGGTGCGTGGACGCGGAATGCCTCTGCGATTGCACCGCGGTCGGCGAGGTCGCCCTCGACGAGGGGCACGTCGTTAGGGAGCGCTTCACGATGCCCGGCCGACAGGTCGTCGAAGACGACGACGTCCCAGTCTGCGCTCCGGAGATGACGAACGGTGTGCGAGCCGATGTAGCCGGCACCACCCGTGACGAGGACCGTGCCCATGGCTCAGCCACGATCCTCGAGGTCGGACGTGGGCGGCTTCGTCGCGTTGTCCGGGCCAGGTCGTTTCATGGCAATACCGCGCCCTGTTGATCGTTGCGTGGGAATTTCCCGCGTTCTGTGTGCGGACTTGACGCCTAGCGTGGTGTTCAAGAAGACTATGCGTCTCATCGGGCAATGGGGGCCTAGGGGAGCAATCCTGCCCTTTGCCTTCCAAACGATCTGGAGCGACACGCAAACGGGGTGACAGAGCCGTGACGGCGGGACGGTTTCAACGGGTGATGCGACGCCTGGCCACGGGTTTGGTGTTGGTGGTACTCGGGCTCGGGCTCATCAGGATCTGGCAGCGCCGTTGGCGCGTCACGTCGAAATCGCAGGATCGCGGCGCTCTTGCCGGTCACGCCGTGAAGCCGCCTGCGGAGCGTCCGCCCCGGCGGGGTCGCGAGCTCCTCAGGGCCGCGGCGGCGCTCGGTGTGGTGCTCGGCGTGATGGCAGCGATGCTCAGTTCCGCGGATCTCGCGTCACCCTCCCTCGTTCACGACATCGATTCCGAGTGCCCGATCAGCCTCGAGGAGCCCGAGAGCCCGCCGGAAAGTCCTCCCGAGTTTCCCACGACCCCCACGACCTTCGTGGAGTGGGAGCCGGCGGTCAGTCCTCCTGAGCCGCCGTTGAGTCCGCCTGACTCTCCGCCGTTCAGCCCACCGCTGAGTCCGCCCGAATGCCCTCCGTTCAGCCCACCGTTCAGCCCGCCGGACTCTCCACCGATCAGTCCTCCCCTGCCACCTGGGGGCCCGGGGTCAATCTCGGGGACGGTGGTGGACGCCGCTGACGGTTCGCCCGTCGAGGGCGTGTGTGTCGCGCTTCTCGACGATGCCGGGATTTCGACCAAGGAGGTGTTTGCGGCCACCGGTTCCGATGGGGGGTACGAACTCACCGGCCTCGCGTCGGACACCTACTTTGTCCAATTCGACGATTGCAGTGGAGGCATCTTCGAGTTCTGGAACGACGTCCCCTCGTTCGGAGGAGCGGAGGCCGTTCTTGTCGAGGGCGAGCCGGTCACGGGCGTCGACGCCGAGATCGACGTTGCCACGATTTCCGGTCAGGTGACAGACAGCACGACCGGCGATGCCCTCGCGGGGGTTTGCATCCAGGCTCATCGAGCCGACTTCGAGTTCTGGGTACGCAACGCGATTTCCGGAGCCGATGGGACGTATGAGCTCACGCCGCTGGCGCCGGGCGATTACAAGGTGGTCTTCACGAGCGGCGAATGTGGCCCACATTCCTTCTTCCCGGACCTCGTCTTCGAATGGTGGGACGACGCCGGCGATCACGCGGCTGGGGCGCCCATCGACTTGGCGCTGGGAGAGCAGCGGGGTGGTATCGATGCTGTCCTCGACGGGGGCTGGATCTCGGGCACCGTGACTGATGCAGCGACCGGGTCACCCGCGGAAGGGATCTGCGTCGGAACTCCGGGGGCGCGACAGTTCACTGACGCAGTCGGCCACTATGAGACGTTCGTCCCGCCGGGGACGTTCACCGTCTCGTTCAATGCTCCCGCCAACTGCGTGATCTCGTTCGAGTCGTGGGACGACGTCACGGGTTCGGATCCCGCGACTCCGATTGAGGTCGACGTCGGAGACCGGCGAGACGACATCGATGCTGCCCTCGACATCGGCTCGATCTCCGGTCGCGTGGTCAGCGACACCGACGGTGCGCCGTTGCCCGACGTGTGCGCAGGCGTCTTCTTCACGGACTCCGACACCGAAGAATCGGTCGGGCTGGCCAGTACCGACGACAACGGTGAGTACACGATCCCGTCCCTACCGGGTGCGAACTATGGGGTGGCGTTCTCGGAGTCGTGCGACACGTTCTTCGACTCCGCGTTCCCGTTCCTGGAATGGTGGGACGACGAGTCGGGTGACCTTCCGCTCCCGAGCGACATCATCGCTCTGGGACACGGCGAGCACCGCACGGGGATCGACGCAGGGCTCCCGCTCGAAGTGCCACCGACGACGAGTTCCACGACGTCTTCCACAACGAGTTCGACCACGTCTTCGACGACTACGACCACGTCCTCGACGACTACGACGACGGTGCCCGTGACCACGAGCACGCTTCTGCCCACCACGACCAGCACGGTCTTGCCGACGACGACGAGCCTTCCGGCAACCACTACCACCGTCGCGCCGACCACCACGACGAGCGATGTGGGTCCGGTCACCACCACGACGGTCGTGGTCGACCTTGACGACCTGGATGTGGAGGTTCTGGGCGACGTTCTGTCGAATCCGGCGCTCGGCACCGCCATCGACAGCAGCAGCTCGGAGACCCGAGCACGAGTGGCGCAGGTGTTCGCCCAGTTCATCGAGGAGATCATCGAGACACAGGGTGGACCGGCCGGCGAGGTGGAGGTCTCGGAGGAGGACCTCGAGGAACTCGAGGAGTTGGCCCAGACCGGTGCGGCCGACGGGCCGGTCACGCTGAGCTTCAGCGTCGATGGATACGAGCCGTTCGCCGTCGTCACCTTCGTTCTCCAGTCGGATCCGGTGATCTTGGGAACCGCCCAGGCCGACGCCGATGGTCGAGCGGAAGCTTCGTTCGCTCTTCCCGACGATGCGCCCCCCGGCGAGCACACGCTCTCGGCCGTGGGACGGGGGAGCGACGGCGAGCCGAGGGTGCTCCAACGGCCCCTCGCACTTCCGGAGTTGCGGCCGGGAGTAGCGGATCGGAACGACGAAGCCGAAGAGCTTCCGGCCGATGACGTCGAGGACAGTGGCGGCAGCCTGCTCCCCCGCGCCCTGGTCGCCGGCCTCTTGGGGCTGATCCTCATCGCCGGTCTCTGGCGAATTGCGCGGACGGACCATCCCGAGGACCGGACGGCGACGTCATAGGGGGTTTGGCGGGCACCGCATGGCGACGGATCGTCGTCGGGCCCGCGGGGGCCGTGGCGGCGTTCGTTCTTGCCTTGGGGGGCGGGCCGCTCATCGTGTCGGGTGAGACACCCGACGCCGCATCTCTCCGCCCCCAGTACTGGGCCCGGGCGGTTCACATCGACACGACCGAGACGTCGTCGGGTGGGGAGAGCGTGCGGCTCACCGCCTTCTCCTACCTCGGCATCCCGCCGAACAACGAGGCGCTCGCCCCATCGGCGCGACTGCGCGCCGGTACGCGGATCGAGGTGGCACGGCGGACGTGCGACGCGACGTCGTGCGTCGCCTGGTCGCATTCGAGAATCGTGAGCACCGACGCCCTCCGAGTGGTGGGAGACACGACCCTCCTGCAAACCGCACTCGACGGATGCGAGATCGACGTGCGATGGCGGGCGTATCCGGACGAGACGGCGCCGGCTCCTGACCTCCTGCCCGGAGTGGTGCCGCCGTGGCACGGGGAGGACGGCTTCTGGCGCGCGCGGGCAGAGGGGCACGTATGCGGGGTGGCGGTCGACACGTCCTCGGCGGTCGTCGGATGAAGCCTGCAATGAGTCTGGGCGCGTGGGCGGTGCCGGTCGCGGTCGTGGCGGTGCTGGCAGCCGCGTCACTACTCCACGGTGGTTTCTACGCCGACGACCTCCGGTGGATCGAGTGGGCGGTCGTCGGCATCCTCGGCGTTGCGTTCCTGGCGGTCGTGTTCAGACGCCAGCCGTTGGTGAGGGTCTGGGGGGCACCGACGGTCGGCTGTGCGCTCGTCGCGGCGGTGGTGGCAGCGAGCGCGGGCGCTGGACCGGGGATCGAGGCAGCGCTCCCGGTCGTTGGCGTGCTCACCGTGCTCGCCGCGATCACCATCGTGGTGAGCGCGTTGACCACCTGGGAACGCGACGTCGTCCTCTACGGGTTCGCTCTCACCGCCGTGGTGCTGACGGTGATCGGGATCTCGGCCGTCGCCTGGCACCACGAGCCGCTGGCGACGTTCGACCGCGGCGTCTGGCGGGCCGCCTCGACGCTCTGGTACCCGAACGTCCTGGCCACGGTGGTGGCGGCGGCTGTCTTCGTCCCCCTGGCTCGTCTGGTGTACGAACCGGCTCGGATCACCGACCGGGTGGTGTGTCAGGCCTTGCTCGCGGGGCTCATCGCCACCTGGAGCCGCGGGGGTGCGTTCGCGTTCGTCGGCGGTCTTGCCGTGTTCGCCGCGGTCGTGGGAATCAGCCGCGCGGTGACGGTGATCTGGCCGCACGTTGTGGCCACCGGGGTCTTCGTGGCGCTGTTCATACCGGCGTCGAACGGGACCGTCGCCAACGCGTGGATGGCTCCACTCGGTCTCGGAGTCGCCTGTCTGCTGGCGCCGGCCGTTGCGCGGTTCGCGCGCCGAACACGTCGTCTCCCGGTGATGCTCGGAGGCGCTGTTTCCGTCGTGGGTGCGGCGGCCGTGGTGGGGGCACCTGGAGTGAGGGCGAGTCTCACGGCAGGCTCGTTGGGCGACCGGATGGACATCTGGCGTGATGCCGCCGCCACCATCCAACAGGTGCCCTGGTTGGGGACGGGCCCGGGCAACGTGATCTTCGTGTATCGCAATGAAGAGGGGATCCCGCTCCTCGCCCGGTATGCCCACAACGAGTATCTCGGGATGGCGGTCGAGCACGGACTCGTGGGCCTGCTCGTGCTCTCCCTCGTTCTCGGTGGCCTCGCGCACGTCGTCTGGTCGGCCCGCCACTCATCGCCGCCGGTCCACTGGGTCGCCGCCGTTGCGGGGCTGACGACCATCGGCGTCCACAGCGCGCTCGACTTCCTCTGGCGGTTCCCGGTGGTCCCGATGGTCGGAGCCGTTCTGGTCGCGGTGGTGCTGCGCCACGACACGGAGGTCGGTGGGGCCGATGCAGGCCGCTCGGGCGATGAACCCCTGCGGCACGGTCGAAGTCCCAGGGACCCGGGTGACCGTTCTCGGAATCCGGTGAATGCAGTCGTACGGATGGAAGGAGCCGAAGCATGATGAAACGACGGTGGCTTGGCGTAGGGCTGGTGATCGGGATCGGAGCCATGGTCGGAGTCCCCGTTCTGGCCGGCTCGTCCGGCACTGGCGCACCGATCACGGCGTGTGTGAACGGCCTCAGCGGCGCGACGCGAATCGTCGACAGCGCCAGTGAGTGCGTCTCCGCCGAGGAAGTCGTTCAGTGGAATGCGCAGGGGCCCCCTCGTACTCAAGCGACCGACATGCTGCGACATGCCGGTCGCTTCGATGCCTGCCCGGACGGGGAGTGGCACGTCCACGCCACGTGCTTTGGACAGGACCTCGACCATCCCCAGGTCAAACGCTTCACCGTGCCCCTGGATGGCCGAGATTTCGTTGGTCACGATGTGACCTTCACCGTGTCGATCCAGGCCTCGTGGGTCGCGGAGATGTGTGTGCGACTGCGCGACGTCACCCTCGATGCGGCGGTTCCCGAGACGGAGTTCTGTGTCGAAAACCATCAGCTTCCGGCACCGGGTGCCGTGTACGAGCGTCCCTTCTTCACCTCCGATCCGATCGATCTACCGCACGACCTCCATCGATATGCCGTGGAGTTCCGGGCTCGGACCCTTGACCCCGAGGCGGGGATCGAACCGGCGGGCTACGTGTGGTTCGCCGAGGTGTTGGCGGTACCCGTGCGTTCGTGACCCGCATTGGCGAGCGCACGTGAACTCACCCCCGATGTGCCGGCTGGGGAGTCCCGGTCCTCTCCGGATCGACTGTCAGACCCCACCCGTAGGATTCGGGTTGAGCGTGGCGAAGATTTTTTGAATGACATGCTTGACATTAGCGAACGTTTGTACGCATGATGGTGGAGTGACGCAGCGAGGGTCGGCGTCACGTCTGGTCACCTGAGGCCCTCCTCTGCAAGGGACGAGCAGTTTTTGATGGTGCTGGTCCGCGGGCTTGAAGGGGAGGTGTTCGATGGCGCAGGTGGTCGCATCCGAGGAGGCGGTGGCCGAGCTGGCTCGCGCCATCGACGGTCTTCAGGCCCTCGAGCTGCACGATCTTTCCGACGACGATTTGTCGCGTCTGGTGGTGGAGTTGGAGGTGCAGCGGTCGCGCCTGGGTGGGGTGGGGGCGGCGGTGGTGCGGGTGTTCGATCGGCGGGGCCGGTGGGCGCTCGAGGGCGCCAAGTCGGCCGCGGCGTGGATCGCCCATCGGTGCCGGCTGCCGTTGGCGGCGGCCCGGAAGGCCACCCGTATGGGCCGCCGGTTGCGTGACCTGCCGGCGACCCGCGCGGCGTTGGAGGCGGGGGAGATCACCGAGGCGCACGCCGAACGCCTGGTGCGGGCGGCGACTCGGAAGCGCCGTGCCGCGCTGGCACGCGACGAGGAGATGCTGGTGGGCCAGGCGAAGGAGTTGAGTTTCGCGGAGTTCCACAAGGCGGTCACCTACTGGGAGCAGCTCGCCGACCCCGACGGGGTCGAAGACGCCGCCGATGCCGAGGAGGCGGGCCGGTGGTTCCACCTCTCACCGTCGTTGGGTGGCTCGTGGGTGATGGACGGGCAGGCCGACCCCATCCGCGGGACGATCATCCACAACGTGCTCTCGCCGATCGAACGGGAGTTGTTCGAGGCCGACTGGGCCGAGGCCAAGGCGAAGTACGGCGACGACGTCACCGTCGACCTGCTGGCCCGCACCCCCGCGCAGCGACGGTTGGACGCGTTGGTCGAGATGGCTCGCCGCGCCGCCACCGCCCCCAAGGACGGGAAGCGGCCCCGCCCCCTCTTCACCGTGCTCGTCGACTACCCCACGGTTTCGGGGCGGGTCTGCGAGCTGGCCAACGGCACGCCCGTCACCCCCGGCGGGCTCGTGCCCTGGCTCACCGCCGCGGAGGTCGAACGGGTCGTCTTCGACGGGTCGTCGCGGGTCATCGACATCGGCGCCCGCCAACGTTTCTTCCGCGGTGCGACCCGCCGCGCCGTCGAGGTCCGCGACCGCGTCTGCTGGCACCCCACCTGCGAAGAACCCGCCGAGCGCTGCGACATCGACCACATCGTGCGCTTCGAACACGGCGGCCCCACCGTCCAGGCCAACGGCCGGCCCGCCTGCCCACCCCATAACGAAGGCCGCCGCCAACCCCTCACCTCCCGGGTCACCCGCGGACCCTGAACGTGAGCGACGGAGCGGCCGGCACCGACCGGTCCCCGCAGGCACAACGGCCTCCTTTCGATATAGAAAGTCGCTACCATGACCGATGAACTTCACCGTGCGCTCGGCGCCGGACCGCCGGCAGGGACCGTGCAGGTCACGCTGTTCGTGCCGAGCGTGGATCGACACGAAGAGCCGATCGACCAGGCCTACTGGTGTGATCGTGCACTCGAGACGTTCGGGCGGCTGTTCCGGGGGGCGACGGCCTTCCCGCCCGGGAGGGGAGTGTGGCGAGACGACGAGCACGGTTTCGGCCTGATCTTCGAGGAGACGCAGATGGTGACCTCGTACGTGCCGGGCGAGTTGCTCGAGGACGCGGAGGTCCTCCGCAGATTGCGGGACTTCCTCCACGAGCTGGGACGTGAGGCCCACCAAGGCGAGGTCGGCGTCGTGATCGGCGGCATCTACTACGGCATCAGCGAGTACGACGGAGGGAGGGACGATGACCAAGCATGATGATCCGATCGCCGAGGCGCTCGGTGCCTCGCGTGTTGTGGAGCTGGACCAGAGATCGAGCGGGGGTCCGCTCGATCTCCTTGGCTTGCGTCACGAGGTGAGCCGGCGGATTCGCTCGACCGGTGGTCGTCCCACGGACCCGGCGTGGACGCTCGCGAGACAGGTGCCCTTCAAGGAAGAGAGCTGGGAGCGACTCCGGGACCTTGCCGAGGAGATCGGAGCAGGTGGACGGCGGGTGGGCGCGGCGCAGCTCGCTGCGCTGCTTGTCGAGAGCGGACTGGAGGACATCGAGGACGTGCATTGGCGGGAAGTCCTCGCCGCTTCAAGGGACTTGCCACCCTTCGCTGCTCCCGACGCGGCTGAGAGGGCGCGAATCACCGACAACCAGTTCGATGAGTGGGTCCAGGCGGGTTGGGTTCTGTCCGCCAAGCGACGAGGGCACAACCGCTGGTACGCGGTCGACGAGGTCGTTCGCGCGCACTGGCTCGCGTCGGTGGCCCGGAATGGAGGTGAGGTCGACGAGCTTGCTCCCGACCTTCGCGAAGTGGAACT
Source organism: uncultured Burkholderiales bacterium (assembly GCA_964615175.1). GTDB lineage: Bacteria > Actinomycetota > Acidimicrobiia > IMCC26256 > JACPCJ01 > CAZTOV01. The sequence continues at coordinate 17,400 of CAZTOV010000029.1, forward strand.
CCACGGACGTTACCTGGTTGTCACCAACCTGACGCAGGTGAGGGTCGCGGACGCCAGGGCACAGCTCTATCGGATCCTCGAGGTTCCCGGGAGCCATCTCGTGATCGATCAGCTCCCGATCAGGCGCCAGCTCCTCGGGCTTCCCCCCTTCCCTGCGCGAGAGGATCATGGCGGCGAGACGAGACAGGCTGTTTGAACCCTCGGGCGTCCGCGTCCGTCAACAGGCCCGCCTCCCCGAAGAACAGCTCCTGAAGATCTTGGCGGTTATTGACGTGGCGCACCCACCACAAAACGGACAAGGCGCTACCGTGATGGGGTGCGTTTCTTGGGTCCCGCAGGCGGCACGCTCGTGACTCTTGGGCTTGGCTCCGCCGTTTCTGCCCTACTTGCCGAAGGGGCGGCTTGGCGTGGCGAAGTGATGCTCGGCGGCCTTGCCGCCGTGGTCGTCGGTGCTGGTCTCCTGGTAGTCCCCTTCGTTGTGAAGCGGAGTCGGGAGGCAGTTATCGGCACACTGGAACGTCACCGAAACAGCCTCGGGCACTTGCTCGCGGACACCGAACGTCTGATCAATCGCAGTGGCGACGATCCCGCCATGCGGAAGCACGTCCAAGCCTTGGCGGATGGCTGGACCGCGATGCGTGACGAGTTTCAGGCCAGGAGGATTGATCTGGGGCAACCGTTCGACCGGACGTTCCAAAGCAAAGATCTGACCACCACGGAACGACAGGAGATGCTCACACTGCTTCGCTCAGCGGTGGGTGCGCTGGACTCGGCGATCAATCGGCGGCTCGATTCCGGTTAGCTTCCCTGGGGTGAGCGTGGTAGCTGGGAGAAGTGTTAACTTCCGCGTCTGTCGCGCGTGCTGTTGGTGATGTTGAAGGCGCGTCGAGTGTGGCGTGTGAGTAGCGAGATGTAATTACATTGATGTAGCCCACGAGGGTGGTGTTGAAATCTCAAGCCAAGTGGGTATGCTGTCGATTGCAATTGCATGGCCTGCACCGACTGCGGGGGTGGTTCCTCTAGCGGGTGCAAGGCAAGGAGGGGGTGCTATTCCGGTAGCACCCCTTTCCGCGTCTGGAGGCGCGGGTGGGATTCGAACCCACGAGGGGTGGTTAGCCCCTACGCCCTTTCCGGGGACGCGCCTTCAGCCAGACTCGACCACCGCGCCGCGCCGTACGTGTCTACACGACAAGGCACGGCAGATTCAGGGGGCTGCTGGTGATGGCGAAGCGCGACAAGAGGGTCAACCTTCCCGACGACTTCGAGGAAACGCTACGCGACCTCTTGGCAACCGACCCTGACGACAAGTCGGATGAGGACGAGGAACGGGAACCCTCCGACGAGGAAGAGTAGGGCTACTCGACCTTGGTTGTTGGCGCTCGGTAGGTGAGTCGCTTGCCGGCTACCTGGCCGAACACCCGCTTCATCCGCTGAGCGTCGCTCACCTTCCGCGTGTTATGCCGGTAGTCGAACTCGGCCAGGTAGCGGTGAGGTGCTCGCGGCTGACGTGGAGTACGTGCCCGTCAATGACCGCTTGAGCTTCGAGAAATAGCCCTCGACGGTATTCGTGTGGACGTTGCCGCGCACGTATTCGTTGCGGGCGTGGTTGACGGTCTCGTGGCTCACGAACTGGCGACCGGGGATCACGTAGCCGCGGTACTGGTCGATCATGAGTTTCGCACCGCGGTCGATCTGTTCAAGCAGGATGCGGTGCAGGTTTTCGTTCCGCACGTTGGCGACCGCGTGTGAGCGGACCTCGCCATCGCGCTCCACGAGGCTGACGACCGCGGCCTTGTTTGAGCCGGGGCCAGGGTGGCCGCGGTGGCCCTTCTGCTTACCGCCGAAGTAGGTCTCGTCGGCTTCCACGGTCCCGTTGAGCTTCGACGCCAACGGCTGGCGCTCCATGGCCTTGCGTACGCGGTGGCACATGAACCACGCCGTCTTGTACGTCACGCCGAGGCTGCGGTGAATCTCGTGTGCGCTCACACCGTTCTTGGCGGAGCACATCATCCAGATTGCCATGAGCCACTTACGGAGCGGCACCTTCGTGCCGTGGAACACGGTGCCGACGAGTGCCGTGAACTGGCGGCGGCAGGCGCGGCACTTCCACACGCGGCGGGCAGAGGGCTTGCCGCGGCTGTTGCAACGGGGCTTGAGCTTGTAGTGGTTCTCGTCCTTCACCGCGCAGTGGGGGCAGACGGGCTTGCCGTCGGGCCAGCACAACCGCTCAACCATCTTCCAGGCCGCGGCTTCGTCGGGAATCTGCTCGGTGAATTGGGCGAGGTTCGTGATTTCCACTTGGACTCCTTGTATGCACCTAGTAGGAATATACCACGAGGTATACCTTGGAGTCAATACCCACTAGTAATAGCCTTGACGTAATACCTCGCCACACATAGACTGGAGCGTGTGGCCAAGGTTCAGATCTGGGGATACCGCTGCGAGCGATGCGGGCACGAGTGGGTGCCGCGGGACAAGGATCAGGAGCCGCGGGTGTGCCCTACCTGCAAGTCCCCGTACTGGAACCGGCCGCGCCAGAAGCCCAAGAAGCGGTAGAATTACAAGGCAATCGCGCGAGGGGGGTGGCCACCGCGGCCCGCTGGCTGCGAGCTTAGGTAGCCACCCTCCCTCGTCCCTCGTCGCTCACCACCCTGGTTTGGGTGGCTTGCGGCGACCTACGAGGTAATCGCCTGCAGGGGTCCTCCCCCCGCCGGTTCAGGCGGTTCCTCGGCGTTTCCTGTATCCCACGCGTCATCATCCGCGTTGGGTTCACCCTTGTCTGGCTCTGGCGACCGGCCCGGAGTCGGAGCGCGGTACTCGCCGGTGCCGACACGCTCGATCTCATCCCGCTTGGCGAGTCGAGCCAACGCGGTGCGAATGGCGTTGACCGGATCCTTTGCGGTTGGAGCGTCTCCCGCGGTGGTGAGTGCTTCCAACACACCCTCCGCGTCCCAGATGCGGTCAGGGTTGTCGAGCACGATCTTTTGAACCTTCGCGGTGGTGCTCCCACTACGCACGCGCCTCTTGCTCCTGCCTGCCGCTGGGGATGAAGCATCACCCTGCAGAACGGCGATGGCACGCCGGATTGCTTGGGCGTCCTGATCCAGCTGGGCAAGGCGGGAACGGAGTCTTTCCACGGCCACACGATCGTCCGCTTTCATGTCACGACATTATAGCCGCGTAGTGACGTGAGAGTGGCGTTTTAGCGCGCTTACAAACGCGAGCGCGTCACTTTCAGGTGCCAGAGTGCGGGCGTTGGGAGTGTCAGACCCCCCGCAGGTCTAGAGACCGTTGGGTGCGCCACGTACACAATCGCCAAGATCTTTCTCGGTCGAGCACCCGCGCCGCGCGCGTGGGATCACCTCTTCGCGTCGAATCCCGCGGGCCTCGTGCGCCTCCGGCTCAAGGAAAGCGGCGACTGGGTCGGGGGCCTGTTCCGGGCGGATTCGTACGCGGCCGGGTATCCCGAGGAGCCCCAGGACCTCTCTCTCGAGCAGGCCTACGAGATGCTGGCAGACGGAACATTTGCGACAAATGATGAGGTCCCTGTGGAACTTGGCTCCGCCTGTTGTCGCCCCCTCCAGCGCGGGTGCCAGCGTGAACAAGCCCGGTTCGACGTCCAAGGCCGGTCGTTCGCGCTGAAGCTCCAGACCTCCTCGCTCTCATCGATGGGGGCGTCGTCGCGCTGGTCATGCTCGAGACGGGCCTGGCGACGTGTCAGGTCCCGTGAGGTGAGGCCCAGCGGCTGGCCCTGCGGTTCTGGTCTTCTCCACGAGGAATGAGAGCGCCGGTGAGGATCTTCGCCAGGAGCTGAAGCAGCGACGCCGACCCCATCCTTGGTGGTCCTCCCCACCCCGACCACGACAACTGACCCGCAGGCCTCCCGGCCAGCTGATGGTCGCCCCGCATCGGTCGATCGAGTGGCGCGTGGGGCGACCGGGGTAGGGGTCTGCCGGTCAGAGGGTCTCGGTGTTCTCGGTGTTGAGGCGCCGTCGGGTTTCGAGGATGCGTCGGGCCTTGTTCGTGATCATCTCGAAGTCGAAGTCGTCGTGATCGGTGACGACCACCACGAGATCGGCCGATGCCACCTCCTCGGGGGTGCAGCTGACCCGGGCCACTCGCGGATCGATGCCGTCCTCGGTGACGTGGGGGTCTGCCGCGCGGACGTCGGCGCCCATCTCGAGAAGTCGCTGTGCGATGACCAGTGCAGGCGACTCGCGGGCGTCGCCGGTGTTGCGTTTGTAGGCGAGCCCGAGGAGGAGGATGGTGCTGCCGTTCACCGCGAGCTGGTCGCGGTTGAGGAGCTTGATGATGCG
>CAZTOV010000030.1:0-21497 GCA_964615175.1 uncultured Burkholderiales bacterium
CCCAGAACGTCTCCGCTCCCGGTCGACCGATCGTGGCGCCGGCAGCCTCGGCTTCCGCGAGGACGGCGTCGACGGCCCCGGCCGAACCGACGTTGTGAGCCAGGGTGACTCCGCCCCAGCCACCTTCGTCGTCGACCGTGCTGTCTTCGGCGAGCTGGCCGCGTCCCCAGAGCGCCACGATCATGCCGCCGGCCTGGAAGAATACGACGTCGTCGTCGGGCGACTCCCCCGACCAGCCGAGGGCTTCGTAGAAGCGTCGTGATCGGTGGACGTCAGAGACGCCGAGGGTCACCAACGAAATTCTCTGCTCCATCACCCGAGATTGACACACGAAGGCGCTCCGGGAGGTTCGGGGATGGTCTCATGGTCCCTCGAGTCGCACCCTTCCTCATCGCCAGTCGTATGGAGGCGGTGATGGATGCGGCTGCGAAGGCGACCTCGAAAGGTCGGGTGACGGTCCCGCGTCGGTGCGTGATGCATTTGGGATCAGAGGGGTGACGAGGTCGTGTTCCAGGTGGAGGGCAATCGGACCGCCTCCTCACCGATCTGGTGGCGGCTCCTACCATTCGGGCGATGCCCCGAACCGACCGCGCCTCTCGTGTCATCGCCGCCCCGGTGGCCCGCGTCTTCGACGCCCTGGTGGACCGTGACGCCCTGCTGGCCTGGCTCCCGCCTCGGGGCATGACCGCGAAGTTCGAGCGATTCGATCCGACGCCGGGCGGCTCCTACCGGCTGGTCCTGACCTACGCCGATCGAGCTGGCTCTCGTGGCAAGAGTTCCGCCGACTCCGACGTCGTCGAGGCGCGCTACGTCGACATCGTCCCCGATGAACGAGTTGTGCAGGCGGTGGACTTCGTCTCCGACGACCCGGGGTTCGCCGGCACGATGACGATGAGCTGGGCCCTGGCGGCGGTCGACGGCGGGACCCGCGTCGACGTCGTCGCCGACGACGTTCCCGACGGCATCTCAGCCGACGACCACGCCACCGGGCTCACCTCCTCGCTCGAGAACCTCGCCGGCTACGTCGAGTCGTAACGATCGTCGTTGCCGGCCCGTGATGGTCCCGGCGTTCGGGGACTTCCGCCGGCCTCGAGCACGTCGGCTCTGATCCCAGGAAGTCCTGGCAACTACTTGGCAACCATCTGCGCGGCGAAGGTCTGGACGGCGATCTTGTCGCCTCGGACCAGGAAGGTGTCGGTGCCGAGGGGGATCTCGTGCGATGCGGTGTCGGCGTGCCAGGCGACGAACGCCACATCTCCCGCGATCTCCGAGTTGTCCATCTCGAACTTGTAGGTGCCCGGCTTGAAGGGCCCATCGAACATCTCGGCGAGCGCTGCTTGGATCGCGGTACGCCCGACGATCTGGCCGTCCTGGGTGACGAGCACCGACTCGTCGTCGTAGTCCTTGGCCGCTTCCTCGGCATCCCCGTTGCCGAAGGCCTGCAGGTGGTGGTTCAACACATCTTGGGTCGACATGGCAGCCATCCTTGGTGGTGATTGGTTCGCTCCCGACCGTAATTCCCGGCCGGCGGCGAAGGGACGGAAACCTCTCAGACCGCCGGAGCGAAGGGTGCGCGAGCGGACAAGTCTCCCGAGAGTCCAACGATTCCCACCCCCTCGAGCCGGACCTGGAGCGAACCTGGGGAATGTGGACGGAGCGCACGCGTGGCCTGGACCGTTCAAATCTCGGAGATGTGGCGCGTCGCGGTCCGTACCCTGTTCCGGATGGATGCCGAATTCGCGTTGAAGTTCGCCGAGGAGTGGCAAGCCGCGTGGAACTCCCACGACATCGATCGGATCGTGGCCCACTACACCGACGACGTCGTGTTCCAGTCCCCCTACGTGGTTCACCGGTTCCAAGAACCGACCGGCGAAGTCCGAGGCAAGGAGGCGCTACGCGCCTACTGGGGTTCGGGAATCGAGGCGCAGCCCGACCTCGAGTTCAGCGTCGAGGACGTGCGCGTGTCGGTGGACACCCTCGTCATCAACTATCGGAACCAGCACGGCCACGCCGTGTCGGAGGTCTTGCGATTCCGCGGCGAGCTGGTGGCCTGGGGTTGCGGTGCGTACGTGCCGGGCGATTCCCTCGGCGCCACGCGAGGGCTCGAGAGTTAGCGCGACTCCGGCGGTGCCATCGACGTCGCGGAGGGCCGGCTGGGAGGTCGTCAGAGCGCTGAGCGCAGTCAGCAGGCGTTCCACAGGCCGCGGTTCGCTTCCCGCGCCTCGCGTGTCGCCGCCACGAACTCGTCGGTGTGTTCGACGTTGGGCGGGTAGGTGGCCACCTGGGCGTAGCCCTGGTCGACGAGGTGGAGGTTGACGAAGAGGCCGTCGTCGAGGCGGTAGACGTAGGCGAGGGTGCGCTCGTACTGGTCCTCGCGCTCGACGTCGAAGACGAGGCGCACCCCGGTGCCGGGTGGGAGCAACTTCTCCATGAACGCGGAGGCCTCCCGGCCGAAGCACTCGACGGGTTGGCGAGGATCGACGCTCTCGGGGGTGTCGATGCCGATGAGTCGGACCCGCTCTCCCCCGTCGACCACGAGGGTGTCGCCGTCGACGACCCGTTCGACGCTGCGGTCGTCGCCCTCGGGCAGGTCGGTGGTGATGGCGGGATCGGACGTGTCGAGGGTGGGAACTCGGGTGGTCGTGGACCGGGCGGTGCCGTCGTCGGTGTCGTCGGCGCCGACGGTGCAGCCGGCGGCGAGGACCGCGAAGGCGAGGGAGAACAGGATCGCCGGTGCGCGTCGGGTCATCTCCGCCGGTGGATCGAGGGGGCCAGCGGGTTCTCGGCGCGGTAGGCCTCGTACTCGGCCGCGAATCGCTGGAACCGGCGGAAGAGACCCCGCAGGACCCACCAGAACACGACCGCGGTGACCACGAGGGTGACCGAGCCCCAGAGAGGGTCGGCAACGATGATCAGCACCACGCCGGCGATGGCGATCACGAGCCCGAGCAGAGCCCCCAGCAACAGGATCAACGTCATCGTCCGCACCTCCACCACCATCGTCGCAGAGGGGTGTGACCTCTTCGACATCTCGGGGGGTTCAGGTGGGGCGTTCGCGCGGTGCGTGAATGCGAGCAGCGCGTCTGGCGCAACCCGTACCATGAGCGCTGAATTCGATCACCTCTCGGGGGAGGCGACGATGGCCCTCGACATCGAACTCATCGCAGACCTGAACGGCGAGGACGACGACGGCCTCGGATGGTCGAGGCTCTCCGACGCTCGGGAACCTGAGCGCGTGGTACCTGGAGCCATGCTCCTGGCCAGCAACGAATCCGGGAGGGCGGTCGTCCACGTGGTCGCCGTCGACGACGACGGACAGGTGCACTTCACGATCCTCCCCGGTTCGGTCGAGAAGAACCGTCATCTGCTCGACCGCACGGTGGCCTGAACCCGACGATCGACGGCAGATCCAGAGTTCCCCGTCCCGCAACACTCCAAGAACGCTCGCGATCTTCCTCTCGGCTCTTCTCGACGCTGGCACGGGCGCCGGTCGCGCGGCCCCCTACATCTCGAAGGCGAGTTGGTCGCGGGTGCTCGGGCTGTCCGCAGGATCGAGAGGCCACACCGCTTCGACGCTCTCGACGCCGCGGGCGCCTCTTTCGACCAGAGCCGGATTGCCGGAGCCGCTGCCTTCGCCGAGCCAGGCGATCACCTCACTCGTGCCCGCCTCCAGCGCTTCGCTCGCACCAGCCCAGGTCCCGCCGGATTCCCGCTCGGAGGCCACGACGAACACGCTGTGGGCCAGGGCGTAGATCAACTTGTTGCGCCCCATGGCGTTACCCACGGAGAATCCGGCGCTCGGCTTGTAGGGGCTCATCAGGCAAAGCCGGTCCTCGGTCACGAGCGAACGGATCTCGGGCTGCCGTGCGGTGGTCTGCAAGGAACCTGGCAGGACACCGACCACCATCCCGCCGGCTTCGGCGGCACCATTCAACGCCAGGCGATCGACTCCACGCGCCCCACCCGAGACGACCCCGTAGCCGTGAGCGACCGCGTCGGCCGCGACCCGTTGCGCCACTCGAGCGCCGTCCTCGTCGACGTCGCGGGATCCGACGATGCCCAAGAGCGGCCGAGACATGAGGGTGGCGTCCCCGATCACGTACAGCAGTGGCGGCGACTGCTGACCGAGGAAGTCGAGGAGCGGAGTCGGGAAGTGGTCGTCGTAGGGGGTCAGCAGGCGCAGACCCGTCCGTTCGCATTCATCGAGTTGGAACGCAAACGCCGCGGCAACGTCGAGTCGCGCGGCGACACGGTCGGCGAATTCCTGATCGAGGCCGGCGCTGCGGGCGATCTCCGAACCGGAACTGCCCAGCAGCGACGCCGGGTCCCCGACGATTCCGAGCAGCTTCCAGTACTCGCGTGCCTTGAGGGGCTCGGCGTCGGCATCGACGAGCCGCTGCGTGAGCAAGGCGGAGGCGATCGAGCTGTCGGAGCGCAGTGCCATCAGCCGCCTACCGCCTCCGCGAGGACGAGGGGGAACACGTCACCGCTCCCAGCTTCGCGCAGCGCGCATCCGATCACGGTCAGGGTCCAACGAGAGTCAACAATGTCGTCGATCAACAGGACGGGCCCTCGGGGAACGGGGTCTCGAACGGCGAACGCACCGAGGACATTGTTCGCCTGCTGCGCGCTGTTCTGCATCTCCTTCTGCGGAGGTCTGGAGACGATGCGTTCCACGGCAGGGACGTACGGGATCGCCAAGGCGACCGCGACGCGCTCGGCGAAGTCGTGCACGGGATCGGGCGTGGTGCCGCTCGACGGAACTGCGGTGACCCACTCCGGGGGCGGAGCGGGCTGCCACTTCCCGACGAGGGCGGTCGCGGCTTGGACCAGGTCGTCGGAGTAGCGGCCGTCGTCGTACTTACCGGCGCGAACGGCCTGGCCCCAGCCGCCGTCGTTGTACACACAGAGCGCTCGACCCGGAGCGAGTTGTCGGTCGGGCGAGATGCTGCCGGAGACCCCCGGCAGACTCGCGGGCCAGCGTTTTCGTGGTCGTATCTCGAGTGCCGATGAGCGGAGGTGGGAGATCGCTTCCCCGAACAGCTCGTCATCCAGGACGCGACCCCACGACCGGCCGGTGCAGTTGTCGCAACGCCCGCAGTCAGCCGGGACCGGGTCGTCGAGCTGCTCCCTCAGGAAGCGCATCCGACAGCCCTCGACGGTCACATAATCGACCATCGCTTGCTGCTCCTGTCGCCGATGCCGAGTGACTCGCTCGACCCGCTCCTGGTCGTAGGCCCACGGACGAGGGGTTCGTTGCCATCGACTGCCGGCACGCTCAACCGCTCCCTCGACCTCGAGCACCTTCAACATCGCGTCGAGCCGGGTGCGCTTGACGTTCACCTCGTTCAGGATCTCGCCGAGCGACACTGCCCCGCCTGCTGCGGCCAGGAAGTCGACGACCTGTTCGGCCTGCTCCTGCTCCGGGAAGGCCGTTCGGATGAAATGGTCCTGAATTTCACGATCTTCCATGCCCGACAACAGGACACCGACGGCTCGATCGACACCCCGCCCGGCACGACCAACCTGCTGGTAGTAGGCGATGGGCGACCCTGGGCTCTGGAAGTGGATCACGAAGGGCAGGTCGGGCTTGTCGAAGCCCATCCCCAACGCCGATGTGGCGACAACGACCTTGACCTGGTTGTGGAGGAGTGCGTCCTCGACGTCGAGCCGTTCTTCGTTGTCGGAGCGGCCGCTGTAGGCCATCGCGTCGATGCCGCGGGACCGGAGCCACGAGGCGACCCGTTCGGTGTCGTCGACGGTGAGGCAGTACACGATGCCGGAACCGGGGAGCTCGGGGATCACCTGACCGAGCCAGGCCAGGCGTTGGGGTTGCCCACGAAGCTCGACCACCGCCAGCTCGAGGCTCTCACGGTCCAGCTGACCGCGAGTCACCTCCAGGTCGTCGCCGAGCTGATCGACCACGTCGGCGATGACTCGGTCGTTGGCAGTGGCCGTGGTGCACAAGACGGGGACCGATGAGGGCAGGGCTTGGAGGACGCTGGAGATCCGGCGGTAGTCGGGCCGGAAGTCGTGGCCCCAGTCGCTGATGCAATGAGCCTCGTCGACGACCAGGAGCCCGACCGACCGCAGCAGGTGCGGCAAGACATCGGCCCGGAACCGCTCGTTGTTCAGCCGCTCGGGAGAGATCAGCAAGATGTCGATGGTGCCCGCGCGGATTCGGTCCTCGATGTCGTTCCACGCCTCGACGTTGGAACTGTTGATCGTGGCCGCGATCACCCCGAGGCGCTCGGCCATGCTGATCTGATTTCTCATCAGCGCGAGGAGAGGCGACACCAGGACCGTGGGCCCGGCACCGGCATCGCGGAGGAGACGCGTGGCGAGAAAATACACGGCGCTCTTGCCCCAGCCGGTGCGCTGGACCACGAGGACCCGGCCACGATTCACGACGAGCCGCTCGATCGCCTCCCATTGACCGTCACGAAAGTCGGCAGCCGGGTCGCCGGTCAGGACGCTGAGCAGTCGTCGCGCAGCTTCACGTTCGGACATCGCTGGCACGGTAGCCGGGAGGTGTGACGGCGTCCGCGTGCTCAGCGGGGGGTGCTGCATGGCCGGCAACGGGCATGCAGCAAGGCCCCGATCGCTTCATCGAACACGTCCCCGTGCTCAGCGCGAGTTCCCGACCCGCCATCAGGGACCGGGGACCACGACCACCCGAGGCCCGATGTCGTCGCGCTCCACGCGACCCGCGGATTGCGTAGCGTGCACGGATCCATCCGAGCGAGGAGCGCACGATGACGCCAGAGCGAGACGTCGAACGGATCTACTCGACCCCCGAGGTGGTGGCGAAGCTGCGGCGACTGGCCGACGCCCTCGAAGCCGGCACGCCCTTCCGCATCCAGGTCGCGGGAGAGCGGATCCACGTGCCCGTGCGGGCCGAGTTCAGCATCGAGCACGAACGGGGCGAGGGCGAGGAAGAGGTCGAGTTCCAACTGCAGTGGACGCTCGACCCTGACGAGGCCGAGAGCGACGACGAGCCGGTCGTCTGACGGCTCGGGCGTGACCCCGCGGGCCCGTACGATCGGGTGGATGGACCGACGGATCGCCATGGCGTCGAACACCGCCGGAGCCCGATGAGTCCGTGGTGGCGTCGGGCCGGCGGGATCGCCGGGCCGGTGATGTTCGTGGCCGCGTGGGCCGTCCTCGGCCACCAGCAACGGGGCTACTCCCCCGTCGACGACCCCATCAGCCGCCTCGCCGCCACCGACTCGCCCGACCGCTGGACGATGACCGCCGCCTTCGTCGCCTTCGGCGCCGGCGTGTCGCTCTACGCCCCCGACCTGCGGGAGACCCTCTCGCGGCCACCGGCGCTCGCCCTCGCCGGCGTGGCCGTCGGGACCCTCGGCATCGCCCTCACCCCCCTGGAGTCGGCCGCGGGCGGCGTGCCGCACGCCACCGCCGCCGGCGTCTCCTACGTGTCCCTCGCGGCCGCCCCGATCCTGGCAGGCCGTGCGCTCGCCGCCCGGGGGCATCGACGCGCCGCCACTGCCTCGCTCGTCGCCGGTGTGACCACGGGCGCCGCCCTCCTGGCGAGCGTGCTCTCACCCGCCGCCACCGGCCTGTTCCAGCGGATCGGGCTGACCACGGGCGACGCCTGGATCGTCGCCGCCGCCTGGGGCGCGTATCGCCTGGGCTCTGGAGACGGCCACTGACGGCGACGTGCTCGCCCTCGTCAGGGACGCCGAGGTGGAAGCCCGGCGCTGACGGCTGCACAGCGGGCGAGGCCACACCGTCTCATCGGGGTCGGTGCCGTTCGATGTCGGCGGCGATCCGGTCGCGGTGCTCGGAGGCGACACCGGCGTCCTCGGCGAACTCGGGCCACCGCTCCACGGCGGCGAGCACCTCGGCGGTGGCGTCGCGGTACCCGCGGACGAGGAAGCGGTCGGCGAGGGTGTGGAGGTCGTCGAGACCGACGGCATCGAACCGGCCGTTCACCCCCGTCTGGTGGGCGTGGGTCCACTCCCCCTCGGGGTTGTGGGCGTGGGTGAGGTCGTAGGCGGGCGCGAGGGTCCAGTCCTCGCCCTCGCGAAGGAGGAATCCGATGTTCTTGGTGTGGTCGTCACGGTTGACCGCGGCCACGTTGAACACCACGCGTCGGAACGCCTGCTCGCGGCGGTCGGCGGGCATGCCGAGCGCATCGATCGCCTGGAAGTACTGCTCGTAGCCGTGGGCGCGGGCCTGGTTGAAGTCGAGGTGGGCGAGCCCGCACAGCGAGATGACGTGGTGACGCCGCCCGCTCGGGTCCCGATCGAACCGGCGGGTGAGGAAATGCGTGCGGGGACCCTCCCGGAGGAGCCGGCAGGGCTCCATCTCGACCCCCGCCGCGGTGGCCATCAGGTGGTACGCGTACTCGATCCGGCCGTAGCCGGCGCCGGCCGTGAAGGGGTCGGACTCGCGCGTCGGGTCACCGCTCACCCCGTCGAGCTTCACCAGCCAGTGCTCGAAGCCCTCGGGCGCGTCGAGCTGCCCGGAGCGGATCTGCTGGGTCTCGGGGTGGTACGCGACCACCGCCTTGGCACGGGCGCCGCCGGCCGAGGTGCCGACCTGCACGAGCTGGCGCAATGCGTCGAGAGCGGCGTCGTCGTCGGTCACATGGCCCCGTACCGCCGACCGGGCCGCCACCACGAGGTCGGCGAGCTGCACCGCGGTGAGGTCGTTGGCGGGCACGTCGGCCGGCGGGTGGAACGTGAGCGCGCCCACGCCCCGCTCGCCCTGGTAGACGAGGCGGTCGAGCGGGCTGATGCTCGCCTCGGGAATCCCCTGGGCGGCCATCCACGCGTTGACGACCGCGTTGCCGAACCGGTCGGGCAGGGCGTCGGCGAGCAACGGGGGCAGGCGGTGAAACGTCCCGGGGGCCAGGTCGGGGAACGCGTAGACGAACGCGCGACGGTTCGGCATGTGCAGCGGGGCCAGCTCGACATCGCCGTCCGCCCACTCCGGGGCGTACTCGAAGGCGTACACACCGGTCGTCGGATCCCGCGCCACCGCGCCGACGGTGCGCGCCCAGGCGCGCACCTCGACGACTTCGACGGGTTCCAAGCTCACCGCGAGCCGCGGGCACGACGGCGGGGGGTGGCGGATCGGCGCTCGCGCAGGAGGTCCATCGGCCGGACCCCGGCGGACGGCGACAACCGGCCGAGCCAGTCCTCGCGCTCGAGCACTCGCACGACCTGCACGAGGGTGCGCAGGCTCGAACCCTCCCCCTGTTCGAGGCTCCGCAACGTCGACACCGCCACGTTGGCGTCTCGCGCCAGCTCCTCCTGCGTGCGGTCGAAGCCGATGCGCAGTTCCCGCACCTGACGACCGATCTCGGCCTCCCACTCCTCGGTGCTGCGCACGACTGCGGGATCGTTCACGATCGCCCCCATCGGATCCGCTTGATCACCGATATTGTAGCGGTTGCGCCGGGCATCGGGTGCAGTATCGTCCCAAGAATCACTGCCTTTCCAGCGGTTGCGCCGGAAAACCCATATTACCGCCGACTTTCCGGCGGTCAACCGTGGCGTTGCTCGGCCTGCTCGAGGCCGAGGAGGGCGCGGATGCGGTCGGCATCGAAGCCTTGGGCACCCGGCACACGGACCGCGTCGAACTCGCGCAGGAGGGCCACCAGGTCCTCACGGCGGGTCGGGTCGTCGAGGGCCTGGCGGGGAGTGAGCCCGCCGAGCGCGGGGATTTCCGTGTCGACCCACTCGGCCTCCATCTCGCGGAGCCGTTCGTCGAGGAGGGCCTGCACTTCGGGGTTCGACTCCAGCTCCTCCGTGTCACTGAGATCGAGTTCCTCGGGCTCCGGATCGCGCCGTCGGCGCAGGATCTCCTCGCGAGCGTCCCGGCGCTCCTCCGACACGATGTCGAAGCCCGGGAGCGCGTCGATGAGCCGCCCCACCAGACGGACCATCCGCTCGTCGGAGTTGGTCTCGACCACGAGACGGTCGCCCTCACGGCGCACCGTCCCCCGGATGAGGCGCTCGGGCTCGGGCGAGAACTCGTGCCACGCGTCGCCGCTGCGCTCGAGGAGACCGTCGAGAACCTCGGCGACCTCCTCGCCGTCGAGGTCGCCGTCGAGGTTGCCGGCGAACTCGACCCGGCAGAAGACCATGCGCTCGCCCTCCTGGTTGGAAAGCTGCGGGACGGCGGTCGCCCGCCCGTACCAGTCGGCGAGCGCGTCGGCGTCGGGAGCGGCGTCGACCAGGTCGATCGCCGAGTCGCGAAGCTTCAGCGGCACCGACACAGGCACGGCGATCATCTGGAACTCGTCGTCGACCGGGACGACCCGGGTGAGGGCCAGCTCGCCGGGCTCGCGGTCGAGCGAGCCTCGGTGCTCGGTCACCTCGACGACGTCTCCCGTTCCGGTGTCGCGCAGCGTGAGGCCCTCCCCCGGTTCGACCTCGGTCACCTCCCAGAGCCGGCGGGGCTCGACGGCCAGCCGCTCGAGCAGGTCGCGCTCGTCGTCGGGGAGCAGATGGCCGCGCTCGTCGAGGTACTCGTCGATGACGCCGCCGTCGAAGACGGTGAAGTCGATGATCACCGGGTCGGCGGCGTACTCGCCGATGGCGGTGGCCAGATCGGGGTCGTCGGGGTCGCACGCCGAGCTGGCGATCCCGATCAGGCGGCTGGACCGGTGGGGGCGTCCGAGGAAGCGAACCAGCTTCTGGAACAGGAACCGGGTGCGCACGGTGAGCGGGCCCCGGGTCGCCCCCGAGGTCTGGCAGCAGACCTTGAACTTCCGGCCCGAGCCGCAGGGGCACCGGTCGTTGCGGCCCACCTCGGCGTAGCGGGCGCGGGCCTCGGCCCGGATCGCTTCGAGGTGCGCGATCTCGTCGAGATCGGACGACAAGTCGGGATGGCGGAGCAGCGTGATGGCGCGGTCGAGATCGCTGCGGTCGATGGCGTAGTCGGCCATCTCGAGGGCCACCGGTCCGTAGCCGGGGTCGGCTTCGAGCGCGGCCTGAAGCTCGAACTCGGCGGTGAGGGCGTCGCCCCGACGCTCGGCCTCGAGGGCCAGCACGAGACGAGCCGGCGCGGCCCGCCTCGGAACCCCGGCCACCACCGCCTCGGCGAAGGCCTGCAGCCGCTCGCCGCCTCCCGACCACTTGCCCAGCACGCAGGCGGCAACGGCCGGGCCGACGCTGGAGTGCTCGAGGGCCTCCGCCACGGCCCGCACGTCGGGCACACCGGCCTCGGGCGCCGCCCGGAAGGCCTCATAGGCGTCGTAGACCCGATCGAAGGCCTGCCCGCAGCAGCCGTCGAGGCCGTACTCCTCGACCGTGCGGGCCCGGCGTCGCTCCCAGAACTGCTCCGAGAAGCTCTTCCAATCCTCGCCCGCGCGACCGAACGAGAACCCCCGCCGCTCGAGCCCGGCGGCCTCGAGCAGTTCGCCGAGGGGGCGAACGGGCCGGCGGAACGCGTCGATGTCCCGGGTGAAGGCGTCGAGTGCGAAGGGGACGGGGTCCTCGCCGTCGCCCGGTCCGATGCGGCCATCGATGGTGTCGCGAAGCAGGGCCACCTCGTGCTCGTCGTCGGCGGGCTGCTTCGCCCGCGTCACGGCGACCGTGCCGCCGGTCCGCGTGAAGGCCACCAGATCGCCGGCGGCGAAGCCGTCGAGCCATCCGGCCGGTCCGACCAGCGTGCTGTGGTCCTCCCCCGCCGGCGACTCGCCGAAGCGGTGGACCACGATGCCATCGGCGCCCTCCAGCTCGAGGTGGTCGGCGCCGAAGTCGAGGACGACCAGGTCGGGCGAGTACCGCACTTCCCCGGCCTCGATCTCGTCGGCCGAGAGCCGGTGGGTGAGCACCAGGCCCTCCATCAGGGTCGACGCCAGGACCATGACGTCGTCGGGCGTCGACCAGAACCGGTCGCCGGAGAACGCGAGGGCGTCGCGGACCGCTCGCCCGAGTTCGACCTCGTCGTCGAGATCGTCGTAGGGGTCGAGAAGTCCGAGGACGTCGAGTTCGCCGAGCACCTCGATCATCGGGACGGGACCGTCTTCGAGGATCTCGATGATCGCTTCAACGAGATCGTCCACGTACGCGTCGTAATCTTCGAAGTCGTCGAACATTCCCCAAACGCTATCCGCGGGATGTGACGACGACGCGGCCTTCAGCAGGACCGCTCGACGACCCGGGAACGCGCCAGGCCGATCCACTCGTGGGCGATGCGGACCGACCGGTCGAACGGGCCGAGGCACCCGTACCGGATGACAGAACGCGAGCGAACAGACATGCTCTCCGTTCATGAGGACGACCGAGGCGGAAGGGATCGAACGCGCCCGTGAGCGATACGCGCTGGGCGCGCATCCGGTGGCCCGGGCGTTCGAGTTCGAGTCGTTGGGGAGCGACTTCGGCGCCAACGGGTACGCGACCCGCTCGGAGGCCGACTGGCTGGCACGCGTGCTCGAACTGCGCCGCGGCCATCGGCTACTCGACCTGGGCGCGGGGCAGGGCTGGCCCGGCCTCTATCTGGCCCGCGAGACCGGCTGCTCGGTCGTCGTCACCGACGTGCCCTTCGAGGGTCCGATCGAGGCGGCGCGGCGAGCACGGCGGGAGCGGGTGGTCCAGCGAGCGTGGGCGCTGGTGGGCGACGGCGAGGCCCCGCCGTTCCGCTCCGAGGCCTTCGACGCGGTGATCCACGCCGACGTGCTCTGCTGCCTCGCCCGCAAGGCGGCCACCCTCCGGGCCAGCCGGCGCGTCCTGCGCCCGGGCGGCCGGACGGCCTTCGGTGTGATCTTCCCCACCCCCGGGCTCTCGCCGGCCGACCGGCGGCGGGCGAACGCGGCCGGGCCCCCCAACGTGGCGCTCCGGCGCCCCTACCCCGACATGCTCGAGACCGCCGGGTTCGTCGACATCGAGGAGCACGACCGGACCGCCGAATACCTGATCACCGCCCGTCGGAAGCTCACCGCCACCCAGCGGCTGGCCAACCGGCTGGTGGAGCTGCTCGGCCCCGACGGGTTCGTGGAGGAGAAGAAGCGTCGGATCGGAGCCGTGGCTGCCATCGAAGAGGGCCTGCTGCGCCGGGCGGTGTTCGTGGCCCGCCGCCCGGGTGGCCCATGACCGACCCCGGTGACCGGATGTTCGTCGACGGGACCCTGCGCCCCGGCGAGGACCGCTGGCCCCTCGTGGAGGACGCGATCATCCCCATCGAGGGCGAGGACACCCTCTACCGGCGGGTGGTGGTCGAGACCTCGGTGGGGCCGGCCGCGTCCTACGAGTGGATGGGGGCGACCGACGGCTTCGCGCCCCTCCCCGACGGATGGCCGCCCGCTACGTGACCAGCGCCGCCACCTGACCGGCGAACACGAGGACGCCGAGCAAGCGCCGCCACGGGTTCACACCCCGGACGATCTCGTCGAGGGCCCAGGCGAGGAGCGCCACGACACCGACCACGCGTACGGCCGTGCCGATGGTGCCGGTGGGGTCAACGACCACACGGATGACCGTGGCGGCGATCCAGATCCACAGCGTGAGGTTGGGCGGCTGGGCGACGACGACGCGCCCGCGGCAGTCGCGGAACCACCAGTCGAACCACCGGCGCGCCGGCGCAGTCATGGGGTCGGGTGCCCGCCGCTCGGTGCCGCTGTCAGCCGACCCGGCCCAGCAGCTCGGCGATGGTCAGGCTGACCCCGGCGATCGCCGCCGACCACCGGATGAACCTCACGGTCTGCGCCTCGATCTGCCCACCGATCTCGGCCTTGAACGAGTCGAACTCGGCCCGCAGGCCCCCGAACTCGGCTCGCAGATCGTTGAGCTTGGATTCGAGCACGGCGAGGTCGGCCTTGGTCGCCAGTTCGGGCACCCCCGCCGGGGGGAGCATCTCCATCATCGCTCCAGCGAACTCCGCTCCTCGCAGCGCCTTCACATGAGGATACCGGCCCGCTGGAAGGCCGTCGCGGGCCACGACGCCATGATGTTGCTGCCCCGGCGCCGACCATGGTGCGAGGTCTGCACCCAAAGCGAGTACCCTCGTGCGAACGCCGCATCCCACCCACGGGACACGCGGTGTCTGACCGGCCCCCTGCCAGCACTTCAACGGCACGCCGGTCGAGGCTGACAGAACCCTCTGCTCGGTCTCACGCCCCCGCTGCCAGCGACGCAGCGCGATCACACGGATCGCCCCCGGGGTTGTCTGACCGTGGCTGTCGCCACCACGCCGTTGCGCCGGTTGCGCTCACGAACCCAGGAGTATCCGTTGTCCAAGCATTCTTCCCCCGGCCCCACCGCGAGCTTTTCCGCGCTCGGCGCGTCGGCCGAGATCACCGACGTCCTCGCCAAGGCGGGCATCACCGCCCCCACCCCCATCCAGGCCGAGACCATCCCGGCCGCGCTCGCCGGGCGTGACATCGCCGGGCGGGCCCCCACGGGCTCGGGCAAGACCATCGCCTTCGCCATCCCCATCGCCCAGCGCACCCCGCCGGCCCACCCGCACAAGCCCAAGGCGCTCGTGCTCACCCCCACCCGCGAGCTGGCCGCGCAGATCCAGCGGGAGCTGCGGCCCCTGCTCGCCACCAAACGAGCCAGCGTCGCCACCTTCTACGGCGGCGTGGGCTTCGGCCCGCAGCGCAAGGCCCTCCGCAAGGGCGTCGACGTGGCCGTGGCCTGCCCCGGCCGCCTCGCCGACCTGGTGCGCCAGGGCGACGTCGACCTCTCCGACGTGGAGCTGGTCGTGATCGACGAGGCCGACCGCATGGCCGACATGGGGTTCCTCCCCGAGGTGCGCCGCCTCCTCGACCGGGTGCGCCCCGACCGCCAGACCCTGCTGTTCTCGGCCACCCTCGACGGCGACGTCGACGTGCTCGTGCGCCGCTACCAGCAGAACCCGCACACCGCCGACGTGTCGCCGCCCGAGGAGGAGCCCGACCTCACCTCACACGAGTTCGTCGACGTGCGCCGCGAAGACCGCGTCGGCACCGCCGCCAAGCTGGTGTCGGACCACGGTTCGACCGTGGTGTTCTGCCGCACCCGGCGGGGAGCCGACCGCCTCTCGCAACAGCTCTCGAAGCGGGGCACCAAGGCGATCGCCATCCACGGCGGCCGTTCGCAGGGTCAACGTGACCGCGCCCTCGCCTCGTTCAAGTCGGGGCAGGTGCACGCGCTCGTCGCCACCGACGTCGCCGCCCGCGGCATCCACGTCGACGACGTGGCCTGCGTGCTGCACTACGACCTCCCCGGCGAGGTCAAGGACTACGTCCACCGTTCGGGCCGCACCGGCCGGGCGGGCGCCACCGGTCGCGTCGTCACCCTGGTGACCCAACAGGACCGCTCGGCCGCCCGCAAGCTCCGCCAGGGCCTCGGCCTCGAACCCGGCTCGCCCGCCCCGTCGAAGGGCCGGTCGAACGGGAACGGGAACGGGAACGGAAACCGCAACGGAAACCGCAAGGGGAAAGCCAGCGGAAACGGCCGCCCCAGGGGAAACGGGAACGGCAGCGGGCGAAACCGGCGTCGCGGCAACCAGCGCCGCGGCAACCAGCGTCGCGGCAACCAGAACGCTCGATCGCGATCCAGCCGCTGAGCACCTGACGGCCGACGCTCCGATCAGCCAGACTCGGAGCGTGGCTACCACCGCTTCCCCAGGTTCCGCGTCACCGGGATCTGCTCCCGGGCGCGACGCCTTCTCCCGCCAGGCATGGCGGGATGCCTACGACGCCCTCACGTCGGCCGACGAGGAATCCCTCGACCTCGACGACGTGGAGCGTCTCGCCGTCGCGGCCTACCTGGTGGGCGAGGACGACGCCGCCGACGCGGCCTGGGAGCGCGCCCACCACGCATGCATCGAGGCCGACGACGCCGACCGGGCCGTGCGGTGTGCGATGTGGATCGGCATCACCCAGATGCTGCGTGGCGACGCGGCCCACGCGGGTGGTTGGTTCGCCCGCGCCGGCCGGCTGATGGAGGAGCACGAGCTGGACAGCCCCGCGTCGGGCTACGTGCTGATCCCCGAGGCACTCCAGGCCGTCGAGTCGGACCCCGACCACTCGTACGAGGTGGCGGAGGAGATCCACCGGATCGGCCGGCATACCGGCGACCCCGACCTCCTCGCCCTCGGCACCCTGGCCCTGGGGCAGGCGGCCGTCGCCCGGGGTGACACGACCGAGGGCATGGCCCTCTTCGACGAGGTCATGGTGGCGGTGACCGGCGGGGAGGTGTCGCCGATTCCCTCGGGGATCGCCTACTGCGCCGTGCTCCTCGAGTGCGCTTCGGTCTTCGACGTGCGCCGCGCCGCCGAGTGGACCGGCGCGTTCAACCGCTGGTGCGAGCACCAGCCCGACCTCGTGCCCTACCGAGGCCAATGTCTGGTACACCGCTCGGAGGTGCTGCAACAGCACGGTGAGTGGCGCCAGGCCGCCGCCGAGGCCGAACGGGCCCGCGAACGCCTCGCCGAACCGCCGCACCCCGCCCTGGCCCTCGCCTGCTACCAGCGAGCCGAGCTGCACCGGCTGCGGGGTGAGTTCGCCGACGCCGAGGCCGCCTATCGGGAAGCCAGCCGGCATGGCCGCGACCCCGCCCCCGGCCTTCCCCTCTTGCGCCTCGCCGAGGGGAAGACCGGCGCCGCCGAAGCGGCCATCCGCCGGGCCCTCGACGAGGCCGGCGACCGGCTCGAACGCCTGCGCCTCCTCGGCGCGGCGGTGGAGATCCTCCTGGCCGCCGGCGACATCGACGCCGCGTCCGCGGCATCCGCCGAGCTGTCTGAACTGGCCGACCAGCTCGACGCCCCCCTGCTCCACGCGCTCGCCGACCACGCCGCCGGGGCCGTGTTGATCACACGCGATGACGCCTCCGCAGCCCTCCCCCGGCTCCGCTCCGCCCACGGGGGATGGCGCGAGCTGGACATGCCCTACGATGCCGCCCGCACCCGGATGGAGATCGGTCGCGCGTGTCGGGCCCTCGGCGACCACGAAACCGCTGACCTCGAGCTGGATGCCGCCCGGGCCGCGTTCTCGGACCTCGATGCCGCGCCCGCTCTCGGACGCCTGGACGCGCTCGGCTCACCGGCGCCCCCGGCGGGCGGCCTCACCGAACGCGAGCGTGAGGTTCTGCGCCTGGTGGCCGCCGGTCGCACCAACCGCCAGGTCGCCGACGAGCTGGTGATCAGCGAGCACACCGTGGCCCGCCACGTGCAGAACATCTTCGCCAAGCTCGACGTGTCGTCACGTTCGGCCGCCACCGCCTACGCCTACGAGCACGACCTCGCCTGACGAAGACCCTGTGTGTGCATGGCGTCGCGCTGTAGCGCGACGCCATGCACACACAGGGGCTGGACGGCCGGCGTGGTGATTTCTGACCACGTAGGCGTCAGGCGGCAATTGGTGGATTCCGGCGATGCGGGCCCATCGATCCCTCCGCATACTCCGATGGAGAACGAACCATCGAGACGGAAGCAGATCCATGGCAACCCAGACCGTCGCACCCCTCGATCAGGAGACCGGCGAGAGCGAGGTGGCCCGTCGCGTACACCTGTGCGAGGTGCGTGCCAGCCGGACCGCCGAGACCCCGACGATCCGACCCTGAGCCCGACTCCGGCACGACCCGAACGACACACAACCGCGAAGGAGGCAATCCGATGAGCACGCAAACCATCGTCACCGCCCAGCAGGAACAACTCCCTCGAGTGGTCGACACGCTCACCCAGGCGTTCCTCGACGATCCGGTCTTCAACTGGCTCTGTCCCGACGCCGAGCGCCGGACAGCCACCTACTCGGGCTGGTTCTCGGTGATCACCGATTCGATCCTCCGCCACCGGAACATCTACACGACCGACGACGGTGGCGGAGCGAGTGTCTGGGTGCCCCCGGGTGAGCCCATCGCCGACGACATGGAGGCCTTTGCCGGATCCGTCATGGCCGTCTCACCCGAGGACGCCGAACGCTTCGGCACGCTCCTGGGCATCGCCGACGAACACAAGCCGGAGGACCCGCACTGGTACCTGTTCTTCATCGGCGTCACCCCCGAACTCCAAGGCCACGGGGTCGGCTCGGCGCTGCTCCGTGACGTCCTCGACCAGTGCGACCGTGGCGGGATTCCCGCCTACCTCGAGTCCACCTGCGAAGAGAACCGGCGCCTCTACGAGCGCCACGGCTTCGAGGTGACCAGCGAGCTTTCACTCCCCGACGGCCCCACCGGCTTCGCCATGTGGCGCGAACCCGCAGCCTGAGCACCGGCCCGAACCCAGACATCGACCGACGACAACCCGCCGAGGAGGCGACCGCCATGACCACCCAGTCCCACTACGACAACTTCACCGGCCCCGGGGCCGAGAACTACGAGAAGTACTTCGTGCCGGTGATCCCGGCACCCCTCGCCGAGACCCTCCTGGCGAAGGCGGAGCCGAAGACCGGTGAGCGGGTGCTCGACGTGGCCTGCGGCACCGGCATCGTCTCCCGCCTCGCCGCCGAAGCGGTCGGGCCGACGGGAAGCGTGGTCGGCGTCGACGTGGCGCCCGACATGCTCGAGCTGGCCCGCTCGCTCTCCGGCGCCTCGGGAACCCCGATCGACTGGCGGGAGGGCAAGGCGGAGGCCCTGCCGGTCGACGACGACTCGTTCGACCTGGTCGCCTCGCAGCTCGGCCTCATGTTCGTCGAGGACAAGACCGCCGCCGTCGGAGAGATCCGCCGGGCGGTGGCACCCGGGGGCCGGGTGACCATCAACGTCGCCGGCGCGGTCCAGGAGATCTTCACCATCATGGGAGAGGCGCTCGCCGAGCACGTCGACCCGCAGCTCGAGGGATTCGTCCACGCCGTGTTCTCGATGCACGACCCGGCCGAACTCGAGGGCCTGCTCACCGAGGCCGGGTTCTCGGAGGTATCGGTCACGACCGAGGACACCACGTTCCGGCTGCCGCCCCCGGCCGACTTCCTGTGGCAGTACGTGAACGCCACCCCGATGGCGGCGCTCTTCGCCGACGTCCCCGACGAGGTGAGGGCCGCCCTCGAGACCGACATCGTCGAGCGGTGGGCGCCCTTCGTCGACGGCGACGGGATCGAGTACCACCAGCCCGTCGTGTGGGCCACCGCCCGGGCCTGACCCACTCGTGCTACACGCTCCCCGCTCGCCCGGCCGGCACGTCGATCGCCTCTTCGTGGGTGATGCCCTCGAGGACGCGGAGCCGGCCGGCGCGGTGGGCGGGGAAGACCATCGCCAACGGCTCTTCGCGGTTCACACCTCGACCGCCCAGGCACCTCGCGCGGCCTCGTCGGTGGAGTCGGGCTGCCACACCACGACGTGGTTCCCCGCTCCGATGCTGAACACCACGGTTCCCTCGACGTGCTCGCCGGGGGCCAGATCGCCGGTGCCCAAGCGGTCGTCGCTCCGGTTCGACGTGGGCGTGACGTCGTCGCCCCCCTCGCTGCGGAATCTCCAGTCGAGCGGCGTGTAGGTCTGGGGTTCGTCGGTCTGGTTCTCGACGACGACCGAGACGGTGACCCTGCCGTCGCTCTCCTCGGCCTCCGTCACGGCGGCGACGTATCCGTCAAGGCACACCGCCTCTCCCACACGCACAGGTGGCCCGCTCGCGGGCACTGCCCCTCCACTCTCGGCAGCCGGATCATCCGTCGACTCGCCCTCGGGACGCGCCCGCGTGTCGGGCGTGTTCGACTCGGGTGGACGAACCCGGCTCTGAGACCGGTCGTCGATGGGCGCCGGCTGCACCGGCTGGACCGGTTCCGGCAGGATCTCCTCGCACTCGAGGACCGGCTCGGATGACCGGGGCTCGGTCGTGCCCGACCCGTCGGCAACGACCTCGGGACCCGACGAATCGTCGCCGCCGACGAGCGCCAATCCGACGCCGCCGAGCACGAGTGCCCCGACGACAGCGAGCGTGACCACCCCGCCCGTGCGCCGGTACCAGGCACGGCCGCCCTCACCCTGGTCGCCCATGACCGCCTCCCCTCCCGCGGCTCCGTCAGGCTACCCACGGAATCGGCGCGGCCTGCGCGATGATGAGCCGGTCATGGCGACCACCTCCGACGATCAACCCGCCGATCAGGCTTCCCCGCCGTCCGAACCGGCGCGCCAAGCCGAGTCGGGCCTCGGGGTTCCTCTCGGCGCCAACGGCATCCTCGCCGGCCAGCACCTGCGGCGCGCCATCGACATCGGGGTGATCGCCTCCGCCGACGACACGGCGGTTCCCGAGTCGAACGTGCAGCCGGCGAGCCTCGACCTGCGCCTCGGGCCCGTGGCCTACCGCGTTCGGTGCTCGTTCCTCCCCGGCGTCGAGACCGTCGAGGAGAAGATGAAGGGTCTGGTCATCGACGAGCTGGATCTGCGTGACGAGGGCGCGGTGCTCGAGACCGGACTTCCCTATGTGATCCCGCTCGGTGAGGCCCTCGAACTGCCGGCAGGGATGCGGGGCAAGACCAACCCCAAGAGCTCCACCGGACGCCTCGACGTGTTCACGCGGGTGATCACCGACGGGGGGTTCCGCTTCGACGAGATCGCCGAGGCCTACCGCGGGCCGCTCTGGCTCGAGGTGGTGCCGCTGTCGTTCCCGGTCCGGGTGCGCCAGGGGATCTCGCTGAACCAGCTGCGCCTCGCCATCGGGAAGAGCGCATTGACCGACGACGACATCCGGGGAACCCATCGCACCGACCCGCTCCTCTACGAGGACGGGGAGCCGGTGCCCGACGACCGTCTCGCCGTGGCCAACGGGCTCTTCGTGAACCTCGACCTGCGGGGCAATGCCCAGGGCCGGGTCGGATATCGCGCCCGCCGCCACGTGCTGCCCGTCGACATGTCGAAGACCCGGGCCCACCAGAGCGCCACCTACTGGGAACCGGTGTTCCACGAGCCGGGTGACCGCATCGTGCTCGAGCCCGAGGGCTTCTACCTGCTGCTGTCGCGCCAGGCGGTGCGGATCCCCCCGACCTTCGCCGCCGAGATGACCGCGTTCGACCCCACCAGCGGGGAGCTGCGCACCCACTACGCCGGGTTCTTCGACCCCGGGTTCGGCCACGACCCCGAGGGCCGGTTCAAGGGGTCGAGGGCGGCGCTCGAGATCCGCGCCCACGACGTGCCGTTCATGATCGAGCACCTGCAACGGGTCTGTAAGTTGACCTTCGAGACCATGATCGAGGCGCCCGACACCCTCTACGGACAGGACGTCGGCTCCAACTACCAGGGTCAGGTCGACACCCTCTCGAAGCACTTCATCCACGAAACCCCGCCGACGCCCCCCGCCGATCAGAACCCGCTCTTCGACGGCAACGACTAGTGTCCCGAGTCAGAAATCCGGTGATGATTTCAGCGAGACAGGTTCGTTCCTGGCAAGGACGCAGGACGAAGGAGGTGCCACAGCCCACCTTCGAGGACGAGGACGCAGCCAGGGGCGGAGCTGGCCGATGAAATCGCGGCGGATTTCTGACTCGGGACACTAGCCACCAGCCGTTCCCGTCACAGGGCCGCGATACCTTCTCTTCAGCCTCGGGAGCCGGGCACATCGCTCCCCGAACGTTCGACCGTCGCGCCTCCGTTGCGCGACCCGACCGCAAG
>CAZTOV010000031.1:0-21254 GCA_964615175.1 uncultured Burkholderiales bacterium
GGCGGCCTGGAGGTGGCGATGGCGTGCGACCTCAGGGTCGCGGTCGACGGAGCCAGGCTGGGCCAGCCCGAGATCCTCCTCGGCATCATTCCGGGCGGCGGGGGGACCCAGCGGCTCCCGCGGCTCGTCGGTCCGGCGCGAGCGAAGGAGATCATCTGGTCGGGCCGCCAACTCGGTGCTGCCGAAGCACTCGAGATCGGTTTGATCGATCGAGTCGTTCCCGACGCACTCGAGGCCGCTCTCGAATGGGCGTCCGAACTGGCATCGGGTGCGGTGGTGGCGATGGGTCTCGCCAAACGGGCCGTCGACGGGGGTGTCGGCCGTACGATCGGCGAAGGCCTCGAGATCGAGACCGACCTGTTCGCCGAGGTCTTCGAGACCGAGGACGCCGCCACCGGCATCGAGAGCTTCCTCGAGCACGGTCCCGGCAACGCCGACTTCGCCGGCCGCTGACTCACCCCCAGCCCGACTCGACGATCCGCTTCAGGCGACGGAGGTTCCTCCGCCAGACTCGCCGGATCACCGGCCGAGCCAGCGCCTCGGCCACCGGTCCTCCGAGACGGCCGGGGAACGACAGTTCCTCGTCCCACACGAACCGGGTGCAGCCGTCGCCGAGATCGTGAAGCTCGAAGCGACCTTCGCCCGACACCGCCCCGCTGTGGGCCACGCCCATCCGCCGTCCGGGTTCCCATTCGGTGAAGCGCATCACGTCGGTGGTGGTGAAGGGCCCGATCCGCGTGTCGCACTCGATTTCGGTGCCGACGCCCGAAGTCTGGTCGCCTCGGAAGCGGATGGCCTCGGCGTCGGCCATCCACTCCACGTGGGCTTCGACGTCCTCGAGCGTGGACCAGACCTCGTCGGGCGGGGCGTCGATGACCACATCGACGCGGATGCGGGTCACAGCGCCTTACCCGCCGCCCGGAGCGACGCGGCGGCACGTTCGGGGGGAACCTGGTTCACGAGGATGCCGGTGCCCTGTTCGAAACCGGCCTGGATCGTCAGGCGGGGCCAGATGTGGACGTGCCAGTGGAAGTCGGCGCCGTCGACCCCCGGGTCGGTGTGCACCACCAGGTTGTAGGGGACGTCGCCGAGCGCCTCTCGCAACAGGCCCAGGGCGTGGGAGACGCAGCGGGCGACGTTGCCGAGGTCGTTGGCGTGCTCGAACCGGGGCACGTGGTCGGCGCTCGCGATCATGATCTCGAACGGGACGCCGGCCCACCACGGGCACCACACGTGAGCGGGGCTGTCGGCGACCAGCAGGGGCGCGGCCCGATCGGCGTCTTCGGTCACGGCCCGACACACCGGGCACTCTCTGGCGCGGTCGATGTTCTCCGCCTCGATCGCGATGGCCGGCGGAGAAAGGCCGATGGCGACGAGCTGCGCGTGCGGGTGCTCGATGGAGGCACCCGCCGCTCGCCCGTGGTTGACGAGCACCTGGACGTAGCCATGGCCCGCTCGAGTGTGGTGGCGGACCCGGTCGGCGACCACCTCGAAGAAGTCCTCGACCTCGACACCGGTCAGGTCGGCCAGCGACCGGCCGTGATCGGGGGAGAGGATCGCCACCTCGTGGGCGCCACCCGCGCGGGCGGCGTCGTGGAAGCGAGAGCCGGTGGCTGCGACCCGTGACGGTTCGCCCGCCACGATGGGATACAGGTTGGGGACGACCCGCACGCGCCAGCCCGGCTTCTCGGGGTCGCCCTCACCGGTGCGGGCGACCTCGGGCGGCGTCTGGTCCTCGTTTCCTGGACAGAAGGGACATGCGGGGTCGGACTCAGCCGGCGTCGGCGTTTCCGTGGCTCGGAAGGTGTCGGGGCGAGCGGCGCGTTCGGGCGCGACGACGACCCACCCTCCCGTCAACGGGTTGCGACGCAGCTCCGGCATGGGTTCGGAGGCTAGCCCTGTCTCCGGGCTCCTCTCTCCGCTGCGCTCCGAACCGTCGCCCTTCCCAACACATGACCAGCTGCGATCGTCGCATTCTGCGCTTCGCCCCCGGTCGACTCGTGCTCGGACCTCTTGTGGGAGAGCCGTTGCCTATTCTCCGTGGTGTGAGTGTGCACTTCGTGATCGTGGGGGGCGGGCCGGCCGGCAACACCGCGGCCACCGTCGCCGCCAGCCTCGGGGCCAAGGTCACGCTGATCGAGCGTGACCTGGTCGGTGGGGCGGCGCACCTCCTCGATTGCATCCCGTCGAAGGCGATGATCGCCACGGGCGGGGAGCTGCGCGAACTGGATCGGGCCCGGGTCATGGGGCTCGCCGCCAAGGGTGAGCTCGATATCGAGGCCCTCCGCGAGCGCATCGCCTCGATCGAGGACCGTCTGCGGACCAGTGTCACGTCGCTTCTCGAGAGCCAGGGCGTCCGCATCATCCGCGGAAGCGGTCGGCTCAAGGGCCCCCACGAGGTCGTGGTCGACACCGACACCGGCCTCGAGGAGCTGCGCGCCGACGCCATCCTCCTCTCGACCGGGTCGCGCCCGCGGATCCCCGACTGGTGCGAGGTCGACGGCGAGCGGGTGCTCACGACCCGAGATGCGTACCCGCCGGCCGACATCCCCGAGCACCTGGTGGTGATCGGGTCGGGCGTCACCGGCGTCGAGTTCACCCACATGTTCTCGGCGCTCGGCTCCGACGTGACGCTCATCGTGTCCCGGCAGCAGGTCCTCCCGGGCAAGGATCCGGAGGCTGCGTCGGTGCTCGAGGAGGAGTTCCTCCGTCGGGGCGTGCAGCTGTTCAAGGGCGCCCGGGCGGCGAACATCACGCGCACCGGTGCCGAGGTGAGGGTCGAGTGCAACGACGGGCGGGTGGCAGTGGGGTCCCACGCCGTCCTGGCCGTCGGTTCCATCCCCAACAGCGACGGTCTCGACCTCGACGCCGGTGGGATCGAGGCCGACGCCGGCTACGTCCCGGTCAACCACCACAACCAGACCAACATCCCGCACGTGTACGCGGCGGGCGACCTGTCGGGGAAGCTGCCGCTGTCATCGGTGGCGGCCATGCAGGGTCGCAAGATCGCCGAGCACGTGATGGGCCTGCACACCCGCGAGCACCGCCACCTCGACTACGACAAGGCCGCGGCGGCGATCTTCACCGACCCCGAGGTCGCCGATGTGGGGTTGGCCGAGGTCGACGCGTTCGCCGAGGGGCGCAAGGTGCGGGTGACCAAGGTTCCGTTCTCGTCGAACGCCAAGGCGCTCATCGAGGGTGATCCCCGCGGGTTCGTGAAGATCATCTCCGACCCCGCCACGGGCGAGGTGCTCGGCGGGTCGATCGTGGGACGCCACGCCGCCGAGCTGATCTCGGTGATCGCGGTGGCGGTGACCAACAACCTCACCGTCACCGACATCGCCGACTCGCTGTTGGTGCACCCGGCGCTGGCCGAGTCGTTGACCGAGGCGGCCGACTAGCCGACGAGGCCGGCGGATCAGTCGACCGGGGTGAGCTTCCCCGTCTGCACGTCATAGACAAAGCCCCCGATGTCGAGGTCGTCGGAGAGGTAGGGGCTGTTCCGGAGCAGCGCCACGTCGTCGTGCACCGCCTGCTCGGCGTCGTCGATGGTGTGGAACTCGATCGGCACCTCGTCGATCCCCCGGCGTTCTTTCACCAGCTCCTTCAGCTCGTCGTCGGTGGCAGCCGCCATCCCGCAGTCGGTGTGCTCGATCACCACCACCCGGGTCACGCCCAGGGCTTCGGTGCTGGCAATCAGGGAGCGGAGCACGTCGTCGGTGACCCGGGCGCCGGCGTTGCGGATGACGTGGACGTCGCCCTCGTCGAGCCCGAGCATGGCGAACACGTCGAGACGCGCGTCCATGCAGGTGACCACGGCCAGGTGCTTGGCCGGCTCGCGCGGGAGGTCGGCGTGTGGGAACTCGGCCGCGTACGCGGCGTTGCCTTCGAGGAGATCGTCGAACATGGCCGCATCTTGGCAGTCCCGGTTTCGGTTGCTGAAACGCAGCTCCCGGCACGTTCAGGGCGCGGGTCCGGCGCGTTCGGCTTCGCGCGGAGGGCTCGGCTGCCTCGCTGTCGTCTGAACCGCATCCATGGCCAACGTGCTTGCCTGATCTCGAGCGGAGCCCCTCCTTGGTCGATCCACGCGTCGGCGTCGATCCGTGCGGCCCGTTGGGGTGCGTGTCAGAGTCGGCTCGTGACTGCTGATCCCTGGGCGCGGCTCGCGGGGCGCTTCGTCGATCACTACGACTCGCTCTACGGCCAGGTCCGGACTCGCGTGCTGCACGAGCACCTCCGTGCCCACGCGGCCGCTCCACCGGCGTCGGTCATCGACGTGGGCGGCGGCGCGGGACACCAAGCGATCCCCCTCGCCCGCGAGGGATACGAGGTGACGATCGTCGACCCGTCGTCCGCCATGCTCGGCGAGGCCGGCCAACGTCTGAACGATGAACCACGCGACGTCGCCTCCAGGGTGCAGCTCGTCGAGGGCCGCGGGGAGGCGGCGCCTGAGCTCCTCGGTGCCGAGGCCGCGTTCGACGTCGTCCTGTGCCACGCCGTCGTCATGTACCTCGACGACCCTGCTCCGCTCCTCGAGGTGCTGGCGAGGCTGGCCACACCCGGAGGGATCGTCTCGGTGGTCGCCAAGAACGCACGCGCTCTGGCGATCCGCCCCGCACTGGAGCGCGACTGGCACGCCACTCTCGAGGCGTTCGACGCCGATCGTCAGGTCAATGCTCTCGGGATCGAGACACGCGCCGACACGGTGGAATCACTCGCCGCCGCGTTCGCCGAGCACGGGATCGAGACCCTGGCCTGGTACGGCGTCCGCCTCTTCACCGAGGGATGGGCCCGTTCGGAGCGACCGCGAGACCACGGGGACATGGTCTTCGCCGCTGAACTCGAAGCCAGTCGTCGCGACCCCTACCGGCAGTTGAGCCGACTCTTCCACTGGGTGGGCCGCAAGTAGTGACGCCGGTCAGGAGCCGGAGCGCTACTCCAGCACGACGAGGACGTCGCCGCCGGCGACGGTGTCGCCCGCGGAGACCTTGATCTCCTTGACCGTGCCGGCGCCCTCGGCGTTGACGTGGTTCTCCATCTTCATCGCCTCGAGCACCACGACCGCCTCGCCGGTGGTGATCTCCTGGCCCTCCTCGACGAGCACCTTCACGATCGTGCCCTGCATCGGAGCGGAGATGGTTCCGGCACCCGCGGGACCGCTGCCGCCACCAGCCCCGGCCGCGCCGGTGGACTTGGGTCGGGCCCGACCGCCGGTCGCCTGCCCCCCTCCACCTCCGGCGGGGGCGTCGGGAAGCCACAACTTCACGGTGAACCGCTTCCCGTCGACCTCGACCGGCACGGTGTGCTCGGTGCGGTCCTCGTCGTTCGACGCAGGCCCGTCGGCGGCGGGCTGGGGTGCGGGTTCCACCACGACGCCGTCGGAAGCCGCCTCGAAGAGGGCCGGATCGACCTCGTCCTCGAGCCACTTCGTCGAGTGGTTCCCGGCGATGAAGTCGGGGTGGCCGAGCACCGCCAGGTGGGCGGGGATGGTGGTCTTCACGCCCTCGATGCGGGTCTCGCGCAGCGCCCGCTCGGCGCGGGCGATGGCCTGCTCACGCGTCGGCGCCCACACGACGAGCTTCCCGATGAGGTTGTCGTAGAACTGGCTGATGGCGTCGCCGGCCTCGTAACCGGCGTCGACACGGACCCCGGGCCCGTCGGGGCGGTCGAAGCGGGTGATGGCCCCCGGCGCGGGGAGGAACTTCTTCTGGGGGTCCTCCGCGTTGAGACGGCACTCGATGGAATGACCGCGGAACTCGATCTCGTCCTGCGAGAACGACAGCGGTTCGCCCGCCGCCACCCGGATCTGTTCGGCGACGAGGTCGAGGCCGGTCACCATCTCGGTGACGCAGTGCTCCACCTGGAGCCGGGTGTTCATCTCGAGGAAGAAGAAGTCGCCGTCTTCGTAGAGCATTTCGACGGTGCCGGCGCCCACGTAGCCACATGCCTCGGCGGCGGCGACGGCGGCCTCGCCCATGGCCTTGCGTACGCCGTCCTCGAGTCCGGGGGCCGGCGACTCCTCGATGAGCTTCTGGTGCCGGCGCTGGGTCGAGCAGTCGCGCTCACCGATCCACACGTGGTTGCCGTGGGTGTCGGAGAACACCTGGATCTCGATGTGGCGGGGCCGCTCGAGGTAGCGCTCGAGGTAGGCCTCGTCGCGCCCGAAGTAGGCCTGCGCTTCGCGCTGGGCCGACTCGAGCGTACGTTCGGCGTCGTCGGCCGAGCGCACCACCTTCATGCCCTTGCCGCCGCCGCCGTAGGCGGCCTTGATGGCCACCGGCCAGCCGTGCTCGTCGCCGAAGGCCACCACGTCGTCGGGGCCGCTCAGCGCGTCGCTGGTGCCGGGGACCATGGGCACATTGGCGTCGGCGACTGCCTTCCGCGACGAGATCTTGTCGCCCATGATCCGGATCGCCTCGGGCGGCGGGCCGATCCAGCGCACACCCTCCTTGGCGATGATCGCCTCGGCGAAGTCGGCGTTCTCGGCGAAGAATCCGTAGCCGGGGTGCACCGCCTGCGCACCCGAGCGCTTGATCACGTCGAGGATGGCGTCGGTGTTGAGGTAGCTGTCGGCCGCCGACTCCCCGCCGAGGGCGTAGGCCTCGTCGGCATAGCGCACATGCATGGCGTCGCGGTCGAGGTCGGAGTAGACGGCCACCGTGGCGATACCCAGCTCACGGCAGGTGCGCATGACGCGCACGGCGATCTCTCCGCGGTTTGCTACCAGGATTTTTTCGAACATGGGCGCCCGTATCCTACGGGGCGTGCCGGACCCACCCGAATCCTGGGCCGCTCTGGAGGAACGCAT
Organism: uncultured Burkholderiales bacterium; assembly: GCA_964615175.1. GTDB lineage: Bacteria > Actinomycetota > Acidimicrobiia > IMCC26256 > JACPCJ01 > CAZTOV01. The sequence continues at coordinate 6,809 of CAZTOV010000031.1, forward strand.
CGCCGACACCCGTTTCGGCGAGCTGCGCCACCTCGAGGAGGTCGACTCGACCAACCGCTACCTGCTCGACGAGGCCCGCCAGGGAGCCGCCGAAGGTGTCGTGGCGGTGGCCGATCACCAGACCGCGGGGCGGGGCCGGCTGGGACGGATCTGGGAGGCGCCGCCACGGGCGTCACTCCTGGTGAGCGTGCTCCTCCGCCCCGACCTCGAACCCGCCCGCAGTCATCTCGCGACGATGGCGGCCGGCGTGGCGATGGTCGAAGCCGTGTGGCTCACCGCGGGCTTCACCCCGAGCCTCAAGTGGCCCAACGATCTGGTGGTCGGTGACCGCAAGCTCGCCGGCATGCTGTCGGAGGCCGAGTTGCGTGACGGCCGGCTCGACGCCCTCGTCGTGGGCATCGGGGTCAACGTCAACTGGGACGAGTTCCCACCCGAGCTCGCTGGAACCGCCGTCGCCTGCAACCAGGTGGCAGGGCGCCCGGTCGATCGGGCCGCGCTCCTCGGGGCGTTCGTCGAACGTCTCGACGACCGGTACGCGACGCTGCTCCGTCCCGGCGGCGACGAGGCCGTCCTGGGCGAATACCGCGAGCGGTGCTCGACGATCGGTCGGGAAGTCCGTGTCGAGCTGGCCGGCAGCGAATCGCTCGAGGGCACCGCGACCGGAGTCGACGATGCCGGTCGCCTCGACGTCGAGACCCGCGACGGCGTCACCGCCGTGGCCGTCGGCGACGTCGTACACCTCCGCCCGACCGACGGGTGACATCGCGGGGCGAACATTGCTTTCCCGACCCCCTATAGGGGGTACCCGCCCCCAAAGTTCGCTTGTTAGGGGTCCTGGTTGCGGGCGACGAGGTCTTCGTAGGCGGTCATGAGCTTCTCGGTGACCGGTCCGGGTGCTGACGGCACCGCCTCGCCGTCGACGTGGGCCACCGGTTGGGCGCCCCGGGTCGACGACGAGATGAATACCTCGTCGGCCTCGGCGAGGGCGGACGCGGGGAGATCGGTCTCCTCGGCGGCGAGTCCTTCCCCGGCGCACAGCTCGAGGAGGAGCTGCCGGGTGACGCCGTCGAGGCAGCCCGAAGAGAGGGGCGGCGTCTCGATGCGCCCGTTACGCACCACGTAGACGTTCGTCCCGGTGCCCTCGCACAGCTCGCCGCGGGTGTTGAGGAAGATCGCCTCCCCGCCACCCCGCTCCTGGGCGTACGCGAGGGCGCGGGCGTTCTCGGCGTAGGACGTGGTCTTGAGCCCCGCGGTGGCGCCCTGTTCGTTGCGGGGCCACGGCACCACCACGACATCGGTGGTGGGCGACCACGCCGTGACCTCGCTCACTGAGACGAGCGCGGTGACCCCGCTGTCGCCGCGGTCCGAGCCGAGCGGACCCGGACCACTCGTGATCGTGACCCGCACGCGGGCCTCGTCGAGCGAGTTCGCCTCGATGGTCGATCGGGTCGCCGCCAGCAGTTCTTCGTTCGGCGGGACCGCGAACCCCAGACCCTCGGCCGACCGCACCAGCCGCTGGTAGTGGCGGGTCCACGCGAACGGCACGCCGTTGAAGGTCGTCAGTGTCTCGAACACACCATCGCCCACGAGGAGCCCGTGGTCGAACGGCGAGATCCGGGCCTCGGCTTCGTCGACCAACGTGCCGTTGAGCCAGACGATCGAGCCCATCAGCGCGCCCCGACGAGTTGGCCGGCCCCGGCCGCCGCCAGCAGCCGTTCGGCCTTCAGCTCGGTCTCGTCCCACTCGCGACGCGGGTCGGAGTCGGCGACGACCCCGCCGCCCACTCCGAGCATCGTGTGGCCGCCGGCGATGGTGAAGGTGCGGATGGCGACGTTCAGGTCGAGGGCCTCGCGCTCGGTGTCGATCCACCCGATGGCGCCGCAGTAGACGCCGCGGCGCACCGGCTCGAGGTCCTCGATCACCTGCATCACCCGCGGCTTGGGGGCTCCCGTGACCGACGCGGGCGCGAAGGTGGCCCGGATCAGTTCGCCCGTACCCACGTCGCCCCTGAGGCGGCCGCGGACGGTGCTCACGAGGTGGAACAGCCCGGGATGGGCTTCGAGTTCACACAGCGCCGGAACCTCGATCGACCCGAATTCGCACACCCGGCCCAGGTCATTGCGGGCGAGGTCGACGATCATCACGTTCTCGGCCCGGTCCTTGGCGCTGGCGACGAGGCGATCGGCGTTGCGGTCGGTGCCCTTGATGGGCCGGGTCTCGACCCGGGCCCCCTCGCGCCGGAGGAACCGCTCGGGTGACGCCGACACGATCCCCACGTCGTCGAGGCGGACGAAGGCTCCGTGGGGGGCCGGGTGGCGGGCCGCCAGGCTGGCGAACAGCGCGAGTGGGTCTGCGGCACGTTCACAGGTGAGCCGCCGCGTGAGGTTGACCTGGTAGCAGTCACCGGCACCGATCAGTTCGACGACCGCCCGCACGGCGGCCTCGTAGTCGCGGCGTTCGATCCCCGATGTCCACGTGGTCAGGTCGGGCGGTCCGGGACCGTCGACCTCGTCTCGACGGACCGCGGCTACGGCCTCTTCGAGGAGGTGACGGCCGGGGCCCTCCCCGACCACCGTGACGGATTGCTCGGCGGGGTCGATCACCGCTCGCGCTGCGAAGCGGGCCAGCACGACGTCGGGGATGCCGAGATCGTCACGTCCGCGCGGCACGACCCGCTCGACCGCCCGTCCGAGGTCGTAGGCCAGCCAGCCGGCCCACCAGCCCGGCCCCAGCCGATCGAGGCGTTCGAGCGCGTCGGCCCCCGAGGCACGGACGACCTCGTCGGGTGCCGCCGCCACGATCGTCCGGTCTCCGTCGCGCACGGCGACGGCTCCGGTGTCACGGGGGAGCGCGGCGAGCAGCGCCACGGGATCGACCATCGTCCGCAGGTTACGCGTCCTCCTGGCAAGGGATCGGAACACTTTCTCCTACGATCCGACCCATGGATTTCACGCTCTCGCCCGAACAGGAGGCGTTCCGCAAGGTCGTGCGCGACTTCGCCGAGCGCGAGATCGCTCCCTATGCCGAGGAATGGGACCACGAGGAACGCTTCCCCGTCGAGGCCGTTCGCAAGATGGGCGAGATGGGGCTCTTCGGACTCGTGTTCCCCGAGGAGTACGGCGGCGGCGGCGCCGACTTCCTCACCTACGTCATCGCCCTCGAGGAGCTGGCCCGGATCGACGCGTCGATGGCCATCACCCTCGAGGCCGGGGTCAGCTTGGGTGCCATGCCGTTCTTCAAGGCCGGGACCGAGGAGCAGAAGCAGCGCTGGCTCATCCCCATGATCGAGGGGCAGACCCTCGGAGCGTTCGGGCTCACCGAGGCGCAGGCGGGTTCCGACGCCGGCGCCACCCGCACCCGGGCCGAGCTCGACGACGCGGCCGACGAGTGGGTGATCAACGGCCAGAAGACCTTCATCACCAACTCCGGCACCGACATGACCTCGTGTGTCACCATCACCGCGGTCACCGGGCCGGGCGAGATCAGCGCCATCGTGGTGCCGTCGGGCACCCCCGGGTTCGAAGTGCAGCCCGCCTACCGGAAGATGGGCTGGCACGCCAGCGACACCCACGAGCTCGCGTTCACCGACTGCCGCGTCCCCGCCGAGAACCTCCTCGGCGAGCGGGGGAGCGGCTTTCGGCTCTTCCTCGAGATCCTCGACGAAGGACGGGTCGCCCTCGCCGCGCTCGGTGTCGGGACGGCTCAGGCCTGTCTCGACGCCTCCCTCGGGTACGCCGCCGAGCGCGAGGCGTTCGGCTCGCCCATCGGCAGTTACCAGGGCGTGGCGTTCAAGTGTGCCGATATGGCCGTCGGCGTCGAGAACGCCCGCAACCTCACGTACAAGGCGGCGTGGCTCCACGACCGGGGAGAGCCGATCCGTCAGGCCGCCGCCATGGCCAAGCTCTACGCGAGCGAGACGGCTGTCACGGCCACTCGTGAAGCGGTACAGATCCACGGCGGCTACGGGTTCATGGACGAGTACGCGGTGTCCCGTTTCTACCGGGATGCGAAGATCCTCGAGATCGGTGAAGGGACCTCGGAGATCCAACGTCTCGTCATCGCTCGCGCGCTCGGGCTGCCCGTCGAGCAGTAGTTCCGCGGAGGTCGCCACCCGACACGGGATCGCGCCCGCGCGCTCCGTAGACTGTGCTGCTCGTGGCCGCTTCACCTCTCGCCACCTGGTTCCACCGGTTCCTCATCGCGCTCGTCCTCGCGAGCGTGACCGCGCTCGGCGCGGTCGGGAGCGGGTGGGCGTACCTCAACGCCAAGTGGGCCAACGCCAACGACGTCGATCTCGAGCTCGACGGCGGGCCGACGGCGAACTTCCTGGTGCTGGGCTCCGACTCCCGCGAGTTCGTCGACTCCGACGAGGACGAGGCGGCCTTCGGCACCGTGGGCGGTCGGCGCGCCGACACCATCATCGTCGTGCGGGTCGATCCCGACACCCGCAAGGCCCTCCTCGTCTCGTTCCCCCGTGACCTCTGGGTCGAGATTCCCGGGCGGGGCAGTAACCGCATCAACTCGGCGTTCCAGGACGGTCCTCAGGGCGTCGTCGACACGATGCGCCACAACTTCGACATCCCCATCCACCACTACGTCGAGGTCGACTTCTCGGGCTTCCGCAACATCGTCAACTCGATGGGCGGCGTGACGATGTACGTCCCCGCCCCCTCCCGCGACCCCAAGAGCGGCCTGAACATCGAGGAGGCCGGCTGCACGGTTCTCGACGGGGAGCAGGCGTTGGGGTGGGTGCGGTCCCGCAACTTCCAGTCGTACGAGTCGGGCACCTGGCGCAGCGACCCCACCGGTGACTTCGGGCGGATCCAGCGGCAACAGGACTTCCTCCGTCGTCTCATCAGCCAGGCGATCGAGAGCGGCGCCCGCAATCCGATCCGCGGCGACAACCTCATCGACGCGGGTCTCGAGAACATCACCGTCGACACCGGCCTGAGTGTCAGCGACGTGCTCAAGCTCGTCGGGGTGTTCCGCTCGGGCGACCCCGAGGACGTCGAGATGCTCACCATCCCGGCCGTGGTCGGCCGTCGCGGGTCCGCGTCGGTGGTCCTCGCCACGGGAGAGGCCGAGTCGGTGTACGAGCGCCTCCGGGGCGACAGCCCCCTCGACCTCGCCGCCGTCCCGTCGCAGACGACCATCCGGGTCCTCAACGGCGTCGGTACCAGTGGCCTGGCCACCCGCACCTCGTCCGACCTCCTCGACCACGGATTCCTCCCCGGCGGTGTCGGTGACTCCGAACCCACAGACACCACCGAGATCCGCTACAAGCTCGGCGCCGAGGAGAAGGCCGAGTTGGTCCGCTCGTACCTGGGTGGAGTGGGCGAACTCGTGGAAGACGAGACGATCGGCGACGTCGACGTCCTGCTCGTGCTCGGGTCCGATTTCGACGGCGTGGTCGATCCCGACGGCGGGGAGGAGGCCCTGGGTGACCTGCTCCCGATCGCGGCCGTCCACGGTCAGGACGCCCAGGAAGACGGCGAGTCGGAGGGAACCGGCTCGGAGGAGTCTCCGGACTGTTGACCCGCGTACGCTCGACCGCATGAACTTGTTGGTGACGGGCGCGGCCGGGTTCATCGGGTCGAACTTCGTGCATTACTGGCTCGAGGCACATCCCGACGATGCCGTGGTGGCGTTCGATCTCCTGACCTACGCCGGGAACCGGGCGAACCTGGCCGACGTCGACGACCGTGTGCCGTTCGTCCAGGGTGACATCGGCGACCTCGACGCGGTGGAGACGGTGTTGCGCGAGCACCGCATCGACGTGGTGGTGAACTTCGCGGCCGAGTCACACAACAGCCTGGCGGTGATGGATCCGGGACGGTTCTTCCGCACCAACGTGTTGGGGACGCAGACGGCGTTGGAAGGGGCGCGTCGGGTGGGAGTGGAGCGATTCCACCACATCTCGACCTGTGAGGTCTACGGGGACCTCGACCTCGAGACCGACGATGTGTTCCGCGAGGATTCGCCCTACGCACCGCGCACGCCCTACAACGCCTCGAAGGCGGGGGGCGACCACGCCGTGCGGGCGTATCACGAGACCTTCGGCCTGCCGGTGACGATCACCAACGGGGGAAACAACTACGGGCCGTTCCAGTTTCCCGAGAAGGTGATCCCCCTGTTCACCACCAACGCCCTCGACGACCAACCGCTGCCGATGTACGCGTCGACGCAGAACCGCCGCGAGTGGATCCACGTGCTCGACCACTGCCGGGGGATCGAGGCGGTGCTCATGGAAGGCCGCCTCGGCGAGACCTACAACGTCGGTACCGGGGTCGAGAAGAGCATCGAGGAGATCGCCGATGCCATCCTCGGGGTTCTCGACAAGCCCGACTCCCTGAAGGAGATCGTCCCCGACCGCCCCGGCCACGACCGCCGTTATCTCCTCGACTCGACGAAGATCCGCGACGAACTCGGATGGGAGCCCCAGGTGGGATTCGAAGACGGCTTGGCCGACACCATCGAGTGGTACGCGAAGAACCGGCAGTGGTGGGAGCCGCTCAGGGCCCGAGCCCAGGTCGAAGAGGCGAGCTGGAGCAGCGCCGGGACGTGAAGCTCCTCGTGATCGGTGCGGCCGGCCAGGTCGGCACGGAGGTGGTGGCCCAGCTCGATGGCGTGCCCGGTCACGAGCTGACCGCCACCACCCGCGACCAACTCGACCTCGCACGACCCACGTCGATCGCGCCGTTCGTCGACTCGGTGGCGCCCGACGTGGTGATCAACTGCGCCGCCTACAACGCGGTCGACCGGGCCGAGGACGAGTTCGATCTCGCCATGACCGTGAACGGCACCGCCGTCGGCGAACTGGCTGCGGCCTGTGAGCGCCACGGGGCGTTCCTCGTCCACGTCTCCACCGACTACGTGTTCGAGGGCACCAAGGGCTCCCCCTACGACGAGACCGACGAGCCGAATCCGTTGTCGGCCTACGGCCGTTCGAAACTCGCCGGCGAAGAGGCTGCGGCGGCCGCCGGGTGCGATCATGCCGTCGTCCGCACCGCCTGGGTGTTCGGGCGCATCGGCCGTAGTCTGGTCGAAGCCATCGTCGACCGGATCGTCGCGGGAGAGGAGCTGCGGATGGTCGACGACCAGACCGGATCGCCGACGCACGCGGGCGATCTTGGTTCGACCCTCATCGCCATCGGCACCCGGCGCCTCACCGGTCTCTACCACGCGACCAACGCCGGAACCCGCACACCGTACGACCTGGCCCGCGAGATCGCCGAGCTGCTCGACGCCCCCGACGCGGCGATCGAGGCCATCACCACCGAGGAGCTGGGACGACCGGCGCCGCGGCCTGCGTACAGCGCCCTCGCCAGCGTGAGGCTCGAGTCGGTCGGTGTGACGCCCCTGCGCCCGCTGAGCGACGCACTCGACGAGGTGGTGCCCCAACGCGCAGCCTCGCGGGGAGGCGTCTGATGCGCACGGCCATCAACGCCGAGCCGCTCTTCCAGCGGGTTCCGACGGGCGTCGGTGTCTACACGTTGGCCCTCTGCCGGGGCTTCGCCGACATCGGTCACGTCGACGACCTCATCCTTTTCCACGCCAGCCACGAGCTGGTCCCGCGAGCCGTCACCGATCTCCCCATGGAGCGCTTCGCGTTGGGCTTCGAGCGCGACGCCCTCTACCGGTCGTGGCGGGAGACCAACCGGCCGGCACCGCAGTCGGTGTGCGGCGACCTCGATGTCATCCACGCGCCGGGCGCGGCCGTGCCCCCGCGCGGTGGGGCGGCTCTGGTGAGCACCATGCACGACCTGGCGCCGCTCCGTTTCCCCGAGCGCTATTCGCGCGCCGCTCGCGTCACCCTCAAGCGGGGGGCGCTACTCGTCGCCCGCGAGGCTTCCCTGATCATCTGTCCCTCGTGGAGCACCGCGGTGGAGGTCGAGGCGCTGCTCGATATCGACCCGGCGCGCCTCCGGGTCGTCCCCCACGGCGTCGACCTGGTGGCCGAGGAGAGCGAGACCCACGAGATCGCCACGGTCCTCGAGGAGCGGGGCGTCCGGGGTCCTTACATCTTGTGGATCGGGACCCAGGAGCAGCGCAAGAACGTCCACGCCGTCCTCGACGCCTTCGCGGGTGTCGCCGATCACCACCCCGAGCTGTCCCTCGTGCTGCACGGGCCCAACGGATGGCTGGGCGCCGAGGTCGCCGAGGGGATCGAGCGACGGGGGATCGAAGGCCGCACCGTCGTCAGCGAGGGCTCGCTCACCCGATCCGAGCTGGCCGGTCTCTACGCGGGAGCGAGAGCGTTCGTGTTCCCGAGCCTCTACGAGGGCTTCGGCCTCCCGGTCCTCGAGGCGATGTCATGTGGGACGCCCGTGGTGGCGTCGAACCTCTCGGCGCTGCCCGAGTGTGTCGGTGACGCGGGATTGCTCGTCGACCCGCTCGACCACCACGCTCTCGCGGATGCGGTCGGCCGGATCCTCGAAGACGACGCCCTCGCCAAGGAGCTGTCGGACGCGGGCCGGGTCCGGGCATCGGCGTTCACGTGGGCCGAGACCGCCCGCAAGACCTGGGCGGTGTACGAGGAACTCGCCCGCTAGCGGGGGCGGTCGATCACGTGACGCATCCCAACACGTCCCCGTGGGCGGCGGTGGTGGTGAACCACAACGCGGGTGGGCACCTGCCCGACTGCGTGGCTGCCCTGGTCGCCGATGGCGCCGACCCGGTGGTGGTGGTCGACAACGCATCGAGTGACGACTCGCTGTCGTTGCTGGACGCCCTGGACGCGTCGGGCGGCTCCGTCGAGATCGTCCGGAGTCCGGAGAATCTCGGGTACGCCGCCGCCGCCAATCTCGGCGTCGAACACGCGCTCGACGCCGACATCGTGGCCGTCTTCAACCCCGACGCGCGGCTCCGGCAGGGCTCGTCCCCGGCCGTACTCGAGCGGTTTGCCGACCCCGAGGTCGCCGCTGTGGGGCCGAGGATCTATGACTCCACCGGTGACACCTACCCGTCGGCGCGCACGGTGCCGTCGGCGCTCGATGCTGCCGGACACGGGCTGCTCGGCCTGGTGCGCCCCGACAACGCCTTCACCCGCCGCTACCGCCAGCTCGACCTCGACCCGAGCCGCGCCCGCGACGTCGATTGGGTGTCCGGCGCGGCGATCTGGCTTCGGCGTCAGGCGCTCGACGAGGTCGGCGGCTGGGACGCCGGCTATTTCATGTACGTGGAGGACGTGGACCTCTGCTGGCGACTCCGCCGTGCCGGGTGGCGGGTCGTGTACGAGCCCGGAGGCGAGGTCGTGCACGTGCAGGGCATTTCCACCCGCCGTCATCCCTACCGGATGCTGGCGGCCCACCACCGATCGCTCTTCCGGTTCGCGAGCAAGCGCTATCGGGGTGCCCGACGTCTCCTCCTGGTGCCTGCGGCGGTGGTGTTGACGGTTCGTGCCGTTGCGACCATGGCTCTCCACTTCACCCGGTCGCGTCGGCGCCGCCCGACTCCTGAGGGGTGTTCCAAGGACCCGGATCCGAACGAGTAGCCTGCCGACCCATGCACATCGAACAGGCCATCCGATGCTCCCAGTATGGACGGCCAGGTGTGGGGCAGGGGCCCCACACTCTGGAGGAGCCGACGAGACGTCGGCGGGCCCGATAAATGGCTCGGAAGAAACTCACTCCGCCGACGGCACGTCGACGGAGCCGTTCGAAGGTCCGCTCCATCAACTTCGGTTGGTGGGGGACGATCGCTCTCATCGTGGTGGTCGGCGTGGCCGCCATCGTCTTCAGCCGAGGCGAGCAGGCGTCGGCCGACATCCTGCGGGAGGTCACGATTCCCGAGTTCGGCGACGCCCAGACCGTCACGGTGTCGGAGGTCCACGTCCAGCCCTACGACCGGGTCGAGGCAGACGAGCTGCTGTTCACGGTCACGGTCGGCGGCAGCGACCAGGAGATCGGCGCGCCCGTCTCGGGGATCGTCTCAGAAGTGCTGGCCACCGAGGGCGCTGAGCTGACGCCCGGAACCCGCGTGGCGAACGTGCAGACGGGCCCCGACTTCAGCCCGGCCAACACGGCGGGCAACCACTGGCACACCGCCCTGGGCGTGTACGTGTGCGACTCGTTCCTCCCGCCCATCGGCGAGTTCACCGCCAACCTCCACACGCACGGCGACGGACTCATGCACGCCCACCCGCGCTCCAACGCCGACGCCGGCGACAACGGCACCATGGGCCGCTTCTTCGAGAACGCCGGTTTGCGCCTCGACATCGACGAGCTCCAGTACTCCGACGGCAACACCTACCAGAGCGGCGACGTCGACTGCGGCGGCGAGCCGGGCGTGCTTCAGTGGTCGCTCAACGGCGAGGAGCAGGACGACAACCCGGCGAACCACGTCCTCGGCAACGGCGACGTGGTGGTTCTCGCCTTCGTCCCCGAGGGCGAGGACTTCCCCACCGTGGCCCCGTCCACGGCCGGGATGGCCGAGAACTACGCCCAGCCGAAGCACCCCGACTTCGAACAACCCGCCGAGGCGCCGGCGGAAGGAGGGGCCGAGGGCGAAGGCCACGGCGACACCGCCGACACCGCCGACGCCGACACTGATACGACGACCACCGCTCCGGCTGACAGCGGCGACGGGTAGGAGGTCCGGCGACTCGTGATGGCGGTCGTGTTGGTCGGCGGCGAGGGCACTCGCCTCCGACCGCTCACCTACACCACGCCCAAGCCACTCCTCCCGATCTGTAACCAGCCCTTCCTCGAGCGCCAGTTGAGTTGGCTCGGCCGTTACGGAGTCGACGAGGTGGTCCTGGCCATGGGGTACCTGGCCGACCCCTTCCAGGAACGCTTTCCCGACGACCACTTCGGCGGCATCACGCTCCGCTACGCCGTCGAGCCCACACCGCTCGGCACCGGCGGAGCCATCCGGTTCGCCGCTGACGGCACCACCGAGCGGTTCGTGGTGTGCAACGGCGACGTGCTCACCGATCTCGACCTCAAGGGCCTCGTCAAACGTCACGAGGAGACAGAGGCCGAGGCCACCATCGCCCTGACGCCGGTCGACGACCCCTCCCGCTTCGGTGTCGTTCCGACCGACGACGACGGGAGGGTGGTGGCCTTCGTCGAGAAGCCACCACCGGGCCGCGCCCCCACCAACTGGATCAACGCCGGCACCTACGTCCTCGAACCCTCGATGCTGGATCGCATCCCCACCGGTGTCATGACGTCGGTCGAACGGGAAACGTTCCCGCGCACGCTCGAGCGTGGTGGTGCTCTCTACGCGGTGCAGTCCGACGCCTTCTGGCTCGACATCGGCGTCCCCGAGCAGTACCTGCAGGCACACTACGAATTGCTCGACGGCCGACTCGGGACGCCCCCGGTCGCCGATGCGGTGGAGCGGGAGCCCGGCATCTGGGTCGAGGGCTCGGTCGCCCTCGACGACGACGCGGTGATCGAAGGTCCGGCGCTGCTGGGTGACGGCGTCACCGTGGCTGCAGGAGCGCAAATCAGCCGCTCGGTCCTCGGCCCCGGCTCTCGGGTGGGCCACGACGCCGAGGTGACCCGGTCGGTGCTGCTCGACGGGGTCGGGATCGAAGAGGGTGCCTCGGTCATCGACTCGGTCATCGGATCGGGCGCCCAGGTGCGCGGGGGCGCAACGTTGAGTCAGGCGAGCGTGGTCGGCGCGGCGGCCGTGGTCGAGGCCGGAACGGCCATGGTCGGCGCCCGCATCGACCCGCCCGGAACCCCCGAGTGAGTCGGGCTCGGCGGCGGTGAAGGCACTCGTCACCGGCGGAGCGGGCTTCGTCGGCTCCCATCTGGTCGACCGGCTCCTCGCCGAGGGGCACGACGTCGATGTCGTCGACGACCTCTCATCAGGCAGTCTCCCCAACCTCGCCGATGCCCGTGCCGATCGCTCCCGCCGGTTCACGTTCCATCGGCTCGACATCCGCGAAGCGGATCTCATCGATCTGGTCAAGCGCCGACAGCCGGAGGTGGTGTTCCACCTCGCCGCCCAACCCAGCGTCTCCGTCTCGGTGGCGCAGCCCGGCTACGACGCCGAGGTCAACATCATCGGTTCGATCAACGTCTTGCAGGCAGCGCTCGCCGGTGGCGCCCGCAAGGTCGTTTTCGCATCGTCGGGCGGAGCGATCTACGGGATGCCCGAGGACCTGCCGGTCAAGGAGGGCCATCCGCAACGACCCATCTCGCCCTACGGGGCCGCGAAGAAGGCGGTGGGCGACTACCTCCGCTACTACCGCGAGATCCAGGGCCTCGAGTTCACCGCCATCGCACCCGCCAACATCTACGGGCCGCGACAGGACTCCGAGGGTGAGGCCGGGGTGGTGGCGATCTTCGCCGCCCGGATGCTGGCCGGAGAGCGCCCCACGATCTACGGCGACGGGGAGCAGACTCGCGACTTCGTGTTCGTCGACGACGTCGTCGACGCGTTCGTGCGGGCGTCCGAGAGGGGCGACGGGCTTCTGATCAACGCCGGGACCGGTGTCGAGACGTCGGTGCAGCAGCTCTACGACACCATGGCATCGGTGCTCGACGTCGATGAGCCGGCGATTTACGCACCACCCCGCCGGGGTGACGTGCTGCGGTCGGCGATCGACCCGGGACGCGCCGAGATCCACCTGGGCTGGAAGGCCTTCACGCGCTTGGAGGACGGCGTGCGCCGCACCGTCGAGTGGTTCCGCTCGAGATGACGAGGGGCCCGGGCTAACGGAACAGGTCGTCGCCGGGTGACCTGACCAGGTCGCGCGAAGATCCTCGGCCGAACCACGCCGGGTCGAGCCCGCGCACGATCGCGGCCGGCACCCGACGGGCCTTGCCCATCACGAGATCAGCCGCCGCCGCGATCTCGTCGGCGACGGCGACCTCGGTGACCTCCAGAGGCCGGCCGAGCCCATCGACGGCACCGCGTAGGTCGATGACCGGCCGGAGCCCCGCCACACCGATCGCCACATCGCACACACCCTCGCGCCAGGGGCGACCGAAGGTGTCGGAGACGATCACGGCCACCTCGAGGTCACGCCCCCGGAACGTGTCGCGAATGCGTCGAGCCGACCGGTCAGGGTCGACCGGCAGCAGCGCGGCGGTGCCCGCAGCCACGTTCGACAGGTCGACGCCGGCGTTGGCGCACACGAATCCGTGCTCGGTTTCGGCGATGACCAAGTCGCCGCGCCGGCGGAGGATCCGCACGGCCTCGGCCTCGATCACATCGCGGCGCGCCTCTTCGTGAGGCTCGGCCAGGTCGACGAGGCGGCCTTCGGCCTTCGACACCACCTTCTGGGTCACGACGATGCAGTCGTGATCGGCGACCCCGGCCGCGACGGCGGCCTCGACCACCAGGCCGGCGAGGTCGTCCCCCGGGGTGATCTCGGGAAGGCCCTCGACGGCGACGACCCTGACCTCGCTGATCACGCCGGAACGGCTCCGAGACAGGTTCCCGCCAGGGCGGCGGCGGTCGCCGGGTCGCGCATGATCGTGTCGGTGACGACGGTTCGGCAGCCCTCGGTCTCGATCGCGGTCGCCAGGTCGCGGTCGGCCTCGTCGACGACGAGGGTGGCCGCGATGTCGGCGTAGAGGTGGGCGACGCCGGCCGCAGAGACATCCACGCCGAGCCCGTCCATCAGACGGTCGGCGGGACCCTTCAGGGTGCGCCCTCCGACGATGGGTGACACGGCGACGACCCGCTCTCGGGTCGCGGTGAGTGCGGGCCGGACGCCGGGAACCGCCAGGACAGGGGCGATGGAGATGATCGGGTTCGACGGACAGATCACCACCACGTCGGCCTGGTCGATCGCCTCGATCACACCGGGCGCGGGCGGGGCGGACTCGGCCGCGCTGAGGTCCACCGCCGAGACGGCGGGCTCCGACCGGTGGCGGACGAACCATTCCTGCATGGGGAGCCGGCCGTGTTCGGCGGTCACCACGACGGTGGGCGCCGGCGCGTCGGACATGGGGAGCAGCCGCACTTCCAGACCCCACGCTCGAGCGATCTCCGCCGTCACCTCCGAGAGCGTGGCGCCCTCGGCGAGTCGGGGCGTGCGGTAGAGGTGGGTGGCCAGGTCGGCGTCACCGAGGCGGAACCACGTGTCGACGCCGTATCGATCGAGTGCGTCCATGCACCGGAAGGTCTCGCCGGCGAGACCCCATCCTGTGTCGTCGTTGTGGGCCTCGGCCAGCGTGTAGGTGACGGTGTCGAGGTCGGGCGATACGTGGAGGCCGTGGAACTGTTCGTCGTCGCCCGTGTTGACGATGGCGGTGACCTGCTCCGGCGGGACGACCCGCAGGAGCCCGCGGAGGAAGCGCGCGGCCCCCACACCTCCCGCCAGCGCCGCAACCCTCAGATGATGATGGTCCACGGCGGGAGCGTAGCGAGCCCATCCGCGAGGTCGACGAAGCACGCCCGTACACTCCGCCGTGAAGCACGACCCACGGGGGACGCCATGGACCTCGATACCGAACTCGGGATGGACGACGTGCGCTATGCC
>CAZTOV010000032.1:0-21044 GCA_964615175.1 uncultured Burkholderiales bacterium
TCCACGTGGTGCTGCTCACCGCCCGACCGGCGCGGGTCCACCACCTCACCGAAGCTTGGTTGCACCGCTACGAGATCCGCTGGGACGTGCTGATCATGCGGCCGTGGGGTGACTACGCCCAGTCGTCACAGTTCAAGGCCGAGACCGTGCACGAGCTGCGCGACTACGGCTTCGAGCTGCGACTGGCCTTCGAGGACGACCGGCGCAACGTCGACATGTTCCACGCCGTTGGTGTGCCCTGCGTGTACATCCACTCCGGCTACTACGACTGAGCTGTGGGCGCCGGCCGATACCCGGAATGCGCCGGCACGGCGTAGCGTTGTAGGTGTCAACAGGGTCGTAGAGACGACCCGACGACCGAGGTGATCATGAATCGCAACACCTTCAAGACCTTCGTCCTCCTGACCGTCCTCGGAGGGCTCTTCATCTTCATCGGTGGGGGCATCTGGGGCGGCGCCGGCGCGACCATCGGATTGGCCATCGCCCTGGTGTTCGTGGGCGGTTCGTACTGGTTCTCCGACAAGGTGGCGGTGAAGGCGGCGCGCGCCGAGGAGGTCGACGAGCACACCGCTCCCGACCTCTACCGCATGGTGCGCGAACTGGCGACGCAGGCCGACATGCCCATGCCCCGCCTCTACATCTCGCCCATGGACCAGCCCAACGCCTTCGCGACCGGGCGCAATCCCGACCACGCGGCGGTCTGTGTCACCCAGGGCATCCTCGGAATCCTCGAGCGCGAGGAGCTGCGGGGGGTGCTTGCCCACGAGCTGGCCCACGTCAAGAACCGCGACATCCTCATCGGATCGATCGCCGCCGTGATCGCCATGGCGATCATGTTCATCGCCCGCATGGCGATGTTCGGCGCGATGTTCGGGGGGCGCGGCGGGGGAGACCGCAACAACAACGCCATCGGTCTGCTCGCCCTGGCCATCCTCGCTCCGGTCGCCGCCATGCTGCTCAAGTCCGCCATCTCGCGTTCGCGTGAATTCGAGGCCGACCGCTCCGGTGCCGGTCTCATCGGTACGGGTGAACCGCTGGCGCGGGCGCTCGAGAAGATGGAGATCTCGGCCCGGCGCATCCCCGCGGACGTCAACCCCGCGCAGGCCTCGATGTACATCGTCAACCCGCTCAGCGGGCGGAAGGTCAACTTCGCCCGGCTGTTCTCCAGCCACCCCCCGACCGCAGATCGCATCGAGCGACTGCGCGGTCACTGATCGCGGTCGCCGACCGCTCGGAGGGGACGATGAGCCCGGTTCCCCCTTCTCGGACCCAGGAATCGCGAAACTAAGGTCGAATACTTCCGGTACGGGCTTCCTCCATCGGCTCGCGATCCCTCATGACCACTCCCTCAACTCGCGCATTCGTCGCCGCCACGATCCTGGGCGTGCTCGGCGCGCTCGTCGGTGCCGGTCCGTCGGCGGGCCAGCTCCCCATCTTCCCCACCACCACGACGACCGGCGAGTCCGAGCCGTCGAGCACCACGTCGTCGTCGACGACGTCGAGCACGGTGCCCAACCCGGTCACCACCACCACCGAGCCGGACTCGACCACCACCACGACCCGGCCCGGCGAGGACGACGAGTCCCGCGACCCCGAGGTCACCATTCCCGCGAATCCCTCCGAGCCGTCGGACGACGACATCCACGAGGTCGACGGGCTCCCGGTTCCGGAATGGGCGATCGAGAAGATGAACTCGGTCTCGCGTTCGGGCGGCAACTCGACGCTCCGGGTGCTGGAGAAGCTCGACGCGCTCCTCGCCTTCGGTTTCACCTCCGAGGAGGCCGCCCTGGTGGGTCTGGGGAGATTTCCCGTTCGCGGCGAAGCCACCTTCGGCGACGACTGGTATTTCCCGCGCTGGACGCCCGAGTTCCACCTCCACGAGGGGACCGACATCTTCGCCCCGTTCGACACGCCGGTCACCGCTCCGTTCGACGGCGTGATGACGATGGGGGAGGGACTCGTCGGCGGTCGCTACACGTACCTCACCCTCGAGGACGGCACCTACTACTACTTCGCCCACCTCGGCGCGTTGCCGACCCCGCCCGATGAGGACCGCATCGACGATCCCGAGACCGTGGCGCGGTACACCTTCCGCCAGTACGACCAGCCGGTCGCCTACCGGGTGCAGGAGGGCGACATCATCGGCTACGTCGGCGACTCGGGCAATGCCGAGGGTGGGAGTCCCCACCTTCACTTCGAGGTCCATCCCGCGGCCGACGGCGGCGAGCCGGTCAATCCCAAACCGCTCCTCGACGAGTGGCTCGCCGAGGCGGAAGCGTCGGTCGACGCCGTCCTCGACGTGTACACCACCGGGGGCCCGCGGGCCGTGGCCGACACCCGCCGCACCCGCGCCGCGGGCCAGGGTCAATTTTCCGCGCCCTCGAGGCCCCTGTCGGCCGAGATCCTCGGGGTGTCGTCGTTGGGCCCGGGTACCGGCGTGCAGGTGGTCACCGAGGAGGTCGTCCGGGCGGTTTCGAAGATCGACTGGGACGGCAACCGGGAGGCACTGGTCCGGCCACTCAACGAGGTCGGCGCCGCCCTCTCCTCATCGCTCGGTCTCTGAGCAGTGCCCGTCTCCGGGCTCCTCGCTCCGCATCGTCGCCCTCATCAACACACGGGTCGGTGCCACCAGTCGCACGCTGCGCGTCGCCCCCTGGTGACTCGCGCGTCGGTGCGTGGACCGGACGCGGCATCGCGAATCAGTCGCGGCGGTTGGTGAACTGGAGCGGGATGCCGAAGTCGGCGTCGCCGAGCAGCTGCATCACCGACTGGAGGTCGTCCCTCTTCTTGCCGCTGATCCGCACCTGATCGCCCTGCACGGCGGCCTGCACCTTCAGCTTGGTGTCCTTCACCGACTTCACGATCTTCTTGGCCCGCTCCTGGTCGATCCCCTGGTTGAGGCCGATCTCCTGGCGGACCGTCCCCCCGGCGGCGTCCTCCATCTGCCCCTTCTCCAGCGCCTTGAGAGGAACCTTGCGTTTGACCAGCCGGCTCTCGAGCACGTCGAGGGCGGCCTCGAGCCGGTGGTCGGTGCTCGACCGGAGCGTGATCGAATCGTCACCGAGCTCGATGATCGTCCCGGTGTCCTTGAAGTCGAATCGGTTGACGATCTCGCGGTTGGCCTGGTCGACGGCATTGCGAATCTCCTGCATGTCGACCTGCGAGACGACGTCGAAGCTGGGCATGGCACTGGCTCCCATCGAATGGCTGGCGAACGGATGTCGAACGGGGACCGGGTCGAGGTGGCCCGGGAACCCGTTGGTATCGTACGCGCCACCTGGGTCGGTGTCCGAGTGGCCAAAGGAGGCGGTCTGTAAAACCGCTGCGCAAGCTTCGGAGGTTCAAATCCTCCCCGGCCCACCAGAGCGAGAACCCGCAGGTCAGCGGGTAGGTTTCAGGACCTCTACGGCATGGAGAACAGCGTGCCGGGAGCCTCGGGGCCGTCCTGGGGCCGTCGTGGGGCCGTGAGAATTTCACGGAGTGCCGCTCACCGTCGAGCCCCAGCGCGTCGCGGCCTGCACCCCACCAGCGTCCCGGCGGCTCGTCCGCATCCGCGTAGTAATCCACCCGACCCCGGCGCGGCCTCTTCCAGTGCCGGGGTCCGGTGGGCAGCTCGACGTAGTAGTCGAGCACCGCTGCCACCCCGCTCCCACCACCCTTCAGGGTGGTTCACCCGCAGCACGAAACCGTTCGCGAATCGGCCAGTGCACTCGTCTGTAGGCGCTGAGGCCGTCGAGGTTCGATGACCTCTCAAGGCCCGTGGCGCTGGGTTTCCTCTCGACAAAGCCCCCGGTTTTCTCGTCGGTGAGGGTGTTGTTGCTGCTGTGGCGGAATAGGCCAGTGGGGGCTGAAAATTGTCATTGGTGCGACCCTCTGAGGCCACTCGATCGTGTCCCCGATATCACCGAAAAGCACGCGAGTTGACCGGAACCTGAACCGTATTGGGGATGTAGGGGCAAGGGTTGCCGGCTCCGGAGGCTGGGCAACAGTCCCTCCTCTTGGTGCGAGGGAGCGGGGCCCGATGCGTATTCGGTGACGCAGGAGGCCGGCGTTGAGGGGGCGGGGTGAGGTGAAGCCGAACGTGCGAAGATCGCTGGTTGCTTCGCCGTGATGTCGTCGTTGGTGGCCCGCCGGCGCACGCGCGCTCTCGCCGTGGCGTTGTGCGCGCTGTTGGCGGTTCAGGGGCTGGCGGTGGTGGCGCACGAGCGCGGTCTCGAGCGCGACCTGTCGGCGTCGCTGACGAGCGCACTCGAAGGCGCGGGGAGTGTTGGAGGGTTCACGGGCCAGGTTTGGTACTACGACGTGAATGCTGAGCCCACGAGCTGGGTGATGGAGTTGACCGTCGGGGGCAGCTTCGTTGTGGATGACCCGTCTTCCGAAGCGCTGATCAACAGCTACGAGTCCCCGTTCCGCGTTTACATCAGCGGCGAGTCGCCTTCGGAAACCTTCCTCGAGGGGGAGGGCACCGTCACCGTAAGCCTCGACCGCATCTCGCCGTGGCCGAGCATCGACGGAGAGGCGACCGGAACGTATACGCGCACTGGTTCACATTTGGAGATGGAGGTGGCGGGGGACGCGGCCTTCTGTGCCCTCACCTCGGGCTGCGCGTCGGGGTCGTTCGAGTTGAGCATGGTGGCGGAGTTCTATGGGTTCCCGCTCGTTGGATTCTGTACGTGGGGCTGCTCCACCTCAGGGGCTTTCCTCAGCGGCGACGTCCGCAGCCCGACGATGAACCAACCGCCGAATGCCCCGACATTGGTGTCTCCGCCTGACGGCAAAGTGTTCGCGGAGGGCGAGATCCCCACGTTCACGATCGAGGCGACCGATCCTGACGGCGACGCCTATATAGGAGAAGTGCGAATCTACGACGAGGACGGACACTTCGTCCGAAGTGTCTCGACGGGGCCAGCGCCCTCGGGCTCAAAGTCGTCGGGGTCATCACTCAGCTTCGTCTTACCTCGAGGTCGATACACGTGGACCGCGAGAGCACACGACGCCTACTTCACCGCGGGTCCGACATCTTCGTCCTCGCGAGCATTCGAGGTGACAGCCCCGCTGGTCGACGACCCGGTCGATGCTGTCTGGCCTCGACGACCCGAACCACGCACGACACGGGCGAGTGTGGACACGAAACGACACCAAGCCAATGGCGCGAGTGGCCGCAACTCGATGAGCGACGATGGCCGGTTCGTCTCCTTCGAGTCCGAAGCGTCCGACCTCGTGCCTGGCGACACGAACGGTGTCGTGGACGTGTTCGTGAAGGATCGGGCAAGCGGCAGCACCACACGGGTGTCGCTCAGCTCCGGAGGAGCGCAGGGGAGTCGGGATAGTGGGGAGCCTTCGATGTCGGCGGATGGCCGCTATGTGGCGTTCTCGTCCTACGCCGACAACCTTGTCTCCGGAGATACGAACGGCGCGGCCGATATCTTCGTTCATGACCGGGTCACTGAGGTCACCCAGCGGGTTTCGCTCACGTCATCGGGCGGACAGGCGAACGGAACGAGTGGCCAACCGTCGATGTCGGCGGATGGCCGCTATGTGGCGTTCTCGTCGTACGCCGACAACCTTGTCTCCGGAGATACGAACGGGTGGCCCGATGTGTTCGTCCACGACCGGGTCACCGGGAAGACCGAGCGGGTCTCGGTCAGCTCCTCGGAGACGCAGGGAAACCACATCAGCGAGTATCCGTCGATCTCAGCCGATGGTCGCTACGTCGCGTTCTCCTCGTATGCGGACAACCTGCTGTCCTCGCAGACGTACTGGTCGTACGTCTACGTGCGTGATCGTGCGAATGGGACGACCTCCCTGGTGTCGGTGACCGATTCCGGAGAGTGGGCCGATTCGCATGCCTGGGAGCCCTCGATTTCGTCAGACGGGCGGTATGTGGCGTTCCATTCGCTGTCGAAGAACCTCGCCGGTGAGACCTGGGACGGCGATCCGGGGAGCCTGTTCGACCGCGTCTTCCGCTATGACATTCAAGCGTCGGAGATAGCGCTCGTGGGAAGCGGTGACCAGGCATCGATTTCACCTGACGGGGATCACGTTGCGTGGCGTACCGGCAGTTCCCAGATCGCCGTCGAGAACATGGCAGACGGGGAGGCCGTGCTGGTTTCCCAAAACGACAACGGAACCCGAGGTAACAGGACGAGCCACTACCCGTCGGTGTCACGGGATGGAGTCTTCGTCTCGTTCCAGTCGTATTCGACGAACCTCGTTATTGACGACGACAACGACAGTCCCGACGCCTTCTTGCGGCAGACCGTCGAGCATCCCAACCCATGCGAGGACCACGTGGTCTCGGTGGCGACCCCGCTCGGTTGCGCGGGCCCCCGACGGGACGTCCCGTACTCGGACACGGTGGGTCTCGAGGACTTCTATGCCTACGAGCCGTTCGATCTGGGAGCCAGCAGCAACGCCTACGTCAATGTGGGGACCGGCAACCTGGTGGTGCAGGGCCGCGACTTCGAGATCCCCGGGCAGGGACTGAATCTGCGGCTCACCCGCACCTACAACACGGCACGTGACGATCAGGACGGTCCATTGGGCCGCGGGTGGAGCATCGGCGTCCACGAAGGCGAAGCCGAGACAGACCTGATCGAGACCGTCCAGGCCCTCCTCTACTCGAACGACTTGGGTCAGGTCGCCGAGCTGCTCGGCCACGACGACCAGTTCGATTTCGTCGACGCCGACGGCACCCACCATCATTTCGTCAAGGACGAGGGCCAGTGGCGATCTCCGCCCGGCGTGGACCTCACGCTCGTCGACTCCGTGGACGAGCGCGGCTACCGCATCTACACACTCGTCCGACCTGATGGGGTGAGCTACGACTTCCGGGCCATCGGTACGGACTACTACCTCACCAAGGTCGCCGACCGGGCCGGAAACGAACTGGGATTCTCCTACACCGAAGGCAAGCTCCAGACGGTCACCGACCCCCGTGGCCGCACCCTTTCCTTTACCTGGTCGGGCGACTACCTCTCCGAGGTCGTTTACACCTCGGGCGGGCAGAGCGTGGAGACCGCCTATACGGTGGACCCGACCACGAAGCGGCTCACCTCGGTCACCGAAGCAGTCGGCACTACTGATGAGCGTACGATCAGCTACTCGTACGGTTCCGACGCGCTCACGACCGTCGTCGACGCTCGCGGCAATCCGACCGGCTTCGTATACGACGATCAGCGGCGGCTCACCACCCTGACTGATCGCAACGGGCAAGCGTGGTCGCTCACCTACGGCGGCGACTCCTGCGAACCGGTGGTCGGAACGAGCACCGTGGCCACCTGCCTCACCGAACCGGACGGCGCCACCCAAGTGTTCACCGTCTCCCAGGACGGCAACCTGGTGCATCACCGGGACGCCGGAGACGCCGACACCGAGGGGAACCCCCGACCCAACGACCGGCGGTTCTCGTGGACGGAGCACCGGCTCGTTCGCGAGGTCGACGAGGCCGGCAACGTCACCGAGTACGGCTACAACGACGTCGGCCTCATCACCGAGGTCCGCCGCCACATCGGCTCCGGCGACGACCCCGCCACCATCCGGCTCACTTACGACCGCCCGTCACTTGCGGTCGCCGACCTGGCCAAGGTCACCGCTGGCGTGGGCTCGAGCGACGAACGCGTGTGGTCGTTCGACCACGACAGCTTGGGGAACCTGACCCGGAGCACCGACCCGCTCGGCAACCCGACCACGTTCACCTACCACCCCGGCGGGCTCCTCGCGTCCGTCAGCGACGCCAACGGCAACACCACCACCTACGGGGATCCCGCCGTCTCCGGCTTCGGGTACCACCCCTCCGGTCAACCCGAGCAGATCACCGACCCCACGGGCAAGAGCGTGACCGTCGACTACGACTTCCTGGGGAACCCCACCTCGATCACCGACCGGACCGGGAGCACGACCAGCTTCGCCTACGACCTGCACGGCAACCGCACGTCCGAGACCGACCCGCTCGGCCACCAGACGCTCCACTGTTACGACGCCAACGACAACGAGGTCCTCACGGTCCGCCCCAAGGCGGCCACCAAGTCGTGCTCACTCACCGGCGCCGACCCGCACGTGATCGAGCGCAGCTACTACGCCACCGACCTCCTCGCCAAGGTGCTCACCACCTCGGACGGCCAGTACCGCAAGTGGCACTACAAATACGAGACCGACGGCGCCCTCGAGAAGATCCTCGAGCCCCGCTCCTTCTCGACGAGCGACACCTCGTTCGACCCGGTCGCCGACCCGCAGGTCGCCACCTACCTGCGCTACCCCAACGACCGTCTCCGAGCCTTCGTCGACGAAGAGGGCGCCCGCACCGACTTCGTCTACACCCCCGACGGGAACCTCCGACGGGTCACCTTCCCCTCGGCTGGCGCCCCGCAACGCCACCAGGTCACCTACACGTACAACCGGTTCGACCAGGTCAAGACCGACCTTCGCTCGGGACACTCCGCTCCCACGACCCACACGTACAACGTGCACGGCGAGCGGATCCGCACCACGAATCCGAAGGGCAACGCCACCCTCTTCGCCTACGACAAGGCCGGGCGGCTCGCCGAGACCACGGATGCGACCGGCGCCACCGCCACCTACAGCTACGACCCGGCCGGGAACCTGCTCGGGCTGCACCAACCCGCCGGCAACGGGGCACACCTGACCACGAAGTACACCTACACGGGCCGGGGGGAGATCGCCTCCGAGACCGACCCCGCCGACCCCAACCACGTCATCGAATACGCCTACGACGGGGAGGGCCGCCAACGGTTCCGCCACGACCGCTACAACGGCAGCATCGAGCGCACCACCGAAACCCGTTACGACGCCGCCGGGCGCCTCACCGAGCGGATCTCGAGCTTCGCCGGCACCAGCTCGGGGAAGCACCGCGCCGTGTTCGCCTACGACCCCCACGGGAACCGCACCGCCGTCGACACTTACCTCGACGGCGCTACCAGCCCGAACCTTTCCGAGATCGACATCACCTACACGAGCGCGGATGAGATCGAGACCTGGACCGAGACGCTCCACGGACCCTCCGGCCCGGTCACCAAGACCTCGGCCTACGGCTACCTGCCCGACGGCCTCCTCGCCTCCCGCACCGTCGACTCCAAGACCACCACCTACCAGTACCTGCGCAACGGCCGGGAAACCACCACCGACCCGTGGGGCGGCAGCGCCGTCACTAGCCGGTGGCACCCCAGCGGCGACCTGGAGACCCGCCACCTCCCCAACGGCACCACCCTCACCCAGAGCTTCGATCTCGCCGGGCGCCTCGACGCCCGTGTCTTCACCCAAGGCTCGGCGAAGGTCTCCGCCTGGGAGGCGATCAGCTACGACGACAACGACAACCGCCGCAGCGAGGTCATCACCCAGACCCAGCCCGACGGCACCACCAAGTCCGGCAAGGGCGTCTACGACTACGACGCCCTCGACCGCCTCACCCTCGTCGACCACGCCCTCGAACCCGTCGCCGCCAACCGCAAATACGACTACGACGATGCCGGCAACGTCCTCGACGACCTCCAGTACACCTACCAGTACGACGCCAACCGACTCACCAAACGCGCCCTCGCCCCCCTCGGCCAACCTCACTTCACCTACACCTACGACCACTTCGGCAACCAGACCGAAGAGACCCTCCACGACGCCGGCAGCACCCAATCCACCACCACCA
Organism: uncultured Burkholderiales bacterium; assembly: GCA_964615175.1. Lineage (GTDB taxonomy): Bacteria > Actinomycetota > Acidimicrobiia > IMCC26256 > JACPCJ01 > CAZTOV01. The sequence continues at coordinate 9,659 of CAZTOV010000032.1, forward strand.
GCTACGACGCCGCCTCCCACACCCGACGGGTCACCGCCCCCGACGGCACCACGCTCGACTACGCCTACGACGGCCTCGACCGCCTCGTCCGACGCACCGAGAACGGTTCGACCGACCTCCTCTTCCACGACCGCGGCAGCGACCTACTCGCCCTCGAGACCGACGCCTCGGGCACCGCCACTACCCGCTACGTGCTCGCCTCCACCGGCGAGCCCCTCGCCCAGGACACCGCCAAGGGCCGCGGCTACTACGTCACGGACCCCCGCGGGAACCTCACCCAGCTCCTCGACGGATCGGGGGATGTGGTGGCCGTGTACGGCTACGACGCCTTCGGCGGGTCACGCGACGCGCTCACCCATCAGAATGCGGGATGGGACTCACGCCTGCGGTTCCAGACGGCTCCCGAAGACAAGACCACCGGCGCCTACGCGCTCGGCCCGAGGATGTACGACCCGGAGATCAACCGGTTCGTCGGCGCCGACCACTACGTCGGATCCGCCGCCAACCTCGCCCTCCAGCTCGACCCGCTGACCGGTAACCGGTACATGTATGCCGGCTCGAATCCCGTCAACCTCATCGACGACGGCCACGCCCCTCTGCGGTGGGGGTCGTGGAGCACCCCGCACGCCCCCTCCGGGTACCGCCTCTCGCTGACCCGCTTCATCACCCGGCGCTACGTGAGTGTCGAGCGGTATGCCCGCTACGACGACTCCGGCAACAAGGTCGGCTACTTCCACGCCGAAACCATCAACCTCGTCTCCACGCCCGTCTACGAACTCGAAGCCGCCTCGGGCACCCGCGGCTGCCCAGGCGGAAGCTGCTGGGACGCCTTCAACCGCTTCATGGGGTGGCTCGGGACGGGAGCAGGCTACGGTTTGGAATGCCTCGAGATTGGTGCCGTCACGGGGCTCACGGGTCCATATGCTGCAGCCAAGTTCTTCGGCAAGTACGCACCTCGAGCAGCTGGCTGGTGGGCCTTCGCTGGCGGTTGCGCCTTAGGTGGGGCGAAGGAGTATCTGAGTAACCGATGACTCCTTCCAGGCGGGACAGGGTTGCGCAAGCCGATGGTTTTCCTTGGGTGGGGCTCCTCAAGTTCTCCCTCGTTATGGGTGGAATTGCCGCTGCCCTTATCTTTGTCTCCTCAGGAGACCCCTGGATGTCCGTCGTGCTAGGGGCCGGGGGCGTTTTGTTATTCGGAGGCCTCTTTGGCTTCGCCATCTGGAGGGAACACTTCAGGAATTGAAGGTGACGCGCTGGTCGCCGTGTACGGCTACGACGCCTTCGGCGGGTCACGCGACGCGCTCACCCACCAGAATGCGGGATGGGACTCACGCCTCCGCTTCCAGACGACTCCCGAAGACAAGACCACCGGCGCCTACGCACTCGGCCCGCGCATGTACGACCCCGAGATCAACCGCTTCGTGGGTGCCGACCACTACGTCGGATCCGCCGCCAACCTCGCCCTCCAGCTCGACCCGCTCACCGGCAATCGGTACATGTATGCCGGCTCCAACCCCGTCAACCTCATCGACGACGGCCACGCACCCCGCTACCGCCTCAAGCTCTCCCGGTTCATCACCTACCGCACCGTCGCCATGGAACCCCGAGTGGTTCGCGACCGGTCCGGGAACATCATCGAGCGCTACTACACGGAGGTCATCCGCCTCACCCCGCTCGCCGTCTACGAGCTCGAACCGCTCCAGCGCAACTCCCGGCTCTTCGGCATCGAATGTGAGAACGACTGGTGCCGCCACGTCCCCAGCTGGCTCCGCAACACCACCAACCAGTTCGCCGACGGACCGGCGCGGTACGTCGTCTCGTGCTTGGGGTTCGGAGACGCTGCGCGACGATACGCGCCAGGCTTTGCGAGGCACCTGGCTCCGCGTCTGCTCGCGAGGAGCCTGGGCTGGGTGCCGTTTGCCATAGGATGCGCATTCGGCAGTGCACTGAACTCGTTTGGAGTTCCACCCACGCCTCAAGGGACGACATGAGTGATGAAAGGTCCGAATGGTGATCGCTTTCCTTGGTGGGACATCGTCAAGCTCACGGTCGTACTTCCGATTCCGCTCCTGGTTATCGCAATGCTTTGGGCCGGTGAACTTGCTCGACCGTTTATGGCGTATGCAGTAGTCGTTCCATTGGGCTTTGCACTCTTCGCGTTCGAGACGTGGCGTACGGAGTACCGTGGTCAGGGGCCGAAGCCAACGGACACTGAAGAGCCAGGTGAGGTCGACCGATGAAGGGGGAAGGGGTCTCCTGGTGGGGATTGACCAAGGCTGCCGTAGTCGTGAACTGGGTAGGTGCCCTACCTACGCCCCAGTTCTATTCCTGAGGTGGCCTCTATGTCAGCAGGTCGGACATTTCCCTGGTTGGGAGTTCTGAAACTTTCTCTACTCGCGTCGATTCCGTTTGCACTCGTTGCGATCCTTTGGTCCGGGTCCCTTGGAAGATCATTGATGTTCTACGGGGCAGCTGCCCTGTTTGGGATTCCTTTTTGGAGTCTTGCGGTGTGGTGGCATGATCGAAGTGAGTCGAAGACGGCATGAATCCCGCCTCGGCTCGAGGTTCGGACCGTGTCTGGTGAAGATGTCATCCCCGCGTTCCAGTTGGTCCTCGGACCTGTGCTGGCCATAGGTGCGGTGCCGCTACTCGTGTACCTGGGTCGTCGGCGTGATCGGGTCGTTGAAGAGGAAGCGGGTGACACCTACCGTCGGTTCGGCGGTCGCATCTTCGCCGCTGTGGGCTTCCTCGGTGCGACGATCATGCTCGTTGCCGCCGGCGGTGCCGCCTTTGTCCAAGGTGTCAACCACTTCTTCTCCTGAGGGTCAGGCGGCGGTCAAAGTGTCGGCTGTGTGGCCCGCGCCCGGATCCACAGTGCGCCCTTATCGGCATCGGCCGGGCCGTCGTGGGGCCGTGAGAGCACGGACAGCGACGGGTAACCGCGGGTAACTGCGGAAACGCGAAATCCCAGGTCACCAAGGGCAATTGGGGGATCACCGCTGGTCAGCGACACCCCAGGTATCGGACTGTAAAACCGCTGCGCAAGCTTCGGAGGTTCAAATCCTCCCCGGCCCACCAGAGCTGTCCACGCCCTGAACGGGGGGTTTGGTCAAGCGAGGCGCTACCAGTCGGCGCTCACCGCTTCCGGGTGATCCGAGCATTCGCCGTTTGGATTCGCGCAACGCGAAGGGTTGCCGGAAATCATCGTGTAGACGGGGCAGCGGGACGGAGCCTCCCTGTCACGGCGCTGGTGAGCGGCGGTGGGGAGGCGGTCGTCGAGCCACAGGTCGGTCCAGGCGATGAGGCTGAGGGCGGTGGCAACGGCGTCGTAGTCGGCGAGCCCTCCAACGACGAGTGGGTCCAGGTCCGACACGAACTCCGGGTCGGCGACGTGGCCGGCAAGGCGCTGCCGCAGTTGCTCAGGCGAGATCCCCTTCGTGGCCGAGGTAGTGCGCAGCACACTCGCCAAGGGCCTCATCCTCGATCTGTAGCGGCCGTCGAGCGGTCGTGAGGTCCCACAAGTCGCGGCCCTTGCGTCGCTGCGCGAGGGCGCGGAACTTGGTTCCGAGGAGTTCGGAGGCTTGAAACGTCAAGACCTCGGCTGACCCATCGAACCAAGGACCGACCGGCACCTCGAGCGTCAACCGCAACGGTTCGAGGCGGGGCTCTGCGTCCGCCGTGTTCACCTCGAGTTTGATCCGCAGGATCTGGTCAGCATGAGCGCCCTCGACCTCGAACCATCGCCGATATGCAGTCTTGCTCTTCTCAGGTTCGCCGCTCTCGATGCCGACGTCAGCGGCGATCTCTTCGAACGCGTCGTCGAGAGCGGCGTAGTCCGCTTGGCCCGGGCGGAGCACGTAGTCGAGGTCTTCGCTGTACCGCCGGGGTGTTTCGAGGTGCAGCTGGTGGAGGCAGGTGCCTCCTCGCCAGATGAGGCTCTCGCCCGCGACCGGATGCCGGGCGATGGTGACCGCCAGCCGGGCCAGGTACAGGTCCTGGGCCACTTGGCGGTCGTCCCGCCATGGACGCCGCGCCCTCCAAGCGGTGAGGACCCTCCTGGGGATCAAGCGTCCGGCTCGGCTTCGACGTTGACGTCGACCCACCAGCGTTGGTCGACGTTCCCTGAGCGCTCGCCCTTCCGCAACGCCGTCGGATCCCCGGCGCCGGGACGGGCAACCGGCGTCAGGATTGAGAGGTCGAGGTCAGGCTGGGACCGGGACAGCACCCAGCCGGCGCGCCGGGCGGCACCAGGACCGCGTCGCTTGGACGCTTCGGCTGCCAGAGCCTCGGCGCTTACCTCGAGTTCACCGGCGATGGTCAGGACATTGCCGACGCCGCCGCCGCGATCGGGGCGATCCGCCAGGTCCAAGAGGCATGTCTCAGGAGACGCGACCCACCACTCGCCCTCCGGTCGGGTGGCGCGGACCCGGGCGCGGCCCTTGGTCTGGGTGCTGTAGAGAAACTGGAGTCGGAGACCCTTGAGCGTTCGGGAGCTGAATCTCCCGTCCGTGACCACCTGGAAGGCTTGGGGGGCTTGGTGGGCGGCGCCGTGGTGGCTTGCGGCCGACAGGTAACCGACGTAGTAGGCGGCGCCAGCGCGCTCCATGACCTCATCGATGAACCGTTCTGCCGGACTCACGCCCCACGATCCGTACTCGGGTGGGACGAGCACGTAGATGCCCTTCACCGGGCTGAAGACGAGACCCTTCGCCTCAGCGTTGTGGGTGGCGACGTGGACAGCCTGACGCGTGGTGCCGAGGCGCTCGGCGAGTTCAGCTGTGGTCAGCACCTCGATGCCCTCAGCCAGCATCTGGCGCCAGAAGTCAACAAACTCCATGCGTTGATCTTAGTGCAAGGCAAAGGAAGTTGAATAGTTATAGAAACTACGCGAAGAACTTAGCCTTGAACAAAGGTTAGCGAACGAAGTCGGCTGCTGGACGGTGGCGTGAGATCCGCCGTCGGCGGGCCAGTCCTGCAACCGATCCCGCGCGTCGGAGGAGGCGCTCGACCCTGAACAGCGGGGCGAACGCCACGCCCATCAGGGGATAGGGGAAGACGATCGCCATGAGGGCGAGGATGCCGAGGTGGAACCCCCATGCCGCCACGGACCAGATGGCGCGGAGACGGCGACCGAGCAGCGCGAGGGGTGCCCCCAGCTCGACGAGCAGGCTGAGCCAGGCCATCACGGGGAACGGCCACCCGAAGCGCACCGCGAACCCTCCGATGGGGGAGTGGACGTCGCCGAGCACCGCTTTGCGGACGTTGTCGAAGGCCACCTGGTGTCTGAGCGTCTCGCCGGTCGCCCAGGCCCAGCCCCCGTTCACGACCTTCGCCCATCCGGCGACGAAATAGGTGGCGATCGTGACGGCCGCCATGAGCAGGACGGGCCATCCGTGCGCCGGCCGGGGCTCCACCGGCCCACGACGGCGCGCATCGAGCGACCATGCGTCGGCCGCCGGGGCGAAGGCGAGTACGAGCACGTGGAGCACGAGGAGGTTCTCGGTGTGGAAGACCTGGCCCCACGAGTTCCGGTAGGTGATGACCCACAGGAGGAGCAGCGCGAACGCGGGACCGGTCAGGCGGTGGCGCCACCCGAGCACGAAGGGGACGGCGGTGACGACGGCTGCGACCACGAGGGCGGTGACGACGGCGGCCCCGAGCGGGGCTTCGAGCACGGTGACGACGCCGGTCGGCTCGAACCGGGCCTCGTGGAACTCGCCGAACCGCGCGAGGTGCGGGGCGCGCACGACGAGGTAGCCGAGCGCGAACACGCCGACGAGGATGCGCAGCGCCGCGAGACGCTCGGGAGGCGCAGGTGCCAGCAACGACGCGTCGATGCGCGCGGCGAGACGCGGGATCACGGGTCGGGGGCGGGCGTGGGTCGTCACGTCGATCGCCGGTCGCCGTAGGGGACCGTGCAGTCGGCACTGACCCGGCGCTCGCGTGGCTTCCGTTCGCCCTGGAAGTAGGCGATCGTGTCGAAGGACTCGACGACGACCTCGAGGCGCGTCAGCGATGCACCCGACCGGCCCGGGTCGGTGGCGACCCGTGTGGCGACCTCCCCGCACAGACGGTTGCTGCTCGACTGCCCTCGACGCACCGCTCGCCAGACGGTGGCCGAGGCGAGGATCACCTCGTCGCTCCCGGCGATGAGCCACGGGTCGAGGATCACCCGTCGGCCCCGTTCGTCGATGCCGACGACCGTCGCGACCGGGCTCTGGCGGTCGCGGGTGTGCGAGAACATCGGATAGGAGGACAAGGGGAAGCTGTCCCGCGAGTCCACCCAGCCGAGCGGCACGAGCACCGCGGTGAGGAGCGCCACCATGACCACGTACGGAACGACCCGGGCTCGCAGCCACCGCAGCGTCGTGACCGTGCCGGTCATTCCCCGAAGCCTACGGCGGACCTTCCCGTGACTCCCATACCCTCTCGCTCGTGATCGGTGGTCGACACGCGGTGGGGGCGCAGGCCCGGAGGGGAGCGGGTCGCCGGGCGCTCGCCGGGTTCCTCCTCCTCGCCTTCACGCTCGTCACGCTCCGCGGGTTCCTCCTCCTCCCGGAGCGATGCGGGCGTCCCTCCCTCGCCGAGGTCGACGCCGGGGTCTCGGAGGCCGTGGCGTGGTTCGATCGCAACCAACTCGGTACCGGCCGGTTCGTCTACGAGCGCGACGTCCGCTCGGGCGAGGCGTCTCCGGGGTACAACCTCGTGCGGCACGCCGGCGTCCTCGTGTCGCTGTACCAGGCGGCGGCCGCCGGGTGGGACGAGGCCCTCGAGGTGGGTGATCGGGGTCTCGCCGTCGCCCTCCGTTCGCTGGTCCGACACGACGACTGGGCGGCATTCGCGGGCGGGGAGTCGAACGTCCGGACGGGCGCCACGGCACTCCTCGTGGCCGCGCTCACCTTTCGGCGCGACGCCACGGGAGACCGAGCGCACGACGACCTCCTCACCGACCTCGGTCGGTTCCTCGTTGCGATGCAGGGCGACGACGGCCGGGTGCACGCCCGCTGGGATTCCCGGCGCCGGGCGCCCGTGCCGGGCGAGTTCTCACCGTTCTTCACCGGCGAGGCGTTCTGGGCGCTCACGCGCCTCCACGCGGCGTTCCCGGAGGAAGGATGGGACCGCGCCGCGCTCCGCACCGCGCACTACGTGACGCACACCCGCGACGACGTGGAGGAATGGTTCCCGCCGATCTCCGACCACTGGGTCGCATACGCGCTCGCGGAGCTGGCCACCGGGCCGCCCGGGGCGCGCGTCGCGCTCCACGACCTCCTCGACGGCGAGGGCGTCGACTGGATCCGTCGGCAGGGTGGGCTCTTCGGGGTGCAGGTGCGCATCGAATCGCAGCGGACCGGACGGGGATGGCTGCGGGTGGTGCGGGGTGGCACCGCCCGTGGGGGTGGCGTCGGGACCTTGGGAGAAGGTCTGGCAGGGCTGCGTGTCGTTGCCGCCACCGAGCCGCGCCTCTCGGAGCTGCGCGACCCGATCGATGATCGTCTCCTCTGCGTCGCGGGGCTCCTCGTCGACCGGCAGGTGGATCGTGACGCGGCGCTCGAAACGGCGTCTCCGGACGTGGCCCGCGGCGCGTGGCTCGTCGGCGGCGCCACCCGCATGGACGACCAGCAGCATGCGCTCTCCGCCCTGTTGCTGGTGCGGGAGACTCTGAGCGATGGTCGGAGCGACCGTGGAGAGGAGGCCCGAGGATGACCGACTGGGGTGGTCTGGCCGTCGTGTTCCTGGTGGCGGTGAACCCGCTCCGGGTGCGGTTCGGCGTGCCGGGCCCGCGGCCCGCCGTCCGGGTGCGCGTGGCGACGGTCGGCGTTGCGGTTGCCGCCGCGGCGGTCGTCGCGTTCGCATCCTCCGCGACGCCGCTCCTCGACGCCTGGGAGGCCAGCGCCCCGACGCTGCGGATCGGCGCCGGGACACTCGTGTTCTTCGGTGGTGTCCGGGACCTGCTCGCCCGGGTTCCCGAGCCGGAACCGGCGCTCGGTGGGTGGCGGGCCGGGCTCGTTCCCGTCGCCCTCCCGCTCCTCGTGGGCCCCGGCTTGCTCGTCGTGTCGCTGAGCGCGGGCGCCGACCGGGGAATCGTGATGGCCGCGGCGGCGGCCGCGCCGGCGCTGGCGCTCGTGGTGATGGCGGCTCTGCTGTCAGGAGATTCCGTCGATGCGACGCCGGGAGGACGGCTCCGTCACTGGGGTGCCCGGCTCACCGGCGGCTTGGCCCTCCTCGTCGGGGTGTTGCTGGCCGCCGATGGAGTCTTCGCCGTGTGAGACGGCGGGTGGGCTCCCCGGCCCCAGCGTGTCTGTGGCGCGTGACGGGGAAATGCGGCCCCTCACGCGCCACAGACGCTGCTGTTACAGCATGCGCTGCATCTCGACCACGTCGAGCCAGCGGCCGAGCTTGCGCCCGACCTCCTTCTCGGTGCCGACCAGGTCGAAGCCACACGCCCGGTGCACGCCGATCGAGGCCTCGTTGTGGCCGACGACGCGGGCGATCATCGAGTGGAAGCCGTGTGCCTCCGCCAAGCGCACCAGCTCCTCGAGCATGGCCTTCCCCACGCCCATTCCCTGGTGGGCGGGCGCCACGTAGATGGTGTTCTCGACGGTCGTGGTGTACGCGGGACGGGGCCGGAACACCGACAGTGACCCGAACCCGAGGACCGCTCCCTCGTCGTCGACCGCCACCACCGCCGGGTGGGAGCCCGAATGCTCGTCGATCCACGCGATCTGGTCCTCGAGTGTGCGGGGGGTGATGTCGAAGGTGTTGACGCCGTCGGTGACCTCGCGGTTGTAGATGACGCGGATCGCCTCCGCGTCGCGTCGCTCCACGATTCGAACGGTGAACTCCATCGGCGTGACCGTACCCCTCGTGGTAGAACGCGCGGGTGAGCGAAGGCGACCGAGAACGGCTCGAAGACGGCTGGGGGCCTGACACGCCCGCCTCCGACCACATCGTGCGCGCCCAGAACCTCAACATCGTCGACCGGCTCGAGCGGACGGCCGAGATGATGGAGGGCGAGCTGATCAGCGACGACACCATGTGCGTCGCCCGCTTCGAGACGTCGTCGCTGTGGTCGAACGGTGGCTACCTGCTCCGACCGATCGAGGCGGGCGAAGCCGAGCAGGTGGGAGACCGCCTCGACGAGTTCTTCGGTGAGGGGGAGGCGGCGTTCTTCAGTCCCGTCCCCACCCCCGACTTCAGCGATCGCGGCTGGCTGCCCATGGGGCACCCGCCGTTCATGTACCGGCCGCCGGGCGGCGAGGCGCCGCCCGTGTCCGAGGGGCTGACGGTGGAGCCGGTGACGGGACCCGCCGAGGTCCCCGAATGGGAGGACGCCCTCGCCCGTGGCTTCCCGCTCTCGTCACCCGGTCGATGGAAGTCCGGCACGATGTACGACGAGCGGGCCTTCGGGCTGATGGAGTTCTTCGTCGGCCGGGTCGACGGCGAGGTCGTGTGTACGGCGGCGGCCCACGTCGCCGCCGGCGTCTGTCAGGTGGAGTGGGTGTCGACGCTGGAGGAGCACCGGGGCAAGGGCTACGGCGAGGCGGTCACGTGGGCGGCGACCCTGGCGGAGCCGACCCTCCCCGCGGTGCTGATCTCGAGCGACCTCGGGCGTCCCGTCTACGAGCGGATGGGGTTCGTGTCGGTGGTCCGCTTCTCGGGCTGGATCAAGCCCGGGCCTCCGGCAGAAGGCTGAACGACCCCCGTTGGTAACGTGTCGCTCGCACTGCCCCGTTAGCTCAGTCGGTAGAGCACTTCCATGGTAAGGAAGGGGTCTGCGGTTCGAGTCCGCAACGGGGCTCCGCTCCCTCGACGAGATGTCGGCGGGAAGATCACGGGACGGCCACGGGCGGGGCAGGGGCCCCGCCTCGTGGAGGAGCCGACGAGATGTCGGCGGGACAAACAATTGGCGGAGTAGCTCAGTTGGTGAGAGCGCGCGGCTCATAATCGCGAGGTCGAGGGTTCGAGTCCCTCCTCCGCTACTACTCTTTCTGAGGTTCGACCACCGCGTCCGAGATCGACACCGACGCCGAAGCGCGTCAGACAGCAGACAGCAAGGAGCGTGCACGATGGGTAAGGCCAAGTTTGAGCGTACGAAGCCGCATTTGAACATCGGCACGATCGGTCATATCGATCATGGGAAGACGACGCTGACGGCGGCGATTACGAAGGTGTTGCATGAGAAGAATCCGTCGGTGAATTTCATGGCGTTCGATGAGATTGATAAGGCGCCGGAGGAGCGTCAGCGGGGGATCACGATTTCGATCGCGCATGTGGAGTATGAGACCGAGTCTCGGCATTACGCGCATGTGGATTGTCCGGGTCATGCGGATTACATCAAGAACATGATTACGGGTGCGGCGCAGATGGATGGCGCGATTTTGGTGGTGGCGGCGACGGATGGGCCGATGCCGCAGACGCGTGAGCATGTGCTGTTGGCGCGTCAGGTGGGGGTGCCGGCGATCGTGGTGGCGTTGAACAAGGTGGACATGGTGGATGATCCGGAGATCCTCGAGTTGGTGGAGCTCGAGGTGCGGGAGTTGCTCTCGGAGTACGAGTTTCCGGGTGATGACATTCCGGTGGTGCAGGTTTCGGCGTTGAAGGCGTTGGAGGGCGACGACGCGGCGGCGGATCAGATTGTGGAGTTGATGAGTCAGGTCGACGCGTATGTGCCGGAGCCGACGCGTGATGTGGATAAGCCGTTTTTGATGCCGATCGAGGATGTGTTCACGATCACGGGTCGTGGGACGGTGGTGACGGGTCGGATCGAGTCGGGGGTGGTGAACCTCAACGGGGAGATCGAGATCGTGGGGTTGGAGGACACGACCAAGACGGTGGTGACCGGGATCGAGATGTTCCGCAAGGAGTTGGATGAGGGTCAGGCGGGTGACAACGCCGGGATCTTGTTGCGGGGGATCGGGAAGGACGATGTGGCGCGGGGTCAGGTGCTCGCCAAGCCGGGGTCGATCACGCCGCACACCGAGTTCGAGGCGCAGGTGTATGTGTTGACCAAGGAGGAGGGGGGCCGTCACACGCCGTTCTTCTCGAATTATCAGCCGCAGTTCTATTTCCGGACCACGGATGTGACGGGTCATGTGGTGTTGCCGGAGGGCACCGAGATGGTGATGCCGGGTGACAACACGGAGATGACGGTGGAGTTGGAGAAGCCGATCGCGATGGACGAGGGTCTGCGGTTCGCCATCCGTGAGGGTGGCCGCACCGTGGGCGCCGGCCGCGTCACCAAGATCCTCAAGTAGATGACTTCCACCTTGAGCTTCAGAAACGCACACCATGGCTGACGCAGCGACCAACCAGAGGATCCGGATCCGGCTGAAGGCCTACGACCACGAGATCATCGACCAGTCGACGAAGAAGATCGTCGAGACGG
>CAZTOV010000033.1:0-1531 GCA_964615175.1 uncultured Burkholderiales bacterium
CGTCGGGCTTCTCGAGCCTGTTCGGCGGAGACGATGACGACGCATCCGCCCCCGACGAATCGGAACCTGCACCCACGGCGCCATCCGGCGACGCGCCCGCCGAGACGGCTCCCAAGACTGCCCAGCCGGCCGGCTCGTTCGCCTCGGCCGCATCCGACCTCGCCGATCTCGCCAAGTCGAAGTCGCCCGTCGCCACGTTGGATCCGTCCGACGCCGATGACGAGACCGACTCCGACGACGACACGCCCACCCCGGAACTCGACGAGGTGAGCAGCACCGAACCCGCCGACGGGCCGATCGACTTCGGCGAGCCGCTGCTCATCGACGACCTCCTGCCCTCCGCCAAGCCCGGTGGGGGCCCGAGCCTGCCGTCGCTCTCGGGCAGAGTTCCCGTCAAGCTGGTCGCCGTGCTGCTCGTGGCTGCCGTCGCAGGCTTCTTCGGCATGCGGATGCTCGGCGGTGGCTCCGAGGGTGATCCCGCGGCCGAGTCGTCCGGATCGGCCGAAGCCGCCGCACCCGCCGACGACGCCGGACCCGAGATCCCCCGATCGCCGGGTGAAGTGCTCGACCGAGCCCAGGAAGCCGGCGCCGAGGTCGAACTGCGCAACGCCATGATCGCCGCCCAGGCCGAGTACGCCGCCTCGGGCACGTTTGCCCTCTCCGCCGCCGACTGGGACGCCCTCATTCCCCAGGCCCCGGTCCAGGACGCCTCCTCTCCGGACTCCGACGTCCTGTCGGTCGTCTCGGACGACGACGCCGTCTGCTTCGAGACCCTGCTCCAGAACGGCACCACGGTGGCAGCCGGAGTCACGGTCACCACCATGGGGTTCGAGCAGGACCCGGGCGGCGACTCGATCTGCACGGCCGACGCCGCCGTGATCGAAGGCTGGGCGCCCAGCCTCTCGGGTCTGTAGCTCGACCCACCCGCCCCTCACGCCGACCACCTACAGATCGGCGTTGTGCGCCGCCACCCGCGCAGCCGGGGGCGATCGCTACGGGCTCCGGCCAGTTCGCTCCATAGGAGTGATCGACGCCGAACACGTCTGCGTCAACCGGTTTCGACCCGCGTGGTGGCGGTTGGTGCGAGCTACGCACACGTTGGATCCCGGAGCGCTTCAGGGTGCGTTCCTCGCAGCACGCCGACGATTTCGTCGAAACGGACATTCTGCGTCCAGCCTCTCCGCGAAAGATTTTCCCCGAGATTCGCCCGAAAAATACGCCTTGCCGGGCTCGGTGGCGTATATTCACGCTCGACGAGCTGCCGCATCGTCGTAGGGGCGGAGGCGCGATTGCGCAGATTTGTGCCCTTCTGATCGGCGGACAGTGACGTCCCAAGCAGGAGGTTGGGCGGCTGAGGTCGAAATCCCTAGCCGAGCCGGATCCGTATATCGGGCCGGTCGGGGCTCACGCCCCGGAACTAGACACCAACCGACCCAACAGGGACACGTACTAGAAGGGAACGAAGATGCGGAAACTTGGCATCATTCTCGCAGTCATGATCGCAGCCACCCTGGGTTACTCCGGCACGGCT
>CAZTOV010000033.1:1631-4980 GCA_964615175.1 uncultured Burkholderiales bacterium
GCCGACGGCGGGCTTCCCCGCACCGGCGGCGAGCTGTTCGCCGGCGCCGGCTTCGGCCTGATGTCGCTCGGCGCTCTGGTCCGTCGCTTCCTCCCGTAAGGGAGTATCCAGAGACGGTTCGGCTCACCAGACCGAGCCAAGTTTCAGCGCAGAGACCCCCGGGTTCGCCCGGGGGTCTCTCGCGTCGGCGTCTCAGTCGCGTGAGCGCGAACCGGTCGCGTTAACGCGACTGAGACCAAGCCAGCCCCGCGTGTGATCCAGGCCCACCAGGTAGGGGCCGGGGTCGATGTGCTCGCCGTCGTCGTCGGCCACGCCCAGTTCGAGCGCCACGTCGCCCTCGCCGGTGAAGCTCAACAACGGACCCCAGGGCATGACCCCGAGGAGCACCCGCTCGCCCTCCACGTCGCCGTAGAGGGCGAGACCGTAGAGGGTCTTCCCCTCGTGCTCGCCCACAGGACCGATGACGGCCCGGAGCCGGTCGTCGGCATCGACCAGCTCGAATCGGTGGGCGCGAACGGTGCGGGTAGTGTCATCCATCGCTGGCACCTCTCATTAGGTGTCGGCCACGCCCCCGGGGTGTTCAGGCACCGCCGGGGGCACTCATGTGTTCGGGTCGAGGCTAACCTCACCCGCGCCGGGCCGGTGCGATCCTCGGCGACGGGGGCATTCGCGCCGGGCGACGAGGTCCGTACCCTCGTGCTCGAGCGCCGCAAAGCGCGCTCCTTGATGATTCCTGTGCTCGCTGACGAGGTGGGTCTCCACCGCTCGCACATCGGGCGGGTTGTTCGCCAGTGAGCGGCCCCGTGCCGCACAGCAGCAAGGGGCCACCGACTGGAGCCTCCCCGATACGGCATTCTGATCCGCTTAGGTCATGGAAACGTCAAGTATTCTTTGACCTATGGATGACGATAATGAAGACCGTCCCGATCACGAGCGGCTCTTCGAGATGGCCGTCGAGCAGGGTGGGTATTTCACGGCCCTCCAGGCCCGGCGCTCCGGGTTCAGCAGAGCACTCCTCGCCCACCACGCGAATGCCGGGAAGTTCGTCCGGGTGGGGCGAGGCCTCTACCGGTTCCGCCAGTACCCGTCCTCCCCCCGGGACGACGTGACGGCCGCATGGCTGGGGGTCGGGCGAGACATCGCCGTCGTCTCCCACGAGAGCGCCCTCGACCTCCTGGACCTTTCGGACGTGATCCCCGACGCGGTCCACCTGACAGTTCCACGGTCGAAGCGGTACCTCAGGTCGCCGCCCGGCGTGGTGATCCACACGACGAGCCGGGATTTCGGGCCAGGCGACGTCGTCGTCCGCGACGGCATCCGCGTGACCTCACCCACCCGGACGATCCTCGACACTGCCGAGGCGGGGACCGCGCCCGAGCAGATCGTCGCGGCGGTCAGCCAAGCCATCGAGCGGAGCCTCGTGACGAGGTCGGGGCTTCTCGACGCCGCGCGGGAGCGCGGCGGACGGGTGAGACACCTCGTCGAGCGGGCAGTCGACGCAGTGTCCTCCCCATGAGGTACCGGAGCGCGGAGGCCTTCCGCCAAGCCCTCGAACAACGCCTGCGCGACCGGTCCCGAGCGACGGGTACCTCGCTGATGCGGCTGCGGAAAGCCGTTGTGTTCGACCGACTGCTCGCTCGCCTCTGCGAAGCCGCGGCGGGCCGATGGGTGCTCAAGGGTGCGCTCGCCCTCGATTTCCATCTCGGTGAGCGGACACGCACGACAAAGGACATGGATCTCGTCCGACGCGACGATGAGGAGGCCGCGACCGCTGACCTGCTCGCCGCCCAAGAGATGGACCTCGGCGACTACTTCGTCTTCGCGGTCGAGAAGGTGGGCCAGATCACGGAGGCCGAGGAGGGTGGCGCCATCCGCTTCCGCGCCCGGGCGGAGCTGGCCGGCCGGCTCTTCGACGACGTGATCGTCGATATTGCCTTCTCCGATCCTCTCGGTTGGGAACCGGAACTGCTCTCCGGCCCGGACCTGCTCGACTTCGCCGAACTCGACCCCGCCGCGGTGCCCGTCATCCCGCTCGAGCAACAGGTCGCCGAGAAGGTCCACGCGTACACGCGCAACTACGGCGGCGGTCGTCGGAGCAGCCGCGTCAAGGACCTGGTCGACCTCGTTCTCATCGAGAGGTCGACGCGCCTCGACGCCGAGCGACTGCGAGCGGCTCTGGTCCGCACATTCGCAGCACGAGACCGGCACGCCCTTCCCGGGTCCCTGCCGCTGCCTCCCGCAGAGTGGGCCACCCCCTACCGCAAGCTCGCGGAGCAGGTGGGCATCGACCTCGACCTCGCCCACGGGCACGCATCCGCGGGGCGGTTCCTCGACCCTGTCCTGAGCGGCAGCGCCACGGCTGGCCGCTGGGATCCATCTCGGGGACTGTGGCTGGCCCACCCGGTCACACTCGGCGACGACCGGGACCGACGCGGAATCTGAATCGCGTTGAGCGAGGTCGGCCTCTCACGGCGAGCGGTGAAGGACCTCGACGCCGTCCCGTCAAGACGGCGACTCCGACCCTCGAGACACTCGCCTCGGGAGGCGGGCGCGACCCGGTCAGCCGTCGTGTTCGACCGGGCGCACGCCCCCGGGCGGGCGCATCCCCGCCACCAGCTCGCCCACGTCGATGCCGAGCGCGCCGGCCAACCGGAGCGCACTCACCAGGGTGACGTTGCGCTGTCCGCGCTCGACCGACGAGAGGTAGGTGAAGTGCAGACCGGCGGCGTCGGCCAGCGCCATCTGGCTGACCCCCAGCTCGACCCTGCGTTCACGAACTCGGCGGCCGAACTCCTCGGCCTCGGAACTACGTGGTGCCCGACCCATTGCGGCCGAGTCCACCCGTGCGAAAGACTCATGGTCTAGCGCCTAGTAGTCAAATCCCGAGGATGCACCCGTGACCCGTGTCCTGATCGTCGACGACCATCCCACGCTTCGGTCGGGCCTGACCACCGTGCTCTCCCAGACCGGCGACATCGAGGTCGTGGGCGAAGCGGGGACTGCCGAGGCCGCGCTGGCGGAGATCGGCCGCCTGCGCCCCGACGTCGTGATCCTCGACCACCGGCTCCCGGGGATGAGCGGCACCGCCGCCTGCGAGTCACTGCTGGAGACGTGCCCGGGTGCCCGGGTCATCGTGGTCACACAGTTCGCCAGCGCCGAGTTGCGGATCCGCGCCTTCCGCGCGGGAGCGACCGGCTTCGTCGTCAAGACCACCGATCCGGCGGTGTTCGAAGACGCCGTCCGTGCCGTGGCCGCCGGCGAGCGGTTCGCGCATCCCGCCGAACCCCGGACCGATGGGGGCGTGCTCACCGACCGCGAGGCCGACGTGCTCGGGTGCCTCGCCCAGGGC
>CAZTOV010000033.1:5080-20602 GCA_964615175.1 uncultured Burkholderiales bacterium
AGCGATCCTGCGCTCACTGCCTACGCAGCAACGTAGTTCCGCACATCGACGACAACCCCTGCGGCGGCTGCCTCGCGAGCGATGTCGAGGAGGCGCTGGGTCACGTCGGCGTCGAAGTACTCCTCGCCACAGTTGTCACACACGTCTGCCGGCGCTCCGCGAACGACGATGGTCACGCCTTGATGCGACATCGTCGCGTCGGCGGCACCAGACGCAAGCTCGCCGTTGCGACACCGCGGACACTTCATCGCCGTCTCCTTGCTCGGAAGCTCGCGTCCCAGACGCTCGGGGCAGGTTCGTAGACCGTGATGACGAAACCGTACCGGTCTTCTCGTCCACCCGGACGACCACATGGAGGGCGCGGACTCCGGCCCGCCCGAGAATGAGCCGGGACCCGTCCTCATACTCCTCGATGGTCTCTGCTGACGCGAGCGCCTCCTCGCCGTCCACAACGTCGAGGTCGGCACGCAGCATCCGATCGCGAGCATGCTTGCTGAACCGGGGTCGAGCGGCCACCCGATGATCATGCTCGGTCGCCCTGCCGTGGGCGCGGACCCGGTTCGCCGGAGGGGCTTTGACCTCTGGGGAGCCAGTTCCCTGGCGTCGCTCACGCCCTCCGACCGCCACCTGGTCGGCGTGTGCGGCGAGCGCATGGAGATCGCCGAGGCCTCCAGTGAGGATCACACCCTCGTGTTCCGCGCTCGCCACCACCACGGCATCGGCGGCGGAGCCGCGCCCGGCCCGGTGACGGAGGGCGGCGGCCCGCCGGGCCCGTCAACGCCTCGAACTGTCACCAATGCCCTAAAGGCCGCGCACGACTGTTCATCTGACGGTTTTACGCATCGCTGTCGTCCCGTACGGTTCGCCCGGACTGAGCGGGAGTGACGACGAAGGGTAGCGAGATCATGCGCACGTCCGGCGGGATGTCGGGGACATGGCTGCGGGCACTGGTGGCCACCGTGCTCGTGGGATCGGTGCTCGTGCTGAACCCCGGCGGGGCCGCCTCCGAGACCGGGACCGCCGACGACGTGGCGACCGAACTCGACGTTGAACTCGCGTTCGCCGAGCAGATCCTCAAGGTCGCTCAGAACCCCGACGTCGAGCCGTCACTGCGTGCCATCGACACCGCTCGTATGGCCCTCGACCACCGCCGCGGCCAGGTCGACGCCGAACTGCTCCCCCTCCTCGACCAGCAGGCCCGCAACCTCGACACTGCGGAGAGGCTGCTCGCCCTCGGCGAGCCCGACGAGGAGAACGCCCTCGAGTACGGCATCGCCTCCGCCAAGGTGGCGACCGGCCATCAGGCCGCCACGCTCGGCCTCGACCTGGAGTCGGTGGAGATCGAAGCCCCCGAATCCGACTCGCCCTCGGAGGCCGCCCTCGCCCTGGTCGAGCACGCGGGCGGTGAGGTCACCGGGTCACAACTCGCCGAGTTGCAGACCCTCGACGCGCTCCCCGAGCCGGCGCAGGTGGCGCTCACCGACTTCATCGACGCCTTCATCGGATTCTCCATCGCCACCGACCTCGCCTACGCCGACGCCGACATGGCGCGCATCGAGGCCCTCCTCGACGTGATGGACGACCCCGAGGCGGTGCTCGACCTGGTCGATTCAGTGCAGCCCCGCGAGCTGCTCGCCGACCTCGGGGTGGACTTCACCCCCGTGTTCGCCGCCCGCAATGCCCTGCTCGACGCCGTCGAGCCTCTCCGCGACGCCCTCCTCGACCCCGAAGTACAGCAGCAACAGTCGGCCGCGGCACCGATCCAGCTCGCGCCCTACCTGTCGATCGAACTGGGTCTCAGCACCGCCAACACGTATACGCAGGACTTCCTGCTCCTCATCGACGTCGGCGGCGACGACACGTACCTGAACAACGCTGGTGGCGCAAGCAGCCTCGGTCTCAGACCGGCTTCCGCTCTCGCCGATTTTCTCGGCGCTGATCAATACAAGAGTGGACGCGGCGGCGGGATAAACGGCGGGGGCTTTCTTGGGTCAGGAGTCTTGGTCGACGGACTCGGGGCAGATGCCTACGTCGCCGCCAACGGCGGGACGAACGGTGGCGGCACAATTGGAACTGGCCTGCTCCTCGACACACTTGGGCACAACTCCTTCTCGGCCGGGTCCGCCGGTGCGAATGGGGGCGCCGTACTAGGCGGAGTCGGGATGCTGATCGATCCCATCAGCGCGACCTCGGCGTCCGCGAGTGACAGCGGGACGAATGGTGGAGGGGCCATCGGTGGGCTCGGCTTCCTGCTCGGCGGCTGGCAGGCCTCGAACTACTCCGCTGGAGGCTCCGGGACGAATGGTGGCGGATTCTGGGGTGGAGTCGGCTTTCTCTTCGATCCCTTGGGCGGTGATGGGTATTCAGCGGGATCGCAGGGCACGAATGGTGGAGCCGGCGCGCTCGATATCGTCGGCACCTTCCCGGTATTCATCGTTGAAACGGGAGGCGTCGGCTTCCTCTTCGATGTGAGCGGAACAGACACCTACTCGGGGGGATCCCAGGGTGTGAACGGGGGTGGTCATGCGGGAGCGGGCATGCTCACGGACGCAGGAGGCGCCGACTCCTATGTGGCCGGCTCCCACGGCGTCAACGGGGGCGGCAACGGCGGCGTCGGCTTCCTCGCCGACGTAGGAGGCAGCGACACCTATTCGGGCGCGGGTCCCGGCGCCAACGGAGCTGGCGGCTTTGGAAGCGGCATGCTCATCGACGCGACTGGCTCCGACATCATTTCTGGTTCAGGGACGGGCGCCTCCAACGGCGAGGGTGCTTTCGGCACCGGTGCTCTGATCGATGGTGGCGGAAACGACCGCTATACCGGCGGCAACGGTGACGCGATCGCCGGAACCGGGCTGCTCTTTGACGCCTCCGGTACGGACCGGTATCGGCCCAATACGTCGAGCAGCTTCGTCTTCGATCAAACGGTGGTCCCCAAGGGCCTCGTGGGCGCACAGATTGACGCCCCTACGGCCCCTGTTCCGCCAACCACCCTCCCGACGCTCCCACCGACGACGCTGCCGGTACCGACCACCCTTCCGACGGTTCCCCCGACAACGTTGCCGGTGCCGACGACGCTTCCGACGGTGACGACGTCGACGTTGCCACCGCCGCCGACGCTGCCGACGACCACCACGTCGTCGTCCACGACCACGACGAGCACCACCACGAGCAGCACGACGACGAGCAGCACGACGACGAGCAGCACGACGACAACCACGACGCCCCCGTCGGGTGGGGGGTCGAACGTGGGTGCGGGCGGGTTCACGGGAAGTGTGGCGTTCGAGCCGCCGGGGCTGCCGCCGATCCTGGCGCCGTGCGCGTCGACCACGTTCTCGTTCGACGGTGAGGCCGAGGCGTTCGTCCTCAACACGACGATCGTGGGCTACGCGGGCCCGGTGACCTTCACGGGTGGGGGTTCGTCGGACTGCGAGAACGCCACCGGGGGCAGCGGCAGCCTCACCCTGTCGGCCGAAGGTGAAGGGCCGACCGGGAGCACCATCGACTGCGACTCGCTGACCGGCGACTTCTCCCGGTTCCTCGCTCGGGCGCAGATCAACCTCACCGGCGACTGCACCATCAACGGCATCAACACGACCGGCATCCTCTTCAGCGCCGACGTGCTCGTCGGCGCAGACGGCGCCACGGGGATCACCGACCCGGTGATGCTCGCCCGCTTCGCCGGCGACTTCGCCGTCTCGCCCGGCTGACCCGAACACCCGTCACGAACTCCAACCGACCAGGAGGCACGACCCGATGAACCGCATGACCCGCACTCGGCCCGGTCGAGCGCTGCTCGCCCTGGCGGCGTCCGTCACCCTCGCCGCCCTCACGTCGCCCCTCCCGGCCGACGCCGCGGGGATGAACGTGGGCGCGGGGGCCTTCACCGGCACGGTCGAGTTCAACGGGGCCGGCATTCCGCCCGTGGGCGCGCCGTGCCAGCCCACCAGCTTCACGCTCGACGGCCTCGCCGAGGGCGTCGTGTTCAACACCACCATCCTCGGCTACGCGGGCGACGTCGACCTCGACGGTGAGGGTTCCACGTCGTGCGAGAACGCCACCGCCTCGGGTGGCTCGCTCACCATCGACGCCACCGGCGTCGGGCCGACCGGATCGACCCTCGACTGCCTCGGGCTCACCGGCCACTTCGTCCGCAAGCTCAACTACGTGGAGGTCGTCCTCACCGGCGACTGCACCATCAACGGCATCAACACGTCGGGCATCCTCTTCGTGGCCGAGGCCGAGTTCCACCCCACCGCGGGCAACGGCATCACTTCCAACGTCACCGAAGGAGCGTTCGAGGGCGCCTTCGCGGTGTCACCCTCGTAACCCCGCCGCCTCAGGAGGTCGGACATGTTCACCAGGCTCCGCACACGCACCAGGTTCCTCCTCGCCGCGTTCACGCTGGCCGCCGCCCTCGCGGGCGGGGCCGGCGTGGATGTGGCGGAAGCGACGCCGGCCGTGCCGCCCCGCACACAGGTGGCGACTGCCACCGAGGGCATGTACGCCCAGGGCTCGAGCGGCTACGTCGAGTTCCCCGACGGGACCACCCGCTGGTTCAGCGCCATGCTCGTCGTGCCCGACGGGACCGTGGTGGGCAGCCCCGCCGTCGAGGATGCCGACCTGCGCGAACCCTGGGCCATCCTCAGCCAACAGGCATGGGGCGAGGGTGAGGGCGGCGGCCTCTCCGGTGGCCCCGAGGTGTGTCACCGGTTCGTGAACCCGACCTCGTTCAGCACCGGTCACCCCGGTCGCACCGCCACTTGGCCCGCCGGAGGACCCCGGCCGATCTGGACCGGCACGTCCTTCGACGTCACCTGCGACGACGGCGCCGGCTACGAGTTCTACCGGGTCCACTTCGACCCCTACCGCTACTCGGCCGACCGCGAGGCTCACGTGCGCACCCGCGCCACCTTCGGGCTACCACAGACCGACGTGCGCTACTGGGGCTGGTCGGCCCCCCACGACGTCAACGGGAGCCTCCAGGCCCAACCCCAAGGCGTCCAGAGCGCTTCCATGTCGGTGTGCGGCTACCGCTGGGAACAGGTCGAGGACGAGGCCGAACCCCAACTCGTGAGCGACTGCTACGGCTCCGGCCTCGGCCGCATCGTCCCCGCCGTCGACACCCTCACCGCCACGCTCTACACGGTGGCCCAGCAGTAGGTCTCCGGTCTCGTTCGCGACCCGAGTCGAGCGCCAGCGCAGACGTCTCAGTCGCGTTAGCGCGAACCGGTCGCGCTAACGCGACTGAGACGTCGACGCAGCGATTTGCCGCCTCGCTCACCTGATCGGTCACGCTCACGGCGCGGGCGGATGAGCGCCGAACCCGGCGGCTATCCCAACCCGAGCTTCGACGCTTCCATCGGAGGCGCGAAGAGGAGACCTTGCGCCAGGTCACAACCCAGACCGCGGAGGCGCTCGAGCTGGGCCTCGTCCTCGACGCCCTCGGCGATCGTGACGAGCCCGAGGGCCTGGCCGAGACGGATGATGGCTTCGACGATGGCGTCGGCCTCGGGCTCCGAGCCGAGGCCCGCAACGAAGCTCTGGTCGAGCTTGACCGCCTCGACGGGCAGGTCCTTCAGGTAGCCGAGCGACGAGTAGCCGGTGCCGAAGTCGTCGATCGCCAGGTGAACGCCCAGACCACGGAGTCCGGCGAGGATCTCGGCGGTGGCCACGTCCTCCTCGACCAGTACCGACTCGGTGACCTCGAACCACAGGCGATCGGGGTCGAGTCCCGTCTCCTCCAGGGCCGAGGCGGTCATGTCGACGAACGCCGGGTCCGTGAACTGGCGCGGCGAGACGTTCACGCTGACCATGGTGAGTTCGTCACCCGCTTCGTTCCATCCCGCCGCCTCTCGGCAGGCGCGCCGCAGCACCGAGGTCCCCAGCGCGCTCATCAACCCGGTCTCCTCCGCAACGGGGACGAACTCGCTCGGTCCGATCGCGCCGAGCGCCGGGTCGGTCCACCGCGCCAAGGCCTCGACGCCCACGGTCGAACCGCCGTCGATGGTGACGATCGGCTGGTAGTGGAGGGTGATGGCGTCGCCTTCGACGACGTCACCGAGGGCCCGCTCGACCGAGATGCGCCGGGACAACGTCGAGCGCATCTGATCGTCGAACACCTCCACCCGTGAGCGCCCCCGCTGCTTGGCGCGGCGCATCGCCATGTCGGCCTCGTGCAGGACGGTCTCGGGCAGGGTTGCGTGGCCGTCGCTCAGCGTGACACCGATACTCGTGGTCACGACGATGTCACTGCCCCGGCCGACCCTCATGGGCCGGCTCACCTCGTCGGCAAGCTCGGAGGCCCGAGCGTGGGCATCGGCGATCGTCGGGGTGCCCGGACAGACCACCAGGAACTCGTCGCCCGAGAGACGGCCCAGTCGCTCACCCTGACGGGCCGCCGAGCGGAGCCGGGCCGC
This sequence comes from uncultured Burkholderiales bacterium, assembly GCA_964615175.1. GTDB lineage: Bacteria > Actinomycetota > Acidimicrobiia > IMCC26256 > JACPCJ01 > CAZTOV01. The sequence continues at coordinate 11,497 of CAZTOV010000033.1, forward strand.
CACCTGCTTGAGGACCTCGTCGCCGACGAGGTGACCCAGCGAGTCGTTGAGCATCTTGAACCGGTCGAGGTCGAGCCACAGCACCGCCACGGGGACGCCGTCGGCCCGAGCCGCCACCAGTGCCTGCCGGAGCTGGACCTGGGCCAGGTTGCGGTTGGGAAGGTTGGTGAGCCAGTCGTGGGTGGCCTGGAGACGCAGCCGTTCCTCGGCCCGCTTCCGTTCCGTGATGTCGGAGAACGACCAGACCATGGCCGCTCCGTGGCGGGTCGAGTGCCGCACCTCCATCGCCCGCACGCTGGTCGAGACCCAACGGGGCCAGGAGTCGTCGACGACACCCACCACGACCCGATGTTGCGGGCTCCCCGTCTCGAGGGCGACGAGGAGGGGATGCTCGTCGGGTGGCATCGGGTTCCCGCTCTCGTTCACCAGGGGGAAACGCTTGGCGATCTCCGATGCGTGCACGCCTGCCCTCAGCCAGTCGCCGAGGAGCGCTCTCGCGGCCCCGTTGACGGAGAGCACGAAGCCGTCGGGGTCGATGACGGCCACCCCTTCGTCGAGGACCGCGACGGCCGCCGCGAACTGTGCCTCGGCCGCTTCGCGCTCGAAACGCTCGGTGAGGTCGGCACACATGACCACGAGCCCCGCGTCCTCGTCGATTTCGTCACGAAGCCGGGCGACCGAGACGAGCACGCTCCTCCACCGTCCGTCGACGGTCTGGTGCTCGGCCTCGCCGCTCACCGGTCGCCCGTCACGGTCGACCGCGCCGGCGCCGAGAACTTCACCCATGGTCTTGCCGATGACGTCGGCGGCGCGGTGGCCGTAGAGGACCTCCGCCGCCGGGTTCCAACTGACGATGCCGCCCTCGGTGTCGGTGGCGATGATGGCGTCGGAGACGTGTTCGACAAGGCTGGCCTGGTGACGGAGGGCCGCCTCCGCTCGCCTGCGCTCGCTGATGTCTCGCAGGATCACCTGGAAGGCGGGCTCACCGTCCCACTCCGTGCGCACGCTCACCGACTCCATGGCGACGGCGGTACCGTCGGAGGCGAGCATCACGGCTTCGGAGGGCTCGGACGCCATTCCCGGTTCGGTCAGGGTGGCGATGCGCTCGAGGGTCTCCTCCACCGAGGCCGGGTGGACGAAGTCGAGGATCGAGCGGCCGATCATGTCGTCGGCGTCGTCGACCTTCGCGACTCTCAGCCCCTCGGGGTTGATGTAGCGGATGAGGCCGTCCTGGTGAACGACGACGATGTCGGGGCTCAGCTCGACGAGCCGTCGGTAACGGTCGATGACCCCACGGAGGTTCCGCTCGGTGCGGCGCTGCTCGGAGATGTCGATGGCCACGCCCACACACCCGGGCTCGTCGTGCCCTTCGGGTGCGGCAAGACGCCGTGCCTGCACCCGCACGTCGACGGGCGCGCCGTCGGCGTTGGTGACATTCCTCTCGAGGTCGAACCGCTCCCACGGAGCCCCGTGCTCGAGTGACACCACGATGGGGTCCACGAGCGAACGGGCGGTCTCGTCGTCGATGCCGAGGACCTCGCCGGGAGCGTCGAGCCAGTACACGTGTTCGGTGACCGGGTCGTATTCCCAGGTGGCGACCCGCCACAGCATCTGGACCGGGTCCGTGGGGGCATCGAGATCCCACAACCCCTCGGAGCTACGGCTGTCTGCTCGACCTTCGACGGCCATGTTCCACTCCCGAGCCGAACGCTGAAGCACTCAAAGTCGTCGAAACCTCACAACGCGTCGACAACCGACGCTATCAGGGGGTGGAGGGCCATCCGCTGAGGCCCGCGCTCTGAGGCCCGCGAGACGCCGACCACCCCATGCAGGTAAGCAGCCGCGCGGAGAGGTCGAACGACCGTTGCGTTCTTGACTGTGAATTGCCCGCTCAGCGGGCAATTCACAGTCAAGAACCAGGACTCGATGTGCGCCTCTCCGCTGAGGTCCTGAGGGGGACCATCTCGGGTGGTCGGCGTGGTCAGGCGTCGCCCAACAGGACCGCGGTGTTGTAGCCACCCATACCCAGTGACGACTTGAGGGTCACGCCGGGCCGCCGCGGCGTCGGTCCGGAGATCAATCGCGGGTGTCCGGGGGCCACCGCGGGCGGCGCGGGGATCGTGCCCTGGTTGCGCGCCATGCACTCGATGGCGATCTCCACGGCGGCCGCCGCGCCCTGGCAGTGCCCGACGAGTGGCTTGAAGCCGTAGAGGCCCTCGGCGCCGGGGAACATGCGGTCGAGCAGCCCGGCCTCGACGGCGTCGCACTGGGCCGTGCCCGGACCGTGGGCGTTCAGGTAGACCACGTCTTCCGGAGACACGTCGGTGTCGCCCAGTGCCTGCTCGAAGCACCGGGCGACGTGGACGGCGTCGGGATTGATCGAAATGACGTGGTGGGCGTCGTGGCTCATGGCCCCGCCGAGGAGGCGGGCGTACCCGTCGTCGAAGTCGTTGGAGATCATGAGGGAGACCGACGCCTCGCCGGCCACGAAGCCTCGACTTCCGTCCTGGAACGGCCGGCAGGCGTCGAGCGGCGGAGCGTCGACGATCAACACGCCCAGGTCGGTGAACCGGCGGACGTTCTCCGGGGTGGCCGAGACGTCGGTGGCGACGACGAGCACGTCGTCGGCGATCCCCGAATCGAGCCACATCTTGGCGGTGAGCAGCGCTGCATTGCCGGAGGCGCACATGGCCACGACGCTCATGCACGGGCCGTGGAACCCGTACTCGGTCATCAGCGTCGAGACCGGCGTCGAGGGCATCAGCTTGATGTAGTCGCGGCGCGACTGCTGCGAACCGGGCGTGAGGTAGAAGTCGCGCCAGCCCTCGACCTCGCCGAGGACGAACGCGTGGACCACGCCCACGGTGCCACCGGGCCGCCACCCTCGATCGAGCGCGTCGTCGATCGCCTCGCGAGCGGACGCATGCAGGGCCCGAGCGAACTTGGTCGGCCCGGCGGCAGGGTCGCCGCCTTCGGGGATGACACCCACCCAGACGTCCTGATCGGGGAAGACCGACTCGTAGCCGGGCTGGGGGACCACACAGGGTTCTCCGGTGATGAGTCCGTCCCAGAGGTACTTGCGGCCCCAGCCGTAGCCGGTCACGGCGCCCACACCGCAGATCCCGATGCCGTCACGTGCGTGCGTGCTGCTCATGGAGTCGCTTCCTTTCCCCAAGCCCGGGGGCAGTCTATGGATCGGGCGAGCGGGGCGAAAGTTCGCAATACGGGCTGGTCTGGCCACGTTCCGTGGTGGCGACCGCAGACCGCGGCGTCTCAGAGGAAACTGGTCACGTTTCCGGTCCGCGGCGCACCGTCAGCTCGACGCCGGGGAAGATGGCTTCGACGGCCTCGGCGAGACCGCCGTGATCGTCCTCGGTCACCACCTCACGGAGCCCTCGGAGCCCGCGGATGCGGAGCACGAAGAGAACCCGCGCCCAGAAGGCGCGGTCGTCGCTGTCACCGACATCGAAGCCGATCAGCTCGAACCGGCAGCCGACCCGCTCACCGACGAGGCCGACGATGGTCTCGAATCGGGCGACCCCGTCCGATCGGGTCTTGACGTAGGTCGCCTCGATGAACAGCCGCCGGAAGCGGGCGTGATCGAGTCGCCGTGTACACAGCTCCTCGAGATCGGCGTCGGTGAGCGGCTCGTCGGCCCGGGGGCGGGACCTCGACACCGCCGCTCCGGACACGTCATCCCGCGCCCATGCCCCGAACGGGTGGGTGAACACCAGGGCGTCGCGGTGATCGGTCATCGGTCCGCTCGCCGCCCGGCGTCGTACGCGGCGGAAGGCACCTCGCCCGCCGGCGACCGTGTCAACTCGTCACGGGCTTGCGTCGACGCCATCGGCTCTCCCGCTTCGGTGATCTTGAGCGCGAGCCGAGCCGGCGTCACCATAGCGCGGCGCTCGTCACCCGTGCCTCGGCAGACACTGCCGGCCGGGTCCTCGTCCGCCTCGGGGGTCCGGTTCCGACCTCGGCGGGCCCGGCACACGACACCGACGAGGGGCACGAACGAGCTGCCGACGTCTCGGTGTTCCTCGCACCGCTCGCGCGACACCGGCAGGAACCCGCGCCGCGCGTCCCGAACACTCAGAGTGACGGCCCCGGTCCGGATGCTTACCATCCGCCCAGGCCGTGACAATTCGTACGCCCGTGGGGAGGCATCACCACCATGAAGAAGCTGCTCGCCGTACTCAGCGTGGGCGCGCTCGCAGCGCTGGTCGCACCGGCCACCGCGCACGCCCAGTCGCTCAACGAGATCCCCGAGATCGGGCCCGAGATCTGCACCCAGTGGCAGGCGATGATCGACGAGTTCGAGCCTCAGGCCGCCGGCACGCCCTTCGAGGCGCTGGTCGACGGGTTCCAGCAGCTCCACGACTCCGCGTGTGCGGGGGGCGAGGAGCCGCCCGCCGACGAGCCCGACGGAGGTGACGACGCCAACCCCCTCTGTGACCCGCTCGAGCAGATCGCGGCCGGAATGGAAGAGAACAGCGCCCCGGCGGAGATGTCCGACGGCGTGCGCCAGATCGCCGCGGGCATCGGCTGCCCGGCGCCCGGGGACGAGCCTCCGTCGGACGACGGCGACGAGGAACCCGGCCCGCACTGCACGGTGCTCGCCGAGATCATCGCCGGCATGGAGGAGAACGAAGCCCCGGCCGAGATGATCGACGGCTTCCAGCAGATCCACGACGGTGCCGGCTGCACCACGGCCACCACGACCACCACGACCACGGCGCCTGCGGGCGACGACGATGACGACGACGACACCGAGGTCGGCGGCGAGACCGAGGCGGCCCAGACCGGAGGCGGCACCGCCACGCCGGCCACCGGCGGCGGGCTGCTCGCCGGCGGCGGCGGCCTCGGCCTCCTCGGGCTGGCCGCCCTGGGCCGGAGGTTCTTCGGCACCACCTGATCCCTCTCCCAACCGCATCGGGCCGGGAGGCCGGTTCCTGTGAATGCCGGGGCTCACGCCCCGGCATTCACGCGTCCACGCACCTGAGGAGCCGTTCGCGGGCCTTTCTCTCATCATTCACCCCCTGTTCACCCGGACGATGCGACCCCGCTACCCGCCGTCCGTAGCGTGCACCACGGTGAGACGCTCACGGGGCAGCCCGATCGTGGGGGCACGGGGATGGCGCCTGTGGGCGATCGCCGTGCTCGCTCCGACCGTCGTCACCGCCTGCGGCGCGGCCCCCCAGGACGTCGTCGTCTCGGGCTCTTCGACGGTCCAACCGATCACGTCGGTCGTGGCCGAACAGTTCGCCGATCGGTACGACGACGTGTCGATCGTCGTCAACGGGCCGGGCACGGGCGACGGCTTCGAGCTGTTCTGCAACGGCGAGACCGACATCTCCGACGCCTCCCGGCCCATCAAGGACGCCGAGATCGAAGCCTGCCGCGAGCACGACGTCGACTACGTCGAATTGAAGGTGGCCATCGACGGCCTGTCGCTCCTCACGAACCCGGAGAACGCCGAGGTGGACTGCCTCGGGCTCGACGGCCTCTACGCGCTGCTCGGCCCGGAATCGGAGGGCTTCGACAACTGGTCCGACGCCCACGAGCTGGCCGCGGCGCTCGGAGCACCCCATGCGCCCTACCCCGACAAAGCCCTCACCGTCACCGGCCCGGGCGAGGAGTCGGGCACGTTCGACACCTTCGTCGAGCTGGTCATCGAAGACCTCGCCGAGGAGCGGGGACAGGAAGCGACGACCCGAGCCGACTACACGAGCAGCCCGAACGACAACGTCATCATCGAGGGCGTCGCCCGCTCCCGCGGGTCGTTGGGCTGGGTCGGCTTCGCGTTCTTCCGCGAGAACCGCGACCAGGTGAAGGCCCTCGCCATCGACGGGGGCGGGGGCTGCATCGAGCCGACCGACGACGCCATCGCCACCGGCACGTACCCGCTGGCCCGCCCACTCTTCATCTATGTGAACCTCGACCATGCCGAGGAGAAGCCCGCGCTCCGGCGGTTCGTCGACTTCTACCTCTCCGACGTCGGCCGGGAGGCGGTGACGGCGACGGGCTACGTGGCCCTGACCGAGGACGACTGGAACGCCACCCGTGAGCAGTGGAGGGAGGTGAGCCGGTAGATGGAGGCCCCGGTGACGCCCGACGAGGTGTTCGTGGCCTCGCGTCCTCGCCGAAGGCGCGAGGCCCTGATCCACTTCGCCTTCCTCGCGTCGGCGCTGGTCTCGGTCGTGATCAGCGTCCTGATCGTCGGGTCGTTGGTCGGCGAGGCGTGGACCTTCATCAGCCAGGTCGACCTCGCTGCGCTCTGGGCCCGGGGCTGGTTCCCCCGACGGGGGCTCTACGACATCCGCACGATCTTCGTCGGTTCGTTGCTCACGACCGCCATCGCCATGGTCGTGGCCACGCCGCTGGGCCTGGCGGCCGCCGTCTACCTCTCGGAGTACGCCGGGAGCAGGGCCCGGCGGATCATCAAGCCGACGCTCGAGATCCTGGCGGGGATTCCGAGCGTCGTGCTCGGGTTCTTCGCTCTCACATGGATCTCACCCCATGTCGTGCGGAGCGTCTTCGAGGGCGCGGCGGGCTTCAACCTGGCCGCCGCCGGCCTCGGCGTCGGGGTGCTCGTGACCCCACTCGTGGCTTCGGTCACCGAGGACGCGCTCAAGGCGGTGCCACGCGAACTCCGGGAGGCTTCGTACGGGCTCGGTGCCCGCAAGGTCACCACCGTCGTCCGGGTGGTGTTCCCGGCCGCCGTGTCCGGCATCGTCGCCGCCCTCATCATCGCCGTCTCGCGAGCCATCGGCGAGACGATGGTCGTGGCCATCGCCGCCGGCGCCTCCGGGGGCGCGCTCTTCTCCGTCGACGTGACCCAGCCCGGCCAGACCATGACGGCGGCGATGGCGTCGCTCGCCGCCGGGACGGACCAGGTGAAAGGAGCGAGCTTCGCCTTCCAGAGTCTGTTCTTCGTCGGCTTCCTCCTGTTCGTGATCACGCTGGTCCTCAACATCGTGGGCGAGCGGTTCGTCCGCCGGGCCCGCCAGGGCGGTGAAGCGCCGTGAGCGCACCCGCCCCCAGCGCCGAAACGGCCCCCGTGCTGACCGGACGTCGCCTCGACTGGCGGGGCGTCGTCTTCAGGCTCCTGCTCCTCTTCGGGCTGTTCGTCTCGCTGGCGGTGCTCGCCGTCCTGCTCGCCGACGTGATGCGTGGCGGCATCGGACTCCTCACCGATCGACCCGGGCAGTTCGTCACCCACGGCCTCTCCCCCGACGCGGGCCGGGCCGGCGTCTGGCAGGGGATCCGCGGGACGGTCACGATCGGCGTCATCGTCGTGCTCATCTCCTTCCCCCTCGGGATCGCCACCGCCGTCTACCTCGAGGAGTACGCGCCCGACACCCGCCTGACGCGCTTCATCAACGTCAACATCCGAAACCTCGCCGGTGTCCCCTCGGTGGTCTACGGCCTCCTCGGCCTGGCCGTCTTCGTCAAGGCCCTGGACGACCTCACCGGCGGGCAGAGCGTCGCCGCGGCCGGTCTCACGCTCGCCGTGCTCGTGCTCCCGATCGTGGTGATCACGTCCGCCGAGGCGATCCGGGCCGTGCCCGAGTCCCTCCGGCACGCCGGCTACGGACTCGGCGGTACGCGCTGGAACGTGATCCGCAAGCTCGTGCTCCCCTCGGCCGCACCGGGGATCCTCACGGGAACCGTGCTGTCGCTCTCGCGGGCACTCGGCGAGACCGCCCCGCTGATCCTGGTCGGCGCGGTGACCGGTTTCTTCACCGCCGGCGCCCAGAGCGTTCCCGAGCAGCTCAACGGACGGTTCACCGCGCTTCCGATGATCGTGTTCGACTGGGCCCGCCAGCCCGGCTCCGACTTCCGTGAACTCACGGCCGCCGCCATCGTGGTGCTGCTCGCCATCACCCTCCTGGCCAACGCCGCCGCCATTCTCCTGAGGGACCGGTACGCGCGGCGCGAATAGACCGCGAATAGATATGCCCCCTTCTGCGTCGGTTGGCGTGAAGCCGCCGATCACAGGAGACACCCCCATGCGCAGGCTGGGAATCGCAGGCATCATCGCAGCACTGTTCGTCCTCGGGACCGCCGGCCCGACGTTGGCGATCGACGTGGAGACGCCCGACGACGGACCCGACGCTCCCGAACCCGCGGCACCTGATCCGGGCGCCGAGCAGGAGCCACCCTCCGAGGTGTGCCAGGCCATCGAAGAGGTCCAGAGGGAGGCCGGCAACAACGGTGCCCCTCCGGAGTTCGTCAACGGTCTCGAAAAGCTCCAGGGCGAGCTGGGTTGCCCCGGGGCCCAGCCCCCGCCCGGCGACGACGATGACGAAGACCCGCTGGCCGCGCTGAAGGCCGAGCTGTGCCCGGTGCTCGACGACGTCATCGCCGAAGCCGAGGCGAACGATGCCCCGGCCGAATTCCTCGGCGCCCTCGACGCGGTCCGGAACGACGTGCTCGAATGCCCCACCACCGAGCCGCCCCCGACCGGCGACGACGATGACGCCGACAACGGAGATGACGACGACGCCGGTGAGAGTGGGGACGACGACACGAACTCGACCCCGGACTCCGAGGTCGCAGCCGGAGGGGTCGGCAACACGGACACGGGCACGGGCGGCGCCGAGCTGCCGCGCACCGGCGCCCCGTCCCTGATGGCGCCGCTCGGCTTCGGCGCGGCCGGCCTCGGCGCAGCCCTGCGCAAGCTCTTCCTCCGCTGACGCGGAGGAGGGAACGACGAACGAGGGCCGGGACCCGCCCCCCGGCCCTCTTCGTCACCACCTGATTCCTGATCACCGACCAGCTCGAATAATCCGGCGCTCCGCAGCGTCGATTGCACGAGGGGGCACTGGGCCACCGCACCGGCCGGACGACGCCACCGCCCGACCGCGGAGAGAGGAGCCGGCCCCCGCCCATCCGGCTCCTCTCTCCCCCGAATGACAGGACCCGATCGTGCACGGCAGCACCAGCAATCCCCAGAATCTGCGAAAAGACAGGAACCGGTGCTCCGGGGGGCGAAACTGTGCCCACCGTCTCCCGACCGCGGGATCCCTGGCGCTCATGCCCCAACCAGACGCCGAATCCGAGTTCGAGGCCTTCTACCGCGACCGGGCCGATGCCGCCCGCC
>CAZTOV010000034.1:0-20240 GCA_964615175.1 uncultured Burkholderiales bacterium
GGCCATCAACGTCAACGACTCGGTCACCAAGTCGAAGTTCGACAACCTCTACGGCTGTCGCCACTCGCTCATCGACGGCATCAACCGCGCCACCGACGTGATGATCGGCGGCAAGGTGGCGGTGGTGTGCGGCTTCGGCGACGTCGGCAAGGGCTGCGCCCAGTCGCTGCGCGGTCAGGGCGCCCGCGTCATCGTCACCGAGATCGACCCCATCAACGCCCTCCAGGCGGTGATGGAGGGCTACGAGGTCGCCACCCTCGACGACATGATCGACCGCGCCGACATCTTCATCACCGCCACCGGCAACCGCGACGTCATCACCGCCGACGACATGGCCCGGATGAAGCACCAGGCTGTCGTGGGCAACATCGGTCACTTCGACAACGAGATCGACATGGCCGGCCTCGCCCGGATCGACGGGGTCGAGCGCATCAACATCAAGCCGCAGGTCGACGAGTGGCGGTTCGCCGACGGCCACTCGGTGATCGTGCTCGCCGAAGGACGGCTGCTGAACCTCGGCTGCGCCACCGGCCACCCGTCGTTCGTGATGTCGTGCTCGTTCACCAACCAGGTGCTGGCCCAGATCGAGCTGTTCAACCACACGGATGACTACGACAAGCGGGTCTACGTATTGCCGAAGCAGCTCGACGAGGAAGTCGCCCGGCTCCACCTCGGGGCGCTCGGCGCCAAGCTCACGCCGCTCTCCGAGAAGCAGGCCGACTACCTGGGCATCCGCCTCGAAGGCCCCTACAAGGCCGAGCAGTACCGCTACTGACCGCGGCGGCGACCCGCCCACGGGCCTGCGTCATCCATCTCCCGATTCGGGTGCGGGCACCGGGTCGGGGCCGGTGTGGAGCACGTGGAGCCGACGGGTCGCTCGGGTCGCCGTGACGTAGAGCGCGTGGAGACCGGCCTCGGCGGCGAGTCGGTCGGGGTCGACGAGCACCACGCCGTCGAACTCGAGTCCCTTCGCCAGGGCGGGGGGCAGCACGGTGACGGGCGCGTCGAGCATGGCGGATGACCCCACCACCGGCAGCTCGAGCCCGCAGGCGGCCTCGACGGTGTCGCGCAACCGGTTGGCAAGATCGGGGAGGCCGATGACGGCGACGATGCCTTCACCCAGCTCGTCCATGACCTTGCGGGCCGCCTCACCGGCAAGGGTCACCAGGTCGGCGGGCGCGGCGTGCTCGCTGGTGAACGACCCCGGCACGCTCCGCACCGCCTCGGGGGGCGCGAGGTCGCCGTCGAGCCGCTCTCTCAGACGGGTGAGGATGCGGGCGGCGTAGTCCGACACCTCCGACGGCGTCCGGTAGTTGATGGTCAGCTCGGCCACGCGGGGCTCGCCGGCCAGGGTCAGCGCATCGGCGACGTCGTCCCACGAGTTCGCCGACCACGCCTCGGTGCCCTGAGCGAGGTCGCCGACCACGGTGAGGATGCGCCGCGGGCAGTGCCGCCCGACCATGCGCCACTGCATGGCCGAGAGGTCCTGGGCCTCGTCGACCACCGCGTACCGCCACAGCCGGGTGGTGCCCGCCGCGTCGTACTCGTCGAACTCGTCATCCCGGTCGCCCGCGCCACCCCCGTACCTCGAACGAATGGTGTCGGCCGACACCATTCCCCCGCCGAGGCCCCGGGTCCGCTCGGCGGCGTACTCGGCCTCGGCCCGGCGTTCCTCGTCGGCGAACGGGTCGACGTCCCGGTCGCCGTCCCGCCGGCGGGCGGGGTCGAGTTCGGCCGGGACCGGGCCGAGCTGCCGCTCGGCCTCGTCGAGGAGCGCGGCGTCCACGTCGGTCCAGCCGGCCTCGTCGGTCCCGGCGCCGGGATCCCACTCGCGTTCCAACGCGCCGGCCTCGTCGGGATCGAGGAGCCCCGTGGTCGCTTCCCGCAAGAGCGCGGGGAACCCGAACATCGGACCCAACAGGTCCTCGGGGGAGAGGAGCGGCCACATCCTCGCCGTGATGCGGTGGAACGTGCGGTCTCGGAACATCTCCTCGCGGAAGTCCTCGTAGTCCATGAGGTCGCCCACCGCCTGCTTGCCGCCCCGCCGCCAAATCAGGTTGGCCAGACGCCCGTGGACGTACGCGGCCTTCGGGTTGTGGCGCCCCGGCCGCTCGCGGGCGGCTCGCACGATCTGTCGGGTGTCGGCAGGCCTCACCGCGATGCGCTCGCCACCCAGCGCGATCTCGACCGGTCGGGGCAGCGGCCGCTCCCTGGTCGCGATGGCCCGGGCGATCACGTCGACCATCACCGGCCGGGCCTTGATCGACCGCGCCGGCTCGGGCTCCGGCGCCCAATCGCGGGTGCGGTAGATGCCCGCCGTCGAGGCCATCCCCACACCGCTCTCCCCGAGCGACGGGAGCACGTGCTCGATGTAGCGCAGGAACAGCGGGTTGGGCCCCACCACGAGCACGTCGTCGGCCGAGAGCTGCTGCCGGTGGGTGTAGAGGAGGTACGCCGCCCGGTGGAGGGCCACCGCGGTCTTCCCCGTGCCCGGCCCACCTTGCACGAACAACGCCGGAGACAGGGGGGCCCGGATGATTTCGTCCTGCTCCCGCTGGAGCGTGGCCGCCACCTCGCGCATCCGCCCCGTGCGGGCCTGGTTCATCGCGTACTGGAGCGCGGCCTCGCCGCGGAGGCCCGCGGTCCCCGTCTCGCCGAGCAGGTCGTCGGCGTGCTCGGCGTCGAGCACCTCGTCCTCGATCGAGACGATCTGGCGGGCGCGGGTGAGGAAGTGGCGGCGCCGCACGACCCGCAACGGCGCGGCGGGGGTCGCCTGGTAGAAGGGGGCGGCGGCCGGGGCCCGCCAGTCGATGAGCAGGGGCTCCTGGTGCTCGTCGGCCAGCCCGAGCCGGCCGATGTAGAACACCTCCCCCGACGCCATGTCGATGCGGCCGAAGCACAGGTCGTCCCGACGCTGGGCGAGCAGGGCAGACAGACGGTCCTCGAGATGACCGGCGAAGGCCTCCCGCTCGAAGCGGGCCTGATGGAGGCCGCCGACCCTCTGCCCCCGAACACGGGCCAAACGCCGCCGCGTCGCGTCGATCTCGGCGTCGAGCCGAGCGTAGATGCGGTCGAGATGTGCCTGTTCGGCAGGAAGGTCGGGGTGGGTCATGAACTGAGGCCTGGGAATCGGGCCGATCCAGCTTACGGGTCACACCTCGCTCGGGGTCCGACGACCTCCCTACCCTGCGAGCATGGCCGCTCGCTCCGACGTCGCCGATGCGCCCGGTGCGCCCGGTGCGCCCGGCGCACTCCGCGTCTTCCGCGACCGGGTCACGGCCCGCCTCGAAGCCCGGGGCAACTATCCGCGCTGGGTGCTCCTCACCGCCCTGTCGGGGATGTTCGCCACCACCTTCCCCGTGACCATCCTCCCCGTCTCGCTGGGCGACATCGCCCGCGACCTGAACACCACCGAACCCGTGCTGGCCTGGGTCGTGTCGGCTCCCCTGCTCGGCGCGGCGGTGGCACTCCCCGTTCTGGGGAAGTTCGGCGACCTCTACGGGCACCGCCGGGTGTTCCTCACCGGGTTCGGCATCGCCACCGTGATCACCGCCGTCACCGCACTCGCCTGGGACGCGCTGTCGCTCATCTCCTTCCGCACCGCGGGTCAGATGATCGGCTCGGCCACCCAACCGACCGCCATGGCGCTCATCATGAGCGTCTACGCGCCCGAGGACCGGGTGAAGGCGCTCGGCTACTGGTCGCTGGTCGCAGCCGGGGCACCGGCGGTCGGCTTGGTCGCGGGCGGCCCCATGGTCGACGCCGTCGGCTGGCGGCCCATCTTCCTGCTCCAGTCGGTCGCCGCCTTCGTGGCCTTCGCCGCCGCCGCCGTCGTCCTCCGCGAGACCAAGCCTCAGGAACGGGTGCGCTTCGACGTGGTGGGCGCGCTCTCGATCATGGTCGCGGCCGGTGGGGCCATGCTCGCCCTCCAGCAGGGCCGTATGTGGGGCTGGGACCACCCGGTGGTCCTCGCCGCCGCGGTGCTCGCCCCCCTCGGCGCCATCAAGTTCGTCACGACCGAGCGGCGGGTCGAGGCGCCGCTCCTCCCACTCCACTTCCTCGGTCGCCGAAACTTCTCGGCCACCCTGGTCGGCCTCTTCGCCGCCGGCGCCGCCTACATGGGCGGGTTCATCCTCGCGCCGCTCGTACTCCGGTTCGTGTTCGGCTACTCGCTCTCGGCCACCGCCCTCATCATGCTCGTGCGCCCCGTGGCGTTCTCGGCCTCGTCCCCCTTGGGCGGGCACCTCGCGACCCGGGTGGGCGAGCGCCGCATGGCCATGATCGGCATGGGAACGCTCGGCACGGCGCTGTTCGTGATCGCGTGGGGTGTCGCCGATCAGTCGCTGCCCATCCTGATGAGCGGCCTCGTCATGCAGGGTCTCGGCAACGGTCTCGGGCGCCCGTCGATGTCAGCGAGCCTGGTCAACTCCGTCGAGGAGGAGCACTTCGGGATCGCGTCGGCCGCCCAGCGCATGAGCTGGATGGTCGGCAGCGCCATGGGGATCACCGTCCTCACCGTGATCTACGGCGGGAACAACGTCGCGTCGGCGTTCGTGCCCGCCTACATCGTGGGTGGTGCGCTGGGGCTCGTGGCCTTCGGCGCCGCCGGCCTGATCACCTCGACCGAGCGGGAGCCCGCCCCGCCTTCTCCTGAGGAGGAAGAGCGGGAGGACGACCGGGTCGACGAGCTGGAGGACGTCGCCGACGCCGACCGGATCGCCGGGGTCCCGGGCCGATAGCTCGCGTCTGAACCGGGGCGCCGCAGGGAGCCTCAGTCGGGGTCGGGGATCGTCCCGTACCAGTCGAACTCGGAGAGACGGACCCAGCCGGGCATGTCCGCGCCCTTCTCCATCCGGCGCTGCATGCCCTCGGAGAGCACGCCGTCGGCGGCCATCTTCAGGAACACGGTGCCGGCGTTCATGTGGTCGAAGAAGTCGCGCTGCCAGTCCCACTGCCAGTTCCCCGCGTAGTGGAACCACGAGCCGCCGGTCCCTGCAATCTCGTAGGGCTCGCCGTCGGGGTCCTCGACGGGTGCGACCTGGCGCCAGAACACCACCACCTCACCGCGCTGGTCGTCGACCAGGGTGCGGACGTAGGGGTAGTTCCACCCCTCGAGGCCCTCCATCTCGGTGCCGAGCACCCAGTCGCGGATCTGGTCGCGGCCCCGAGCGACGAACTCGTGCTTGGCCCCGTTGTTCCAGGTGTAGAGCGCGTCGGCGGTGTAGAAGTCGGCCAGCTTCCCCCACGCCCCCGTCTCGCCGGCCTGATCATTGGCGGCACGGAACCGCCGGATCATCTCCTCGAGTTCGTCGCGGGGGAAGACGGCCATCAGCCCTCGCCTTCCTCGGCATCCGCGGCGGCATCATCGAGGGATAGCGCGCCGGTGGGGCAATACTTGACGGCCTGTTGAACCTTCGAGGCGAGGGCCGGATCGGGTGTCTCGGTCTTGAGCCTCACCTTGCGGTCGTCGCCCAACTCGAAGACCTCGGGCGCTTCGTTACAGCACACCGCGTGGCCCTGGCACAGGTCGCGGTCTACCACGACGCGGAGCGCCCGGGGATCGGCAGCGGTTGCCGCGACACCGCCCCGGGTGCCCGTACTTCCGGCCCCGGCCGGCACCCGCCGCCGGTAGCGCACCTGGCAGGGCTGCTGGAGCTGCACCACCATCTTCGAGTGGTCGTTGCGGTAGGTGTCGGAGGGCTGGACCATCTCGAACTCGTACCGGCTCAAGAGCGACGACATGATCGCCTTGAGCTGCATCATGGCGAACGCCGCGCCCACGCAGCGGTGCCGGCCCGCCCCGAAGGGGATCCAGGCGAAGAGCTGGCGGTCCTCGTCACGCCCGTCGCGGTAGCGGTCAGGGTCGAACGCGTCCGGGTTCGGGAAGTGCTCGGGCATCCGGTTGGAGATGGCGGGTGAAGCCCCCACGAGCTTCCCGGCCCCGACCGTCCAGTCCTTGAAGTGGAGATCCTCCTCGACCACCCGGAGCAGGAGGATGAGCGGGGGGTGGAGCCGGAGCGCCTCCTTGATCGCCCCCTCGAGCTTCGGGATCTCGCGGAGCGCGTGGTAGCTCACCGACTGGCCGTCGGCGAACAGCTCGTCGAGCTCGGCGCGCACCTCGGTCATGTACCGCGGGTTGCGCAGCAGCTCGATCAGCGTCCACGCCGCCGTGCCCGAGGTGGTGTGGTGGCCGGCGAACATCATCGAGATGAACATCCCGGTGATCTCGTTGGCGTCGAACCGATACGAGCCGTCGTCGTTCTCCAGGCTCATCATCACGTCGAGCAGGTCGCCCCGGTCCTCGCCATCGGCCCGGCGGACGTCCATGATCTCCTGCACCAGCTCGACCAGCCGCTTCCGAGCCTTGTCGCGGCGACGGAAGCTCGGGAGGGGCAGGTAGGGGTTCACGTAGGCGATGGGGTCGGTGCCCTTCTCGAGGTGGTGGTACAGCTCGGCGAACTCGCCCGTGAGCTGCTCGCGGAAGGGCTTGCCGATGAGGCACGCGCTCGACGTGTAGATGGTCAGCTCGGCAAAGAAGTCGAGCAGGTCGATCTCGCCCCCTTCCGGAGACGTGTCCCAGCCTGCGACCATCCGGTCGACCTCGTCACTGATCGTCTCGGCGTGGCCCCGCATGTAGGAGTCGCGCAGGGCGTGGTTGTGGAGCATCTCGGCCCGCCGCTCGGGCGGAGCGTCGAACACCACCCCCTCGCCGAAGATCGGGGTCATGAACGGGTAGGCGGCCGCCTGGTCGAGCTGGTCTTCCGGCGCCCGGAAGAACGCCTCTTGGGCCTCGGCACCGGTCATCAGCACCACCCGCTTGGGGCCGATGCGGAACTCGCCCAGCTCGCCACACTCGTCGGCCACCCGGCGCATGAGGCCGATGGGGTCGCGCCGGAGCCGGCGGAGATGTCCGAGCACCGGCAGCGAACCGCGCGCTCGGTCGGGGGTCCGCCGCCGCTCGGCGGCCAGTCGGTTCATGTCTCCCTCGACACCCACGGTGGCATCTTGCCGCACGATCAATGCGGCAGCGAGTGCTCGCCGCCGGCGAGCGCCGGGGCGAGGGCCGGGTCGAGGTGTCCCTCGGCGAGCAGCCACGCCACCTTGTCGCGGAACGTGTCGACGGTCGGTCGGTACTCGCCGCCGATGGCGTCGCCGAGTTCGGCGAGTGCCGGAGCGTCGTCGGTGGGCATCCCGGTGGTCATGGTGAGGGCGGCGTCCTCCGACAGCGGGATGTCGATCTCTTCGCCCTCGGCGCGCCGGCGGTCGAACTCCCGCCCCATCGCCACGATGTCGTCGGCCTCCATCGCCTGGACCGGCAGCTCACGGCCGACGGCCTCGGACAGTGCCTCGACCCATGCGCGCCAGGCGATGAACCGGCCGCCAGCCATGTAGCGGCGCGGGCCTCGGCCCGGTTCGAACGCCGCCGCGAGGAGGGCGGCGAGATCGCGCACGTCGACGAGGCCCATCCCGCCGTCGACCACCACCATCATCGTCTCGAGCGCGCTCCGCACCGCGCTGAAGCTGCCGTCGAGGTGGGGTGAGACGGGTCCGTAGACGCCGCCGATCACGAAGGTGGTGATCGGCGCGTCCTCGGCCTGCCACCCGCGCACGAGCCGCTCGGCATCGCGCTTGGACCGGCCGTAGGCGGTGGCCGCGCCGGCGAGATCGGAGTCGGCGGTCAGGACCGCGTCGTCAGAGGGCACGTAGGCCGAGATCGTCGACGTGTAGACGATCGGGTCGAGGCCGAGCTCGACGGCCCGACCGATCACCGTCCGGACGCCGTCGACGTTCCGGTCCCCCACATCGCGGGCTCCGGGCGAGAAGTCCAACTGGGCGGCGGCATGGAGCGCCGAATCGCAGCCGGCGAGGGCCGCCTCCACGGCGCCGGGGTCGGTCATGTCGCCCGGCGCCACCTCGACCGTTTCGGCGCCCACCCCGAGCGGCTCGAGGACCTGCGGAACCTTGACGGGCGTACGGGCGAGGACGCGGACGTCGTGCCCGGCGTCGAGGAGACACGCCACCGTGTGCGACGCCACGAACCCGGTCGCCCCCGTGACCAGGACCCGCACGTCAGGCCCCCGCCCCGTTGTCGGCGGCCGCGCGCCGGATGAACACGAAGTCGGCGCCCGTGCTGAATCGCGTGAGCGCGACTTCGTCGGGCTCGGCCGCCGCCGGAACGGTGGGATCGACGACCACGTCCCACGCGGCCACCTCGTCGCCTCTCGGCTCGGCGACCTCACACCGTGCGTGGGGCGACACGGCCTGAGCCACGGGCGCGAGCAACGACGGCTCGTCGACCCACCCCGCCGCCCACGAGTGCCGGTCGTCCTCCTCGACGGCCGGGCTCCGCTCCAGCCCGAGGCGCACGCGGTGGGTGTCGGGCTCGACCTCCACCCGCAGCGACACGTAGCCGTGCGGACGGAACGCAGGGTGGAGTTGGAACAGCTTCGCCACGGCCGCGAGATCGTCGTCGGCGAGCCCCATGGCGGCCGCGATCCGGCGGGCCACCACCGGCGCCACGCCGCGGAACTGAGCCGCAGTGACCTCACGCGCCACGGCGTCGTCGAAGCGGTCGCTGAGGGTGAGCATCAACGAACGCACGAGGATGTGCCCCTGGAGGCAGACCTCGTCGAGGGCGGTGAGCAGGGCCTCGTGCGAGAGGTGCTCGAACTGGAAGTCGGGGTCGAAGGCTCCCGAGTAGTCGGACCGCCCACCGGCCTCGGCCGGCTTCTCTGACACCGGATCGGGCGTCGGAAGGGCGACGGTCGCCGCCTGCGACTGCGCCACGGTGCGGCACTTCTCGGTCTCGGTGAGGGGCTCCGCGTCGGGGTCGATGAAGACCTGCCACCGGCAGTGGGGCTCCCGGTCGGGAGGCGTCCGGGGGGGACGGTGGAGCGGTCGCATCCGGGCCCGCGGGTTGGTAGCCACCGCGGTGGCGTCGAAGGTCGGGTCCTCGATGTCGTGGCACATGGCCACCACGAACTCCTCCCCCATGGGCTCGACGTCCATCAGCGCCCCGCAGCAATCGAGCCAGAACTCCCCGTGGTGGTCGTCGGAGACCTGGTAGCGGAAGTCCATGAACTGGTGGGGGGCACCGATGTCGAGCTGGATGCCCTTGAAGATCGTCGCCACGTCGTCGCCGGCGAAGTCCAGCGCCGCCTGCATGCGACGGGTGTAGACGGGACTGGCACCCATCCACTCGTCGATGGCCACCTCGGTCATCGTCTCGCGGTCGTAGCGGGAGATGAGCTGCGGCATCGACGCCCGGTCCTGGAGGTGGCCGGCGAGCAGGTACTCGCGGCCGAGTGCCGCCAGCGCGGTCCGCGACAGCTTCCGGAGGTCGAAGTCGGGGTCGAAGGGCCCCCCGTAATCGTCCATGGACGGGTCGTGCTCCGATGCAGCGGCGATCTGACGGTGCGTCAGAAACTAGCGGGTCGCGGGCGGAGGCGTCAGGGAGTGACGGGTTTCTCGGCCAACGCCCGTTTGACCGCGGCGGGCGCGCCGAGGGTGAAGTGGAAGACGCTCCCCCCGCCCGGGGCGTCCTCGACCCACAGGTGCCCACCGTGCCGCGAGACGATCCGGGTGCAGATGGCCAGGCCGATCCCGGTGCCACCGACATCGAGACCGCCACCGCGCTCGAACATCCGGAACATCCGCTCGCGGTTCTCGGCGGGGACGCCGATCCCGTTGTCGGCGACCGAGAACCGCCAGACGCCGCCGTCGCGCTCGGCCCACACCCGGATGTGGGGAGCGCGGTCGGAAGGCACGAACTTCATGGCGTTCGACAGCAGGTTCTGGAAGAGCTGGCGGAGCTGTCCCGGGTGGGCCCACACCATGGGCAGCGGCTCGATCTCCACCCGGGCGGCCCAGTCGTCGGCGCCGACCGTACGCGCCGCCTCGCCCACGATCCGCTCGACGTCGACTTCGGTGCGCAGGTCGTCTTCACCCGAGGTGGCCAGCGAGTAGGCGAGGATGTCGTGGATCAGCTCCTCGAGCCGGCGCGCCCCGTGGAGCGCGCCGTCGACCATCTCCAGCTCGTCGCGAAGCTCGCGTTCCTGGAGCCGGCGGCGCAGCGACTGCAGGTGACCGGCGAGCAGCTGCACCGGCGCGGCCAGATCGTGCGAGGCGAGCGAGGCGAAGTTGGTGAGATCGGCGTTGGACCGCTCCAACTCGGCGAGCCGTTGTTCGAGCTCCCGGGCCAGCGTGCGGACCGTGGTGACATCCTGCACGGTTCCCACCATGCCGACCGTGCGACCGACCTCGTCGGTCACCGGACGTCCCCGGGCATGCACGATCCGGCCCTCTTCGCCCGCCAGGCGATAGTCGACGGCAAAGGGGCGGCCGGTCTCGACCGACGCCAGCACCGCACCCTCGACCTCATCCCGCTCGTCGGGGTGCACCGGCGCCAGGAGCTGCGATGCCGAAAGCGGGAGGGGCGCCCCCGGAATCCCGAGCACCCGGAACACTTCATCGGTCACGTTCACCGACCCGTCATCCGCATCCCAGACCCAGCTCCCCAGGTGCGCCACGCGTTGGGCCTCGGCGAGCTTGGCGTCGCGATCGCGGAGGTCCGCAACCGTGGTCTGCAACGACCTCACGAGGGCGACGTTGTGATAGCGGTCGACGACCTGACGAGCCACCACGAGCGCCGCGACGCCGATGGCGATCCAGAGGAGGAACGTCTCGATCTGCCCGTCGCGCGCGAGGTCGACGGCCCCAACCACCAGAGCGATGGCCACGAGCCCGTACGGGAGGAGCAGGGTGGCGAGCCGGTCGGGAGACGGCTCGTCCTCCGACGGCGTCCCGGTGGCGGCGGTGAGGGCCAGGTACTCCGCGCGCGCGGCAAGGGCGAGGAGGCCAAAGCCCGCGACCCAGAACACGTCGATCACGCTGCCCGTCGCGTAGTCGTCGCCGAGGACGAGATAGGTGAAGAGACCGTCGGCGACTCCGTGCGAGACGAACGCCGCCGCCACCACGAACAGCGTTCTGCGGTGCCGTCGACACGCCGACATCGCCAGCAGGACGGCGAGCGCCACGACCGCGAAGTCGCCCACCGCGTACGCGACCCCGAAGGCGTTTTCGAACATGTCGCCGCCGGCTGCCTCGTGTCGGGCGGAGGTGAGGAGTGACCGGGTCACGAGCAGAACAGCACCTCCCGCGATGGCGGCATCGACGAGGAGGCGGGCGACCGCCGACGCCCGCCGGGGAGCGGTGGGGTGACTGAGGAGCGCCGCGACCGAGAGCGGCAGCAGGACGATCAGGCCGACGTCGGCGGCGGTGACGAGGAGGTCGTCCTCGGCTCCAGTGAGGTCGGACCATGTCCACGCGACGTTGCCGGCCGCCCACGCGAACCCGGCAAGGGCGAACAGGCGCCACGCTCGCCGATGGCGTCCGCGGAGCATCCGGGACGTGAGCCAGGCGCCGAGCCCGGCGAGGGCTGCCGCCCCCGACTGCGCGACCGCTGACGCCACTGCGGACACGTCGTCACCGAACGGGTCGAGGGTGAGCCAAGCCACCATCGCGACCAGGCCGCTCGCCAGCACCGCGGCGCCGGCTGAGAACCGCCGCGTTCGCAACGAGAGCGGGTGCGCGCCCGCTCGAATCCCGCCCATCGTGTCCGCTCTCCTCGCCTCCGCTCTCGCGTTCCCGCGCTGCGCGGAACGCACCGTTCGCACAGATGACGAGCGGTGTTGGAGCCAACACTCTAAGTGGGTTCTGTGGCGATCGCAACGGCCGCTCAACGCCCGTCCCCCCGGCCGCTTCAGAACCGCTTCAGAACAGGCGGGTCTGGGGCGTCTGCACGCCCCGAAGTTCGTCGTAGTCGATCTCGGTGCAGACGATGGCGCGGGATTCGGCGAGGACCTTGGCCTGCGGCTTGATCTCCTCGGCCGCCAGGAGCCCCGACACGGGCGCCAGCGTCGAGTCGCGGTTGAGGCGCTCGAGATAGCGGGCGAGCTGCTCGACGGAGGCGATCTCACCGCGGCGTTTCACCTCGACGGCGATCTTGTTGCCGTCGGCATCGGTGAGGAGGAGGTCGACGGGCCCGATGTCGGTCGGGTACTCCCGCCGGACCAGCTCGAGACCCTCGCCGAGGACGTCAGGGCTCGCGGCGAGCAGCTCCTGGAGGTGGGCCTCGACTCCGTCCTTCTCCAGCCCGGGATCGTGACCCATCTCGTGGGTGACGTCGGAGAGCACCTCGTGGAGACGGATCACCAGCCGCTCGCCCTTCTTGTTGGTGACGACCCAGCGGGCCTCCTCGTCGGAAACTTCTTCGGTGAGCACGTTGGGCGCGTTCATCCAGTTGAGGGGTTTGTAGGCGCCGCCGTCGGCGTGGACCGCGACGCAGCCGTCGGCCTTCACCATGATGAGCCGCACCGCCGGCGGGAGGTGCGCGGACAGCCGTCCCACGTAGTCCACCGAACACCGCGCCACGAGAAGCTGCACGCGGAGAACTCTACGAGAGGATCACCCCTCGCTCGCGGCCCGCACGATGCCACCGACACCGTCGACGGTGACGAGCTGGCCGTCGCGCAGCGTCGCGGTCGCGGCACCCGTGGCCAGGACGGCGGGGATCCGGTGCTCCCGAGCCACGATGGCCGAGTGCGAAAGGGCGCCGCCGCCGTCGGCGATCACGGCCCCGGCACGGCCGAAGAGGACCGACCACGACGGCGTAGTGATCCGGCACACCAGCACGTCGCCCGGCTGGAGCTTGGCGAACTGCGACTCGTCGCGAACCACCCGCGCCGGGCCGGTGTAGGTCCCGGGCGAGGCACCGACGCCCGCGAGGAGGGCATCGGTGGCGTCGGCGGCCGTCTCGTCGTCGGATGCGTCGGGCGTCGGGTACTCCTCGCCCATCGCCCACATCATGGCGCCGTTGATCATGCGAGCCTCGCGGGGAAGCCCCCGCACGTCCGGCATGGGGGCCGGCTCGCCACCGAGGAAGGGCGGACCCGGATGGGCCGCGACCCACGCCCGCTCGCCCCGGCGTCGCCGGGCGGTCTCACGCCGGTCGATGCCGGCTCGGAGCGCCTCGCGGACCTCATCGACCTCGAGGAACGCCACGTCGTCGGGGGCGTCGAGGTGCCCGCGGTCGTGCAGCCGTCGACCGATCTCCATGGCTACGAGACGGATCACACCGCAGGGGACGTTGTCGGTCCAGAGGATGTTGTCCTCGCGGAGCCCGTAGACCGCTTCGGCACGGGCGAGCGCCGCCTCGAAGCGTTCCCGCTCGTCGTCGGAGCGGTCGGCGAGAGCGGCGCGCGCCTCGGAAATGCCGGCTCCGTCGTGTGCCGACGCCTCCTCGTCGAGACCGGCCATCGCGTCGCGCACCCAGCGCAGCAACAGCTGGGGCTGTTCGATGAGCGTCGGCGAGCCGGGGTCGTACCCCGCGGCCCGCACACCCCACCGGCGGCGGTACTCGTCGAACGCCGCCCAGGCGTCCGGCACGTCGGCCAGGGCAGTCAGATCGAGGGCCTCGACCGCCTTCTCGGCCGCCGGTTCCTCGGCCAGCCGCTCGGCCAGCGCCCGCAGCGCACGCGTGGGGGCGGTCGACGCCTCGGAGCGCCCGGCGACGAGGCCGAGGGTCCGAGCGGTGCCCCAACCGAAGAGCTCAGCACACGTCTCGACGAGCTGGTGGACGGGAAGCAGGAACGGAAGGAAGAGGCGGAAGTGCACCTCCTGGCCCCGGTGGAGGAGGTCGATGCTCTCGTCGAGTCGCGCCAGGACGGCGTCGTCGTCGAGCTGGGCCATGTCGGGGGCGGACAACCGCTCGGCCTCGGCCATGAACTGCTCCCGCCACTCGTCCCGCCACCGGGGGGGCAGGTCTTGGAGCAGGCCTGATTGGACGGCGCGGCGGGCGGCGGCGCACCGCCGACGAATGGGGGGCACGACCCGGGAGAGGACGGCGAGGAGCCACCAGGGCGGTGGGGGGCCCTCCTTGCCGCCCGGGGGGACGGGTCGGCCGTAGATCTCGCCACCGAGCGACCGCTGTTCGACCGACTCGATCAGGAGACCGAACTCGTCACACATCCCGGAGATCCCCGCCTCCAGCGCCGGGAGGTAGATCGAGGCTCCGAACGGGGTGACCGGCTCGGGGTAGTGGGTCTGGTCCTTCATCCACGTCCCCGAATCAGGCAGGTCGAGTTCCGGCTTCCGGGGCAACACGGTGATCGGGCGCGACTGGAGCAGCCAGAGCTGCTCGCCGTCCCACGCCCACTCGACGTCCTGGGGCGATCCCCGATGGTCCTCGAGCCGCCGGGCAAGGGCGGCCACGGCGCGGACTCGGTCGTCGTCGAGGGAGTGCTCGGTGGTCGAACGCTCGTCGACGTCGTCGCCGCGGACCGTCCACTCGTCGGGAACCGCAGAGCCGTCGACGAGGCGGTCGCCGAGGCCGCGGACCGCGCTGACCACCACGGTGTCGCGGTCGCCGGTCACGGGGTCCGCCGAGAACGCAACGCCCGCGGCATCGGCATCGACCATGCGCTGCACGAGCACCGCCATGGGACCGGCCGGGCCGGACGCGTACGCGGCGACCCGGTCCGCGCCCGAGGAGGCGACGCAACGCCGGACGGCCTCGAGCACGGCGTCGGGACCGCCTACGCCGAGGACGGTCTCGTAGATCCCCGCGTACGACGCGTCGTCGAGGTCCTCGGCGACCGCCGAAGACCGTACGGCCACGGCGGCATCGCCCATCGCCGCCACGGCGTCCTGCACCGCGGACGTCACCCCCGCCTGGTCGAGGTCGTCACAGGCGTGGGCCGGCACGACGAAGCCGTCGGGCACCGCGAACCCATCGGCGCGGAGCCGAGCCAGGGTGGCCGCCTTCTGACCCGCCACCTCGGGGTCGGTTGCGCGCGGGTCGTCGAGATCGATGATCACGTCATTCATGTCGTCTCTCCCTTCGGTGTGCTCAGATCGGGGCCGCGTCCGGCCAGGAGTTCGCGGACGATCAGGTCGAGCGCCCACTGGACGGCCGTCCCCGCCGCCCCTTCGTCGATGCCGTGGTGGTGGCGCAGCAGGTACCAGGCCGTGGAGCTGAACAGCAACCGCATCACTCCTGCGATCGCCGGCACGGCGGCAGGGTCCACGAGTCCCTCGAGGTCGCGCTGGAGGATCTCCTCGACCCGTCGGCTGCGCTCCTCGCGCACCCGGGCCTGGGTGCGGGCGCCGATGGCCAGCATCACGTAGGCCTGGACCATCCGGTCCATCTCCTCGAGAGCACCGAAGGCGGCGGTGATCACGCCGTCGAGGTCGTCGGCGCTCTCCGGCTCGCGGATGTCCTGTTCCCGAAACGCCTCGTCGATGACCTCGGCCAGCCCGTCGAGGAGCGCCTGACGGTTGGGGAAGTGGTTGTACACCGTGCGCTGTGAGACCCCCGCCCGCTCCGCGACCTCGCGCACCGAGAAGGCGTGAACGCCGTCCTCGACCACGAGGTCGGCGAGCGCTTCGAGGATGGCCTGCCGGGTGAGGTCGGTCTGCCGGGTCCGGAGGGCGCCGGCGGATTCAGCGGCTGCGGTCATCGTCACCTGTCCGTTCGGGTGGCTTCATGATCTCTGTAGTAAGTGCAGAGATTATGAACTTCTCGACCGGGTGTCAAGGGCCCCCGCTGCCCGCTTGACGCCGTCGCGACCCCGCGAGAACCTCGGCGGCCGCACGCAGCAGGCACCAAACGGGAGGGCGCATTGGAACCGCAGGAGTTCAAGGGGAAGATCGCCCGGTACCACTGGGACGCCGAGCCGTACTGGCCCGAACGGGCCCGGCCGGCCGACGGCGCCCCCAACGTGGTGATCGTGCTGCTCGACGACGTCGGCTTCGCCCAGATCGGCAGCTTCGGGTCCGACATCCACACGCCGGTGATGGACCGCCTCGCCGGCGACGGCCTGCGCTACTCCAACTTCCACACCACCGCGCTCTGCTCACCCACCCGAGCCTGCGTACTGACCGGCCGCAACCACCACACCTGCGGGATGGGGCGGATCATCGAGCTGGCGACCGGGTTTCCCGGCTACGACGCCCGTCCCGGCGCGTCGATCGGCTTCCTCCCCAAGATGCTCACCCCGCACGGGTACGCCGCCTGGGCGGTGGGCAAGTGGCATCTCACCCCCGAGGACGAAACCAACCTCGCCGCGCCGCGCACCCGCTGGCCGCTCGGACGAGGCTTCGAGCGGTACTACGGGTTCATCAACGGCGGCGAGACCCACCAGTTCGCCCCGGCGCTGACCTACGACAACCACTTCGTCGACCCGCCGGCACCGATGGACGAGTACCACCTCACCGAGGACATGACCGACAAGGCGATCGAGTTCGTCGACGACCTGCGCCACGTCGACCCCGCCAAGCCGTTCTTCCTCTACTACGCCACCGGCGCCTGCCACTCGCCCCACCAGATCCCGCCGGGGTGGATGGACCGCTACCGGGGCGCGTTCGACGACGGCTGGGACGCCTGGCGTGAGGCCATCCTCGCCCGCCAGATCGAGATGGGCGTGCTCCCGGAGGGGACCGAGTTGTCGCCCCGGCCCGACTGGGTACCCGCGTGGGATTCGCTTTCCGAGGACACCAGCCGCCTCTACGCCCGCTACATGGAGGCGTACGCGGCCTTTCTCACCCACACCGACCACCAGATCGGGCGGCTGGTCGACCACCTCGACGAGATCGGCGAGCTCGACAACACGCTGCTGTTCGTGCTCTCCGACAACGGGGCGTCGTCGGAGGGCGGGCCGGTCGGCTCGCTCAACGACGTCCGGAACTGGAACGCCCTTCCGCAGTCGGTCGACGAGGGCGTCGAACGCATCGACGAGATCGGCGGCCCGCGCCTCCACAACAACTACCCGTGGGGGTGGACCGTCGCGGGCAACACGCCGTTCAAGCGGTGGAAGCGCGAGACCCACGAGGGCGGCGTGGCCGACCCCCTGATCGTGCACTGGCCCCGCGGCATCGAGCGGGGTGACGGGTTCCGCCGGCAGTACGTGCACGCGATCGACTTCGTGCCGACCATCCTCGACGCCCTGGGGCTCGAGGCTCCGACGGAGATCGAGGGCGTCGAGCAGCGTCCCGTCGAGGGCACGAGCTTCTTCGAGACCTTCGCCGACGCCGACGCCTCTGATCGGCACACCACCCAGTACTACGAGATGTTCGGGTGCCGCGGCATCTACCACGAGGGGTGGAAGGCGGTGACCTACCACGAGATCCAGGCCGACGAGCCCGGCCTCGACGAGGCGGCCTGGGAACTCTACGATGTGCGCTCGGATCCGTCCGAGGTGCACGACCTCGCCGAGGAACAGCCGGAGAAGCTCGCCGAGCTGATCGACCTGTGGTGGGCGGAGGCCGAGAAGCACCACGTGCTGCCGGTCGACAACCGGCCGTTCTCGGAGTTCGTCCTCGAGCGGCCCCACCCGGTGCCCCCGCGTCCCCGCTACGTCTACCGGCCGTTCCGCGCCCAGGTGCCCGAGGCCATGGCGGTCAACGTCAAGAACCGCCCCCACACCATCTCGGCATCGGTCGACGTGCCGGACCAGGGAGTCGAGGGGGTGCTCCTGGCGCAGGGGTCGTACCTCGGGGGATGGGCCCTCTACGTGCTCGACGGGAAGCTGCGCTACGCGCACAACCTGTCGAACCGCGAGGTGCACCACGTGACCTCCGACACTCCGCTCGCCCCCGGAAGCCGCACGGTCGAGTTCCGTTACGGACGCGACCCCGAGCGACCCAAGCTGGGCCAGCTGCTGGTCGACGGCGACCTGGTCGGCGAGGCCGAGATCCCGGTCTTCACCTGGAACCGGTTCAGCCTCACCGGGGCCGGGCTCACCTGCGGCTACGGACTGGCGCCGGCGGTGACCGACGACTACGAGGCCCCGTTCCGCTTCACCGGCGGCCTCGACCAGGTAACCGTCGACGTCGACGGCGACCCCGTCGTCGACCCGATTGCAGAGGCGATGGACGCCATCAACTCCCAGTGAAAAGACGCCGCAGTTCTTGACTGTGTTTTGCCCGCTGAGCGGGCAAAACACAGTCAAGAACGTGACGGTTCCGAGTACTCGACGCCCTCGGCGTCGAAACGGCGGACGACCGGATTTGTTCCCGGCAGTGTCGCCTCGGGTCTCGCCGCGGGTATGGCATCGGTCACAACACCTTGCGCGAACGCGACTCGACCCCCACACTGTTACCGTCGGTAACGTCATCGTCGGGCGCCGGCCCCTGACAGGAGCACATCCGTGCGTTTCGGACTCTTCTACGAACACCAGATTCCCCGGCCCTGGAACGAGGGGGCCGAGGAACGCCTCCTCGACGACGCGCTCGACCAGATCGAACTCGCCGACCGCCTCGGCATCGACTACGTGTGGGAGGTCGAGCACCACTTCCTCGAGGAGTACTCGCACTCCTCGGCCCCCGAGGTCTTCCTCGCCGCCGCCAGCCAGCGCACGGAGAACATCCGGCTCGGACACGGCATCGTACAACTGCCGCCGGCCGTCAATCACCCCGCTCGGGTTGCCGAGCGCATCGCCACTCTCGACCTCCTCTCGCACGGGCGCGTCGACTTCGGCACCGGTGAGGGCAGCTCCCAAACCGAACTCGGCGGCTTCGGTGTCGAACGCAGCGAGAAGCGCGACCAGTGGGAGGAGAGCCTCGACGTCGTCACCCGCATGCTGGTGGAGGAGCCCTTCGCCGGCCACCGCGGCACCTACGTCGACGTCCCGCCCCGCAACGTCGTCCCCAAGCCGAAGCAGAAGCCGCACCCGCCCCTCTGGGTGGCGTGCAGTCGCCGCGAGACGATCGAGCTGGCCGCCCGCCGCGGCATCGGCGCGCTTTCGTTCAGCTTCGTGGAGCCCGAGGAGGCCAAGCCCTGGGTCGAGAGCTACTACGAGCTGCTGGCCCACGCGTGCGTGCCCGCCGGCTACTCCGTCAACCCGAACCTGGCCGTGGTGCTGCCGTTCATGGTGCACCACGACGAGGAGACCGCCATCGAGCGGGGCATCGACGGGGCCCATTTCTTCGGCTACTCGCTGGCCCACTACTACGTGTTCGGCGAACACGTCCCCGGCCGCACCGACGTGTGGGGCGAGTTCGACGCCGACCGCCACGAGCGCGGCTTCGCCCGCGATCTGATCCGGGCCGAGTCGCTGCCGCTCTCGATGAAGGTGCTCACCGAGGGCGTCGGATCGCTCCGAGGCGCCGTGGGGACGCCCGCGCAGGTCACCGACCTCCTGGAGCGCTACCAGGCAGCCGGCGTCGATCAGGTGATCTTCGTCGCCCAGGCCGGCCCCAACCGTCACGAGCACATCTGCGAGGCCCTCGAGCTGTTCGCCGACGAGGTGCTCCCCGAGTTCGCCGAGGGCCGCGACGAACGGGAGGCCGAGAAGGCCGAACGCCTCGCGCCGGTGGTCGAGGCCGCGATGGCACGGCGTGACCGGCAGCGCAACCGTGAGCAGCGACCCGAGCCGGTCGACCGCTACGTCGTGCAGCCGACCGGCGAGCTGCGTCCGGCGGCCCGGTTCCACGGGCCGGGCCGGACGCCCGAGCTGGACGTGCGCGGCCGGGTCGAGCGGACGCTCCGTCGCGGCTTCAGGACGATCCTCGATCGCGTCCCCGAGGAACGTCTCCAACGGTCGGGGCCGAAGATCGCCGCCGCCCTGTTCCGCGGGTGGGGCCGGGTCGGCCAGCCCGTGAGCGGGGCCGGCGACCCCACCACCATCCAGTTCGACCTCCGGAGCAACGACGAGGTGCACACCTGGACGGTGGCGGCGGACGAACAGGGCGTCAGCACCCAGCGAGGTCCGGCCGCGGATCCGGCAGCCACGGTGTCCGTCGACGTCGTCGACTTCCTCCGCATGGCCGCCGGCGACCTGCCCGCCGGCAAGGCCGTCTTCGACGACCGCCTCGAGATCGACGGCGACCTCGGCGCCCTCTCCCGGGTGGTCGGCACCGTCGCCAGCGAGGACCTGTACTGATCATGGGCGGCATGCGCGACCTCACGGGACGCCTGGCCGTCGTCACCGGCGCCGCCAACGGCATCGGACGCGCCACGGCCCTGGCCCTCGCTGCCAAAGGGGCGCGGGTGATGGCGCTCGACGTCGACGTCGAGGGAGCCGACGCCACCGCCACGGCATGCATCCGGCCGGGCGGCCCGACCGCCGAGGGCCACGCGTGCGACATCGCGGACGCCGACGCGGTGGAGGCGCTCGCCAAGACCATGGTGGCCGACCACGGGCCGCCGGCGGTGCTCGTGAACAACGCCGGAATCGGCATGA
>CAZTOV010000035.1:0-19980 GCA_964615175.1 uncultured Burkholderiales bacterium
CAGCGAAGTTCGCATACCCGGGTTCCCGCTTGGCGGGCTCCGTGCCGAAGAGCTTGGAGTAGAAGGCCACCGCCTCCTCGAGGTTCGTGACGTTCAGGGCGAGCTGCACGCGGGCCATGGTCGTGCCTCCTGGATCGATCGACGACGTGCTCCGTCGCCACCATCCTTGACAGATATATCGATATTTGTCAATATCGATATTGATGAATATCTCCAGCACACCCGCCTGCTGTCCGGTACTCGAAGCTCCGCTCTCCGACGAGGAGGCCGAGCGCACCGCCGGGCAGTTCAAGGCCCTGGCCGACCCCGCGCGGGTGAAGCTCCTGTCGCTCATCGCCTCCAGCCCCGACGGCGAGCTCTGTGTCTGCAACCTCACCGGGCCCCTCGGGCTCAGCCAGCCCACGGTCAGCCATCACCTCAAGGTGCTCACCGACGCCGGCTTCCTCGAACGCGAGCGCCGGCAGAGCTGGGCCTACTTCCGGGTCCGGCGTGACACCCTCGACGCCGTCTCCCGGGCGCTCCGGCCCGTCTGAGTCGTCACGGGCCGACGTGAATTCCGTCACCGATGGCGGGAATCGGGGCGGCTCGTTGCGAAGAGAACTCCACGGCCAATCGTGGTAGGAGTGACTCCATGAACACCCGGAAGATCATCCGCCTGACCTGGCTACTCGCCGTCATGGCCCTCGTGGCTGCGGCATGCGGCGGGGGTGGAGGCGATGACGAGGTCGCCAGCCAGGGCACGTCCTCCAGCTCGTCGACGTCGTCAACCACGACGACGCCTCCCGCCGACGACAGCAGCGCTTCGACCGCACCCGGCGGCGGCGGCGACACCGGATCCGGCGGCGGCGGAAGCGAGTCCGGGGGGACCTCGGACGGCTCCGGCGGCGGAGGCGGAACCGCTCCGAGCGAGCCCGAAGCCGCGCAGCCGGCGGCGCCCGGGACCTACGAATACGACACCGACGGCGAGACCGAGACCAGCGGAGCGCTCGGCGGGACCGAAGAACTGCCCGAACTCACCACGCTCGAGGTCCAGCCGGCCGACGGAGCTCGCCAACGATCGGTCCGCGACATGCGTGACGAGAACGGTGACGGCACGGTCACGACCACCGACCTCCTCTTCCGTGACGACGGCGTCTACGTCGAGTACCTGAAGATCGCCGCCCGCGACAGCGGCGTCACCTTCACGTTCGAGTTCGTCCTCGATCCGCCGGAGCTGGTGGCCCCGACGAATCCGGCACCGGGATTCCACACCGAGTTCTCCACCGAGAGCACCAACGGCGGGATCCGCGCCGACGTGACCATCGACATCTCCGATCGCGAGACGGTCACGATCGGGGGCACGTCGGTCGAGACCATCGTGCTGGTCACCCACATCGAGTTCGAGGGCGACATCGACGGCGAATCGACCT
Source organism: uncultured Burkholderiales bacterium (assembly GCA_964615175.1). Classification (GTDB taxonomy): domain Bacteria; phylum Actinomycetota; class Acidimicrobiia; order IMCC26256; family JACPCJ01; genus CAZTOV01. The sequence goes on from CAZTOV010000035.1 coordinate 1,410, forward strand.
CGACCGACAACATCGACCCCGAGCGATCATTGCGGGTCCACGAAGACTCGGTCAGCGACATCCAGTTCGGCCCGACCACGGCCCACACGGAGTACGTGGCCACGCTGCGGAGCCTCAGCCCGAAGTAGCCGCCCCCCGCAGTCCATCGATCTGGGCGTCGAGGACCCGTTCGATCAGCGCCTCGCGATCGGGCCACAGAAACCACGGCTTCGAGATCAGCAGCGACGTGAGGCCGTGGACGCCGCTCCACAGCACCAGGGCAACCTCGAACGGGTCGCCGTCCGCAAGCTCCCCCGCCTCCATGCACCGCCGCACCGACGCCACCACACCCTTGAAGCCGCCGAGGTCCAGCAGCTCTTCGTCGTCGAAGTCGTCGGGCACGATGGCGGCGTGGCCCATGAACAGCACCCGATACGCCTCGGGGTGCTCGAGGCCGAACCGAATGTAGGCCTGGCCGCGAGCCCGGAGATCGGCGAGGGGCTCTCCCGACGCTCCGATGCCGACCACGGCCTCCTCGACGGAGGCCTCGAGGGCGGCGAAGAGCCGACGGCAGACCTCGAAGATGAGGTCGGTCCGATCGTCGAAATGCCGGTAGATCGCCGTCGCCGTGCACCCGACCTCGTCGGCCACGGCTCGCATCGACACCGCGTCCTCTCGGCCGGTGCGGGTGAGGATCTCTTCCGCGATCTCGACGAGTCGCTCGCGTAGCTCATCGCCGCGGGGAGGGGCCGTGCTCCGGATCATCACTCGCGGCCGGCGGCCCGGAGCGGGCGTTCGCGGCGCCGTTCGTGAGGCGGCTTGCGCGCCGCACCGTTGCCGCTCCCGCTCCGCGGCTGCCACGGTGCCGGCTCCCGCAGGTCGACCAGCGCCTCGGGCTCTGCTTCCGAGAAGCCGTAGCGGTCGTAGAACCGCGCCAGCGGCGCCGGCGCCCACCAGTTGAGGCGACCCGCCAAGCGCATGAACGCCGGCACGAGCGTGGCCCGCACGAGGCTGGCATCGATGATCACCGCCGTCGCCAGCCCGATGCCGAAGAGCTTGATGAACTTCACGTCTGACGTGGCGAAAGCGAGGAACACGATGGCGATGAGCGCCGCTGCGGCCGTCACGATCCGGCCGGTGCGCTCGAGCCCGATCGCCACCGCCGCCTCGTTGTCACCGCTGCGGTCGTACTCCTCCTTGATCCTCGAGAGCAGGAAGACCTCGTAGTCCATCGAGAGGCCGAACGCGACACAGAACATCAGAATCGGTGTCGTGACCTCGATGTCGCCGGTCGCCGTGAAGTTCAGAAGGCCGGAGAAATTACCGTCCTGGAAGATCCAGACCATGGCACCGAACGTCGCGGTGAGGCTGAGCAGGTTCAGCACGAGCGCCTTCACGGGCACCACGAGGCTGCCCACCATCAGGAACAGCACGACGAACGTGGTGATGGCGATGATGAGCAAGGCCCACGGCAGCAACCCGAACAGCGAATCCTTGGCATCGACGAGCTGGGCGGACAAGCCGCCCACCATGACCTCGTCGAAGGGTGCCTCCACCGCGCGGACGTCGTGCACCAGCTGTTGTCCCTCATCCGAGATGGGCTCGACCGCAGGGACCACCGAGAGCCAGGCATCGTCGTCGGAGGTGAAACGCTCTTCGGCGCCGTCGAAGGAGATCGGGAGCTGCCGGCCCTCGGCGTACACGCCCGTGGCCGTGTCGACCCGGGCCACGCCCTCGACGCCGGAGAGCCGCTCGGCGTAGGCGTCGATCTCGCCGAAGCGAGCGCGCGGGTCACCGACCTCCAGGGCGGTCACCGACAACGCCCCGCCCTCGTTGGCGTCGAATTCCTCTCTGATCAGGTCGTGCGCGGTCCGCGACTGCGCCGATTCCGGCAACACCCGGTCGTCGGGCAGGCCGAGGCTGATGCGGAAGAAGGGCAGCCCCACCAAGACCAGGACCACGGTGACGACGGTGGCGATGGGGATCGGGCGCCGCATCACCGTCACGGCGATCCGGTGCCACATGCCCTCGCCGACCTCCTTGGGGGCCCGGCTACGGAACGACCACTTGTCGATCCGGTGCCCCAGCGCCGCCAGGATGGCCGGGAGCACGACGATGGCGGCCAGCGCCGCCATGAGCACGACGGGGATCCCGCCGTAGGCGAAGGATCGCAGGAAGGCGAGGGGGAAGATCAGCAGCGCCGACAGCGAAACTGCCACGGTGACGGCGCTGAAGAGGACGGTACGACCGGCCGTCTGCACCGTGATGCGAACGGCATCCGACACACCCTGGCCGGCGGCGAGTTCCTCGCGGAACCGGCTCACGATGAACAGGCTGTAGTCGATGGCCAGCCCCAGCCCCATCGCCGTCACGAGGTTGAGGGCGAAAATCGAGACCTGCGTGACCTCCGCGAGGATCCTGAGCACGACGAACGTCCCCACGATCGCGAGCACCCCGATGGCGAGTGGGAGGGCGGCAGCGATGACGCCGCGGAAAATGAAGAAGAGCAGGAGCAACGTGATGGGGAAGGCGATCAGCTCGGCGCGGGTGAGATCCGACTCGATGGTGTCGCTGACCTCGTTGAACACGGCGGCGAAGCCGCCGGCCTTGACGCCGAGCAGCTCGCTGTCCTGTTCGTATTCGGGCACGAGTTCGGCGGCACGCTCGTCGATTTCGTCCTCGGTGCCGGTGATGCGGGCGAGGATCAGGGCGCGGGTGCCGTCCTCGTTGGCGAGTGGTGGAGCGCCGGTGGTCCAGAAGCTCGTGACGTCATCGACGCCCGGCTCGGCGGCGAGCCGCTCGGTGAGCCTCGTGCCTGCCTCGACCACCTCGGGCCGCCCGATCGGCGGCGTCTCCCCACCGGAGTCGACCTGCGGAGTCACGAGCAGGATGAGGTTGGGGGTCCCCTGGCCGAACTCGTCCTCGAGAGCCTCGAACGCCTGGTACGACTCTGCGTCCTTGTCCTCGAAGCCGCCGGTCGAGAGGTGCTGCGCGACGTTGCCTCCCCATGCGCCGGCCGCGGCAAACGCGATCGCCGCGCCGATGAGCACGCGACGCCGCCGCCGCTCCAAGAACCCACCCAGCCGTCCGAGCACCCTGGCCTCCTCCGGTCCGTCCCGACGTTCGTGGAGTTGGGAAGTTAACGGTGTTCACCCCGACCGACAACGGATTCGTGACGCAATTCACGAGGCCATCAAGATGGGCCGGTGACGGGGACGGAGCTCGCGTGGGCAGCGGCGATCCTGGTGGTGGGCGGCACCGTGCAGGCGTCGATCGGCTTCGGCGCCATGGTCGTCGCCGCTCCGATCCTGATCCTCATCGATCCGGCTCTGGTCCCGGGCCCGGCGCTCGTCGCCGCCACGCTCCTGGTCGTCTTGATCGCCTGGCGCGACCGGGCCGGGCTCGAGGCGCGGGGGGTCGGCTGGACCATCGCGGGACGGGTGCCGGGCACGGTGGTCGGCGGGCTCGCGGTGGCCGCGCTGTCCCCCACGGGGCTCGAGCTGTTGTTCGGTGCGCTCCTGCTCCTCGCCGTCGTGATCTCCGCGGGCGACTTCCACCTCGAGCGGACACCGACCGTGCTCACGGCGGCGGGAGCGCTATCCGGCCTCATGGCCACAGCGACCTCGGTCGGAGGGCCGCCGCTGGCTCTCGTCTACCAGCGGGAAGCCGGCCCGACGATCCGGGCGACGCTCAACGGCATCTTCCTCGTGGCCAGCCCGATGTCGCTGGGCATGCTCGCCGCCGTCGGTGAGCTGGGACTCCGCGAACTCGGTCGGGGCCTCGCCATCTCGCCCGGGATCGTCGTCGGATTCGTCATCTCGGGCGCGCTGACCGATCGACTCGACCGGCGGAGTCTCCGCCCGGCCGTGCTCGTCGTGGCCGGAGTGTCGGCCCTGGCCGTGCTGCTCCGCGCCGCGCTCTGACGCGGTAGCGCGACACAGAACGCCATCAGCTCACCTCGCGCGCTTGCTGCAGCGTTTCCGGGGTGATCTGGCCCCGATCCCGCCGTGTCCCCCGATCCCGCCGAAATCACCCCGGTTTCTCGACATCAAAGTTGAGCCAGCGCCCCCTGATCAGCCGCTGGACAGACTCTCGTTCACCGAACGCAACGTGTCGGACACCTCCACCGGGTGGATCTCGGCGTCCCGCAGCCTCCGCACACCCTCGGGAAGGTCGTTGATCGCGGCGCGACACCGTTCCGCGGCCGCATCGAGGTCGGTGGCATCGGCATCGACCCGGTCGCCGTCCCGCATGACATCGACCAGCAGAGGCTCGGCGTCACCGGGACCGGCCTCGTCGGCGGTCCCCAGCACGTCGCCGCCGAACCCCGGCCGCCGCCACACCTGCTTGCGGCCCGGCCAGATCTCCTTGCCCTCCGACGTCTTGCGGACCGGCCTGCCGTCGACCTCCACGAGCTTGTAGACGCTGTCGAGCGCGGGGGCGTCCTTCGACACGCCCATCGCGGTACCGACGCCGAACCCGCCGATGGGCGCGCCGGCCTCCCGCAGGCGCTCGATGGCGAACTCGTCGAGACCCCCACTCGCGAACACCTGTATCTCGGGGAACCCCGCGTCGTCGAGCATGCCCCGGGCCTGCTTGCTCAGCGCCTCGAGGTCACCGGAGTCGAGCCGCACCCCCCGCAACTCCACGCCCTCGTCGCGCATCTCCCCTGCGACCTCGATGGCCCGCTCGACACCGCGCAGGGTGTCGTACGTGTCGACGAGGAGCACCGTGGCGTCGCGGTAGCGGCGGGCGAAGACACGGAAGGCGTCGGCCTCGTCGGGGTGGGCCTGCACGAACGCGTGCGCCATCGTTCCGGATGGCGGCGCGTCGTAGTGGGCGGCGCCGGCGACGTTGCTGGTGCCCGCGACACCGGCGATCTTCCCGCATCGCACGAGCTTCATTCCCGCGTCGATGCCCTGCGTGCGGCGGAGGGCGAAATCGACCACGGCCGCGTCACCGGCGGCAGCGACGCAGCGGGCGCACTTGGTGGCGAGCACGGTCTGGAGGGTGATCTGGTTCAACAGGTAGGTCTCGGCGATCTGGGCCACACCCAACGGCGCGTCGACCTCGAGGATCGGTTCCTCGGCGAACACCACCGTCCCTTCGGGCACGGCCCGCACCGTGCCGGGGAAGCGCAGGCCGCCCAACCAGTCGAGGAACGTCGAGTCGAACATGTCGAGGTCGTCGAGCGCTCCGAGGGCCTCGTCGTCGAAGTCCAATTGCTCGAGCCAGGTGAGGGCGTCGTCGAGGCCGGCGGCCACCAGGTACCCACGCTCGGGCGGCAGATCGCGGACGAAGAGGCTGAAGGTCGCCGGGCGGTCGGCCATCCCCTCGTCGAGGTACGCGGCCGCCATGGTCAGCTCGTAGAGGTCGGTGAGGAGGGGCGACAGGACCTGATCAGTCATGTCACCGAAGCTAATAGGGTCGATGACAGGAGGTGGTTGGCATGCCTGACTACGACGACAACACCGCTCTGATCGTGGTCGACGTGCAGAACGACTTCGCCGATCCCGAAGGGAGCCTCTACGTGGAAGGTGGGGAGAAGGTCCCCGCCGTCGCCAACCGCGAGGCGCAACGGGCGCGGGCTGCCGGAGCCACCGTCGCGTACACCCAAGACTGGCACCCCCCTGAGACCCCGCACTTCGAGAAGGACGGCGGCCAATGGCCGGTCCACTGCGTACGCGACACGTGGGGTGCCGAGTTCCACCCCGATCTCGAGGTCGACGGCGAGATCGTCAAGAAGGGCACCGGCGGCGAGGATGGCTACTCCGGCTTCACCATCCGCGACCCCGAGACCGGCGACGAATCGCCGACGGGTCTCGAGGACATGCTGCGTTCGAAGGGCGTCGAGAAGGTGATCGTGGTCGGCATCGCCGGCGACGTCTGCGTGAAGGACACGGTCGTCGACGCGGCGAAGCTCGGCTTCGACACCACGGTGATCAGCGAGGGCACCCGATCGGTCAACGCGCAGGAGGGCGACGAGGAGCGCGCTTTCGCCGCCATGGAGGAGGCCGGCGCCACCGTGGCCTGACGGTCACCGCCCCTCGGACCTGTGCGGAAGCGAGATCTCGACCCCGACCCCTTCCGTCAGTTCGCTCGGTGGTACGCCGATCTCGGCGACGAACCCGATGATTCGGTCTGCGTGGTCACCGCGTCGGCTGGCGGAGTGCCCTCTGGGCGCATGGTGCTGCTACGCGGCTTCGACACCCGGGGTTTCCGCTTCTTCACCAGCTACCGCAGCGCCAAGGCGGCCGATCTCGAGGTCAATCCCCGTGCCGCTCTCGTCTTCCACTGGCAGCGAGGTCATCGACAGCCGCGACGCCCTCGAGCAACAGCTCGCCGAGGCGACCGAGCGCTTCGACGGTCGAGACGTACCTCGGCCTCCGCATTGGGGCGGCTACCGAGTCGTCCCGGATCAGATCGAGTTCTGGACCCACCGCGACGACCGGCTCCACGACCGCCTGCGCTACCGGCAGGACAGCGGCGCGTGGGTGCTCGAGCGGCTGTCGCCCTGAGCGCGGGGCAGGCGGCGACGCTCAGTCGACGACGACCTCCTCGCTGAAACGAAGCCCCTGGGCGAGGGTCTTGTGCACCGGGCAGCGCACGGCAATTTGCCGAAGCCGTTCCTTGGTCGCGTCGTCGAAGTCGCCCTCGATGAAGATCTCGGCCTTCACCCGCTCGAGGAACCCGGTGGCGTCTTCGTCACAGTCGTCGCAGTCGTCGGCGTGGACACGCTCCAGCTCGTAGCGGGCCGAAACGGATTCGAGCGGGAGGCCCTTGAGCCGGCAGTAGAGCGCGATCGTGATGCCCGTGCACGCCCCGAGGGCTCCGAGCAACAGCTCGTAGGGGTTGGGGCCGAGGTCGGTGCCACCGACATCGAGCGGCTCGTCCGCCACCCACACGTCGTGCCCGTTGGTCACCCGAACCGTGGTGCCATGGGTGAGGTCGGCGACGATCTGGGTCATGGCGATCTCCGTTTCGTTGGGAGTGGAAGCGGGAATCCTGAGGGTGACACACCGGGTTCCCCCATGCAGAGGTGACCACCGTGGCTGACCCTGTCGAACTCCTCGAACATGCGAACACGATCGCCGTGGTCGGCTGTTCCCGGCACGCCGAGAAGGACGCTCACCGCATCCCCAAGATCCTCCAGGGGGCCGGCTTCCGCGTCATCCCGGTGAACCCGAACGCGGACGAGATCTTCGGCGAGCGCTGCTACGACACCGTCGACGAGATCGACGAAACCATCGACATCGTCGACGTGTTCCGACCGGCCGAAGACACCCCCGAAGTGGCCCGGCGAGCGATGAAGGCGAGCGCGAAGGCGCTCTGGCTCCAGCTCGGGATCACTTCTATCGAGGCGCGGGAGATCGCCGAGGAAGCCGGTCTCGACTACGTCGAAAACGAGTGCACCGGTGCCACGGTGCGCCGGCACGGCATCTCCAAGGCCTGAAGGGTCGTCGGGCGACCGCAGCAACCGTTTGTGCGCTTCCCCGGTCGGGTACCGCGTCATCACGACGCCAACGACCGAGCCGAGCGAGACCATGACCGAACGGCGCAGCAGCAAGCACGGGCCGATGCTCGACGACGAGATCGCCGAGGAGGTCGAATCCGTGACTCGGGGCGCCCCCGTCGAGTCTCGGGCTCGGGAGGACCGGGAGCAGGAGGGTCCGGCTGACACCGAGCCCACGCCTGACGAGCGGGTGCAGGGTCAGCGGGGTTCGAAGGTCGTCGACCTCGACGCCCTCGAACTCCGAGCGGACATCGCCCGCTATCTCAACCCCTCGGCGTTCCCCGCCACACGGTCCGAGATCATCGAATCGGCCCGGGCGAACCACGCCCCCGAGCCGATCTTCGACCTGCTCGCGTCGCTTCCCGAGGGCTTCTACGAAAACCTCCAGGTGGTCTGGGAAGGCCTCGGCGGCTCTCGAGAACGCCGCGTATGAACGGTGAGCGAGGGATCTTCGGACCCGCTCGTCGCATCGCGACCATCGGCGGGATCGACGTCAGGATCGACGCGTCCTGGCTGCTGATCGCCGCCATCATCGTCTGGACGTTCTGGTCGCGATTCGCCGGCGAGACGGGAATCGGGGGCGGTGTAGCCCTCGGGCTCGGCGTCGCCGGTGCCGTCCTGTTCTTCGGCTCGGTCCTCGCCCACGAACTCGCCCACTCACTCGAAGCGACGCGCCGGGGGGTGAAGGTCTCGGGCATCACGCTGTTCCTGTTCGGCGGGGTCACCGAGAGCGAGTTCGACGTCAAGCGACCCCGTGACGAACTGGCGCTCACGGCCATCGGCCCGTTCACGAGCCTCGTCCTCGCGGCGGCCTTCGGGCTCGTGGCCACGTGGGCCGCGGGAGCGGGGATCGACGAACTCGCGCTGGTGGCGGGCCACCTCGGCTGGATCAACCTCGCACTCGGGATCTTCAACCTGCTCCCCGGAGCGCCGCTCGATGGAGGCCGCATCCTCCGCTCGATCGTGTGGTGGGTCACCGACGACCGCCCGAAGGCGATCCGCGTCGCCGGGACCACGGGCATGGCCTTGGCCGGGCTCCTCATCGGGTTCGGTCTGCTCCAGCTCTTCGCTCCAGGCGGGTTCGTGGGCGGCATCTGGTTCATCTTCATCGGCTGGTTCCTGTTCCGGGCAGCCGGTGCCGAGACGACACAGGGGCGGCTGCAGTCCGCTCTCGCCGATGTGACCGCCCGGAGCCTCATCGACGACGCCACGCCGTCGATTCCCGCCGACGAGACGGTCGAGTCGGCGATCGAGCACTGGATCCGGGTCCGCGAACCCGACCTGTTCCCGGTCGTCGAGGACGGCTCGCTCATCGGCGTGATCGGCCTCGACGAGGCGCGCGATGTCCCCAGTGACGAGCGCCCCACCACCTCGGTGCGGGACGCCGCCACGCTCGTCGCCGACCTCCCCACGATCGAAGAAGACCGACCGGCCGCCAAGGTGATCGACGACCTGATCGGTGCCGAGCGAGCTGTCGTCGCCACCGACGACGGCGAGCCCATCGGGGTCATCACCCGCCGCCGCCTCGCCTTGGTGGCTCAACGCAGCGCGCAGCTCCGGAACGGGGGCCGACGCCGCAACCGGCCGCTGCGGGCCCCACCCCGCGACGGTGCCGGTGACGCGGACGCCTCGGCGGGCTCCGGTGACACGGACGATGTCGATCGACCGGCTGAAGTGACGCGGTCGCCGCTGGCTCGACCGGGTCGGCCTGGGGATCGCGATCCGCACCCTGAGCCCCGAGCTCGAGCTTCCCCGTGACCTCGACCTCGACCTCGAGGACGTCGGCGGTCCCTCGGCCGGCCTGATGATGGCCCTCACCGTTTTCGACGCCATCCACGAGGCCGACCTGCTCGACGGCCGGCAGGTCGCCGGCACGGGGACCATCGATCTCCGCGGAATGGTGGGCGAGGTCGGCGAGATCGACCTCAAGGTCATCGCCGCGGAACGCTCCGGCGCCGATCTGTTCTTCGTCCCCGCGTCGTGGACGCGGATGCGCACCTCGACGACCCGTGCTTCGCCGCCATCCCAACGGCCCCCGCGCTTCTCCGACATCGGTTCGCCTCGAGAACCAGTGCTCCGGCGACCGCGCCGCCGAGGCCATGCAACGGGACTGACCCTGCGGGCCTATGCTCCGCGGCCGTGGCGGCACCGGCCATCCGCATCCGCGGGCTCACCAAGTCGTACGGCGACCTCGAAGCGGTCCGAGGGATCGATCTCGAGGTCGCCGAGGGTGAGGTGTTCGCGCTCCTCGGCCCGAACGGAGCCGGGAAGACCACCACGGTCGAGATCCTCGAAGGTCACCGGGAGCGCACCTCGGGCGAGGTGGACGTCCTCGGTCACGACCCGGGCGCGGGCGACCGCTCGCTCAAGGCGCGCATCGGCATCGTCCTCCAGGAGACCGGCGTCGAGCCCTATCTCACCGTCGCCGAGTGCGTGGAGCTGTACCGCGGCTACTACCCACGGCCCCGCCCCGTCGACGAGGTCCTCGAGGTCGTCGGGCTCACCGACCAGCGCGACCAGCGGGTCCAGAAGCTCTCGGGCGGCCGGCAGCGCCGCCTCGACGTCGCCATCGGCCTCGCCGGTGATCCTGATCTCCTGTTCCTCGACGAGCCGACCACGGGCTTCGATCCGTCGGCGCGGCGCAATGCGTGGGAAATGGTGAAGAACCTGGCCGGACTGGGCAAGACGGTCTTCCTCACCACCCACTACATGGACGAAGCCGAGTACCTCGCCGACCGGGTGGCGATCATCGTCGACGGCCGCATCGTCGCCGAGGGGCCGCCCGAGACCCTCGTTCCGACCGACGGGATGACGACCCGCATCCGGTTCCGGCCCGTTCCCCAATCGGTAGCGCTGCCGCCCGACCTCGCCGACCGCGCCTCGACCTCTGGAGGTGTGGTCCAACTCACCGCCGTGGACCCCGTCCCGATGCTGCACCAACTCTGCGGTTGGGCCATCGAGGAGGGCGTCGACCTCTCGAGCCTGGCGGTCTCCCAACCGTCGCTCGAGGACGTGTATCTGGAACTGACCGCCGGCAACACCGGACCCCGTGAGGAGGCGGCAACGTGACCGCGCTCGCCCTCGGCCTCCGGCAGGTGCGCTACGAGAACCGTTCGTTCTGGCGGAACCCGCCGGCCGCCGCGTTCACGTTCGGGTTCCCCGTCATGTTCCTCTTCATCTTCAACACCGTGTTCGGGAACAACACCTTCGAGCTGGGTGGCCGACCGGTGAACCTCTCGACGTTCTACATCCCCGCGCTGGCGGCGTTCTCGGTGATCTCGGCGTCGTTCACCAACATCGCCATCGGGATCAGCTTCGCCCGCGATCAGGGGATCCTGAAGCGGGTGCGGGGCACCCCGCTTCCGTCCGTCTCGTACCTGATGGGCCGGATCATCCACGCCACCCTCATCGGCATCGCACTGGTGGCGTTGGTGGTCGTCGTCGGTGTGCTCGTCTATGACGTGGACGTTCCGGGACGCACGATGCCGGCATTCGTGATCACCCTGGCAGTCGGCGCGGCGACGTTCGCCGCTCTCGGGCTCGCGGTCACCGCCATCGTCCCCAACGCCGACGCATCACCGGCGGTCGTCAACGGCATCATCCTGCCGCTGCTGTTCATCTCCGACATCTTCTTCGGTCCCGAAACCAGCCCCGAATGGCTCACCCGGATCGCCGACCTGTTCCCCGTCCGGCACTTCGCCCAGGCGCTGCTCTCGGCCTACAACCCCTTCCAGACCGGCTCGGGGTTCGAGTGGGACCACCTCGCAGTGATGGCCGCATGGGGTGCTGCGGGCCTGCTGCTGGCGCTCCGCTCCTTCTCCTGGCAACCTCGGCGCTGAGACGGCTCAGCTCTCGGAACGCGCCTCGAGGATCACCACGGGGATGTCGCGGTCGGTCCGCTTCTGGTACTGGGCGTAGCCCTGGTAAGCGTCGACGATCGCCGGCCACAGTTCGGCCTTCTCGTCGGCGGTGGCCGTGCGGGCCCGCATCTGGCGATGCTCGCCCTGGAACTCGATCTCGACGTCGGGGTTCTCCCGGAGGTTGAGATACCAGGCCGGGTGCCGCGGCTCGCCACCGAACGACGCCACCAGCACCACGCGCTCGTCGTCGTGAACGGGTGAGGTGAGCATCGTGCGACGCGGTTCACCACTCTTGCGGCCGATGGTGGTCAGCTCGACCACCGGCATGCCGAAGGCCTGACGGAGGAGGCGGCCGCCCGAGAGTGCGAGGACCGCACGGTGGGTCGCATTCATGACCTTGGCACCGAAATCGACGATCCGCTGACGCATGGCCCGGAACCCTATCGGTGACGCGGGTGGACGTTTGACGGACCGGGTCCGGGGCTATTGGGGGAGAGATCGCCGAATCGTCGAACGAAGCGAGGAATGCCATGGCAAAGTGCGAAGTCTGCGGGAACGACTACGACAAGGCCTTCGAGGTGGTCGCGGCCGGCGAGCGCCACGTCTTCGACAGCTTCGAGTGCGCCATCCACAAGATGGCTCCGGTGTGCGAGCACTGCGACTGCAAGGTGGTGGGGCACGGTGTCGAAATCGACGGGCACTTCTACTGCTGTGCCCATTGCGCTCAGGACGCCGACGGCGGGTCGGGAATCCGCGACCGGGTCGAGACGGGCGCCGCCCACTGACCCGACCCTCGGGACGCGGCCGCTCTGTACTCATTTGATGAGGAGGATATACTCATAAGATGAGTACACGACTCCAGGTCGTGATGGGCGAGGAGGAGTTGGAGGAAATCCGTCGGCACGCCCGCCGGGAGGGGATCACCGTCTCCGAGTGGGTCCGCCAGGCCCTCCGAAGCGCCCGTCGGTCGTCGTCCTCGGAAGCACCGGAACGCCGGTTCGCCGCCGTCCGTGCCGCCGCCCGCCACGAATTCCCCACCGGCGACATCGACGACATGCTGGCCGAGATCGAGCGCGGTTACGGCGCCTCGTGATCTTCATCGACTCGAACATTCCGATGTACCTCATCGGGGCCGATCATCCGAACAAGACGGCCACGATCAGCCTCCTCGGCGAGTTCATCGGAAGGGGCGAGCGGCTGGTCACCGACGTCGAGGTCCTCCAGGAGATCCTCCACCGTTACTCCGCCATCGACCGCCTCGACGCCGTTCAGCCCGCCTTCGAGTTCATGACCGATCTCGTCGACGAGGTCGTTCCCGTCCGGCTCTCGGAGGTCGAGGCGGCCATGGCCCTCCTGCTCGAAAAGGAGGGCGCCATCTCGGCCCGTGATGCCCTCCACGTCGCGGTCATGAGCGCGCACGGGATCGACCGCGTGGCGAGCTTCGATGCCGGCTTCGACCGGATCTCGGGGATCGAACGGCTCTCCTGACCGGGGGCATCACCTCCACGCAGACATCGGCATCGGAGACCCGCGATGATGGCCCGATGAGCGTCGACTTCGAGGAGATCGATCGCCGAGCGACGCCGATCGGTGAGATCAGCGTGCGGCGTCGGCGCGAGCCGACGCTCGAGATCGACGTCTACGAGGTGAAGCTCGGTGACGAGTTCCTCATGTCGAGCCTGTTCACGGTGGCCGAGACCGAGCTCGCCACCCTCGCCCTCGATGAGATCGACGGCGATGGACTCGACGTGGTGGTCGGCGGCCTCGGGCTCGGGTACACCGCCCGGGCCGTCCTCGCAGATTCCCGGGTCCGATCGCTCCACGTGATCGAGGCGCTCGAAGCGGTGATCGACTGGCACGAGCAGGGCCTACTGCCGCTCTCGGCCGAGCTGACGTCCGACGATCGGTGCCGCTTCGTGCACGGGGATTTCTTCGCCAGGGTCGAGCGTGATGAAGGCTTCGCCGCCGACGGGGACCTCGATCGCTGTGACGCCGTCCTCGTCGACATCGACCACTCCCCCCGTCACCTGCTGGCCCCGAGCCACGCCGGCTTCTACGAACCCACCGGACTCTCCCGCCTCGCAACCCGGTTACACCCCGGAGGCGTGTTCGGGCTGTGGTCCGACGACCCGCCCGACGACACGTTCATCGCGGCGCTCGACCAGGTGTTCGCGTCCAGCGACGCCCACGAAGTGACGTTCCCGAACTTCTACACGGGTGACGACAGCCGCGCGACCGTCTACGTTGCCGCGACACCAGACCGTTGACCGAGGTCGAGGGAGATGCCGTGAGCAAGGATTGGGCCCGTCCGGTGGTGCACTGGCAGCTCGACGCCGTCGATCCCGAGCGGCAGCGCGCCTTCTACGCCGACCTGTTCAACTGGGCCATCGACGACGGTCCGATCATGACGGTGGACCCGGGCCTCGGCGGCCCCGAACCCGGACCCGGCGGCCACATCCAACAGGGCGACCGTCCGGGGCTGAGCCTCTACGTGCAGGTGCGCGACCTCCGGGCATCGCTCGATCGGGTTCCCGAGCTCGGTGGCTCGGTGCTCGGTGAGCCCTTCGCCGTCCCCGACGGCCCGACGATCGCTCCGATCGCCGACCCCGAGGGCAACCCCGTGATGCTCGTCCAGCAGTGACGCGTCAATCGAGCGTTTCGTAGCGCCGGACGTCGAGCGTCGCATTGTCGAGGAGGCCGGTGAAGGCGGTCCAGTGCGGGTCGCCCGGCGCCGCCTCGGCCGCGGCGTCGGCGTATTCGTCCGAGCCCCACAGGGTGACGACGACCCACGAACCCTCGGCACCACAAGCGGCCGTCCGCCGGACGAGACCGGTCTGGCGGTGGAAGAACTCCTCCTGCACGGCCTTGTCGGCGGCGACGAACTCCTCCTCACCGGCGCCGTCCGCCAGCCGGAACGTCGTGATCTCCATCAACATGGTGCGCCGATCATCTCATCCCTGAGCGTTCGTGAACACGATGAGCGACTCGGAATGCGACGCGAACGTCAGGGGTGGCTCCATCAGCTCCACCTCGCCGTCGAGGGCGATCTCGACCTGAGACGCCTTCACGTCGAAATCTGCCCGCGCCGTCACGTGCCGGTGCACCAAGCGGCTCCTCGACAGCGATCCGAACAGGAGCGCACCGACCACGCGCAGTCGCGAGAACCGGCCGTCCGCACGCACCAGGCGGACGTCGAGGACACGCTCTTCGAGGCCAGTCCGGTCGGCGAGGTCGAGGAGGTGGTCGCCGTAGCGGCCGTTCCCGACGAAGAGCATCCATGCCGGATGGGTCTGCGATACGACCTCCACGTCGATGCGCCGTCCGTGCCGGAGGAGATCCCATCCAGCCGCGATGTTGGCGAGAATCGTCGGCACCCGTCGTGCGTGTGCCTGCCGACGCCTCACCAAACTCGGGTAGACGCCGATGCTGGCGTTGTTGACGAAGTGGCGACCCCGGACCTCGCCGACAGCGATACGGGATGTCTGCCCCTTCGTCAGTGCCTCCATCGCCGCGTCGAGGGTGTCGATACCCACCTGGCGTGCGAAGTGATTCCTCGTACCCAGCGGCACGACGAGCAGCGGCACGTCTGCCACCCCGCGCAGGACGCCCGCGGCCGCGTTCACCGAACCGTCTCCGCCGGCCACCCCGACGAAGTCGGGTCGCTCGTCGAGGGCCTCCTCGATGCGACGCTCCAGCTCGGAGGGTTCACACGCCTCGACCCGGTGCTCCGGGAACGCATCGGCCACGTCGTCGACGCCGGGGCTGCTCCCATCGCCCGAGTGTGGATTGACGAAGATGATCCCGCTCATGCCTCGCGCCTTCTACCCGGGCGGGCGCACACCGAACCACCATCCGACCCGGGCACTCCGTCACCATGGGGGACGACGTTGACCTCGTGTCGAGCCCTCGGGAGTTCACCGCGCCACGTCGGACCGCGAAACTACGGGCATGAGCATCCCGCCCACGGCGGCATCCGCCACCACCCGAGACGACCCCGTCGGACATGCCGTCGCCGACGCGCTCAGCGAGATCCTCGTCGGCGCCGACATCGACCTGTCCTACGCCGCGCCCGCCGAACCTCGCCAGGAGCCGCCCGACAGCGACGCGGTCGCCGTCGCGAGCGGAACGGGCCCCGGGGGTCGCGACACCACGATCAGCGTGCGCCTCCGTCCCCGGCTCGCCGAACTCGTGGGGGATGGCCAGCCCGGCTCGCTCAAGGAGCTGCTCGACGCCCTCCCCGACGCCGGGATCAGGACCGCCGCCCGCTTCCGCTCCGCCGCTGCCGACCGGGCCAGCTCACTCGGCGCCGCGGTCCGGCGGGCGATTCGCGACACGCTGGCCGCCGAGATCCTCTCCGACTACCTGGAGACGCGGATCGGTCGCCCTGCCCGTCCCGAACTCGTCGCGGACACCATCGACTACCTCATCGAGCTGAGCGGATCTCGAGTCGAGGCCCACGCTCTGACCCACGGCGTCGTGATCTCGGATGCGCTCGAAGACGTTCCCCGTCTCGAATTCGGCTATCCAGCCGACGTGCAGTTCGCCAAGCGCGCACCTCTGCTCTTCGACGGACGTCGTTCGGTCCTGGTGGTCGACCCGTCCGGGCGTGCCCGAACCGAGGTCCAGCACCATCGGCTCGACCGACTCGCGCGGGCCAGCCGTCCCGTGAGTACCGGAGGCGAGACCTCGCCCGAGAGCGGCTCGTTGGTGGCCGAGGCAACCGCAGTGCTCGGCGGGCTCGGCCTCTTCGTGCGCGCGGACCGGACCATCTGGACCTTCGTCGACGGTCAGCCGCTGTTGGTCCGTCGCGGCGAGCACTGGACGGCGTTCCCGCTCCGGCTGTCGGCCTCCATCGCCGGCATGGTCGGCAGCGGAGAAGTCGCGACGCTCGTCGCGCGGGTCGCCTTCATGATCTCGGCCCGTCCCGAGGGGGCGATCCTCGCCATCGTCGACGAGCCCGAGCGTCTCGACGGCGTGGTCTCGCTCAAGGACCGCTACGACCTGCGCGACGACATCGACCCGAATGCGATGCGCGCCGAGACTCGCCTCCACCACCTCATCGACGCGGAGACCCTCGACGAACACACGCTGGCCCGCTTGGCCACGCTCGACGGGGCCACGGTCCTCGACCGGGATGGTCAGCTGCTCGCCTACGGCGCCATCGTGACCAGCAGCGACAGCCAGCACGAGGGCGCTCGCACCGCCGCTGCCCGCACACTCTCGGAGACCGCCGAGATCGTGCTCAAGGTCTCGGTCGACGGCGACATCACGATCTTCCGCGACGGGGCCGTCCTCACCACGGTCCTCGGGAGCCCGGGGAAACCGTGAACGCCGGCCGGCCCGGGACGACCGGGGCCGATCGTCCCGGGTCAGGCCGTGGTCTTCCCCCCGACCGGTCGTTCCGCCGAGCCTTCCGGAGCTTCTGAGGTCTGGATGGTCACGGGGGCGGGGGCGTCGGGCCACGGCTGCTGCTCGAGGAGGCCCCGCACGTCGACGTCGCCCTCTTCGATCAGCCCGGTGGCGGCGTCGAAGATCCGGTAGTGGTGCCGCTGGGCCTGGATGGGCTGCGACTCGAGGCACACGACCCGGAGCTCCCCTTCTTCGAATCCACACTGTTCCTGGATCACCTCGAGCAACTGGTGGTGGTGAAGGTGGCCGTCGCCGAAGTTCCATCCGAGAACGATGCCGGCGACGATCTCGCCGTCGAGGATCGCGTATTCCTCGAGATCGTCGACCGCCCGTGGCGCGAGGGCGTTCACCGCTCGGCCGTGGAGGTGCATGGCCCGGAACGCGAGGCCCCGGTACATGACGGCGTCGACGGTCACGCCGTCGTAGAACTGCTCGAGTTGCCTGCGGTAGGAGGCGGCGGTCTTGGTGACCCGCTCGTCGAGCCGGGTGTCGAGGCCGTCGCGGAACAGCCACAGGCTCGTCCCCCAGTTGCCGGCGTAGTACCGCATCGAGGGCAGGAACGAGATCCACGCCGGCTTGACGTTCCCGAGGACCGGTCCGGCAAGCAGGCCGGCGCCGAGCAGCCCGAGGAGCAGGGGCGAGTCGATCGAGAGCACGCTGACGTCGGCGTGGGCACCGAAGAGGAACACCCCGGCGAACATGGTGAAGACGTTCCACTCCAACGGCACCCCCATCGGGATGCTGAAGAGGATGAACGAGTGGAACGACAGCATCATCACGAGGCCGATCACGGTCAACGGCCCCCCGTCGCCCACCAGAAGCAGGAGGGGGAACGTGTACTCGATCGCCGTTCCGCCGTGGGCGAGGCCCTTCGCGACCCCCGATGGCCGGAGGTCGTCGGGGAACTCGCGGTACATCGCCCGGCGGACCCGGCGTGACCGGAGGAACGGGCTGTTGCTCACCATCACCGTGATCACGCCGGGGAAGTGGTGGTTGAGCTTGGAGGTCGCCGCCCCCCACCAGATCGCCACCTGCACGATCTGCGAACCGGCGAGGACGTCGGCCGGAAAGAGGAAGACGATCAGGTAGACCCAGTAGACCTCGGCCCGGGCCGCGAGAAAGATCGTCTTGTCACGCAGACCGAGCACGGCGAGGAGAACGATGACCGGGAGCAGATCGCCCCGGGTCAGCTCACTTCCGGTGAGGGCGTAGAACCCGGATCCGAGGGTCGCCGCGTAGAGGGCGACGTCGAAGATCGAGCGGCGATGACCGGCCGTCAGCGGCACCCACTTCGGCCATGGCGAGAGCCGTGTCGTCCCCGGCCGCAGCCAGTGGAAGGGAGCCGAGATCGGGGGCGAGAACCGTCCGGTGAGAGGGCCACTGGCACAGCCCAGGCCGAGGACCTCGAAGAGAAGCGTCCAGAGCGCGAGCTTCTGGAACGCGATCGGCTCCCGCCACCAGGTGTCGATCTCGGTGATTCCCCCGAGCCCGGGGGTGAGATCGACGAAGAATCCCCAGACCCACAGGTACAGGGCGATCTTGAGGACGTAGAAGATGTAGACGCCGGGCGGACTCCCGAACCCGTCCATCGCCCACGCCTGGCACTGCATGCGTAGCCGCTCGGCGTGGGGACGACGCTGCCACTCGTCCAGATCGAAGTCCGCGGGCTTCGGGTCCATCAAACCCATGGTGTTGCCACGCCTCCCGCCTGATCGCCGACCGCGCTCCGGTCGCCGCACTGTAGGGGCACGTGCGCGGTCCGACAATCACACCGCCGCGCTTGCGACCACGTCACCCTTCGGCGAGCAGG
>CAZTOV010000036.1:0-14149 GCA_964615175.1 uncultured Burkholderiales bacterium
CGGCCTCGTCGCCGTCGACCGCCGGACCATGGAGCGCACCCCGAAGCCCAGCGCCACCTGGCTCGGCGACGTGGCACGGGCCAACGCCCTCGAACTCGCCTGACGCGGAGAAGCCGACGAGATGTCGGCGGGGAGACAATATGAAGCAGTCCATCGACTTCTCGTTCGACGACCATCCCGAGGCCGACGAGCGACCCCGCACCGCGTGGTCGGTGTCGCTGCTCGACGACTGCGAGGCGTGCGAAGACCTCCGCATCGAGATGATCCTCGAGGAGGAGGGGCGCCCCGGCGAGGGCGTGGTGGCCCACCTCTCCCCCGCCACGGCCCGCCGCATCCGCGGCGCCCTCGCTGACGCCCTGAAGGACGTCGGCGAAGACCTCGGGCGGTAGCCGGCACGCACACACCCTCACGTCGTGGTGGTCGTCTCCTGGGGCTCGGTCGTGGTCGTGGTGGTGGCGGTGATGGGGATGCAAGCGGCGACGTCGAGGGTCTCGGTGCCGAACTCGGTGCGGACCCTGACGGTCTGCTTCCCGTCGTCGCGGCAACGGAGGAGCCAGGTCACACGACCGTCGTCGTCGGTGGTTTCGACCTCGCCGCCCCGGACCCGTTGCCAGTCGTCGTCGAGGAGCAGCTCGACCTCCAGATCGGCGGCCGGGTTCCTGCTGGTCCGGCCCTCGACGTCGACGGTCTGCTCCACGAGCGACACCACCAGCTCGGCGTTGTGGTCGGTGATCGGTGGGTCGGTCTCGATGTCCCAGGTGACGGCCAACTCCTCCACCGACTCGACGGCCAGCTCGATCTCGCGCTCCTCCTCTTCCTCGACGAAGATCGCCTCCACGGCGCCGGTGGCGAAGTCGGGGGTGCGCCAGGCCCGGATCCGCCAGCGGCCGGGGGCCACACCCGTGATCTCGAACCGCCCCTCCTCGTCGGTGATCACCTCGATGACCTCGGGCGGATCGACACGGAACCACTCGGCCCGCACCGTGGCCTCCGGCACGGTAGCGCCGTTCGGAGCCTTCACCACGCCCGTGAACGAGACCTCGCCGATGTTCTCGACCTGCGTCGAAGTCGTCGTTCCCTCGACGCCCGGGAGCGCCACCCCCGAGAGGTCGGGACGCGCGCTGGTGGGCGTGAGCGGGACCCGACGCGGCTGATCGCCATCGCCGCTCAACAGGATGGCGACCATCAGCACCGCCGCGCCCGCCACGAGCGCGAACCACCGCCAGCGCCGGCGCATCAGACCGCCGGGATCTCCTCGACGACGGCTGCGGCGTCACCGTCGGGCCACCGTACGGTGACCTCGGACCCGGGCACGATCTCGTGGCGGACGTAGCCCAGGGCCAGCGTCTCGCCGTTCGAGATGGCGGCGACGCTGGTGAGCGACCCGACCTCCTTGTCGTCGTCGCTCCGGACGACGGTGGCGCCCGCGGGCGGCGTGGCGTCGCGGACCCGCAAGCGGCGGAGATACCGGTTGACCCGCCCGCGGTCGTGGATGCGACAGACCAGCTCCTGGCCGAGGAAGCACCCTTTCTCGAACGACACCGCGGTGCGGTCGAGCCCCGCCTCCTGGGGGATCACGGAGTCGTCGAGGTCGAGGCCCATACGGGGCACGCCGGCGGCGATGCGCTCGGACTCGAAGTCGTCGGCGCTCCACGCCGCGGCCCCGGCCTCTCGCAGGGCGTCGCCGAGACGGTGGAGCGCGTCGATGGGCCCCACGAAGTCGACACCCGGGACGCCCGGCCAGTCGCGGCGGGCCACGCGGGCTTCTCCAGCTTCGACGTGCGCGTGCGCCTCGTCGGGCACCGCCACGCCGGCGGCCTGCTCCGCGATCCCGGGAGCCCCGTCGCCGCGCAGCGACACCACGCCGACGCGGTCGCTGCGATCGTCGACCTTCACGTCGACGCGCAGCACGAAGCGCGCGATCGCCTCGGCGAGACCGGGGCCGAACCCCTCGTCGGTGGTCATCCACCACTCCTCACCGGTGTCGCCGTCGACGATGAGGACGTGGAAGCGGACACCCATCTTCCCGGTGGGTTGGAGGAAGAGGCTCTCTGCCCCCTGGCCCGGGCCGAGGTCGGCCACGTGCTGCGAGATCATGTCCTGGAGGAAGGCCCGGGCGTCGCCTCCGCTCACCACGACGACGCCGGCCTCGGTGCGTTCGGTGAAGCCCGCCGGAGTCATTCGAGGGCCCCCTCGAGCGCGCGGGCGCTGGCGATGGCGGCCAGGATGGCCCGGGCCTTGTTGTGGCATTCGAGGTCTTCGTCGGCCGCGTCGGAGTCGGCCACGATGCCGGCCCCCGCCTGCACGCTGGCCACGCCGTCGCGGTGCGTCATGGTGCGGATGGCGATGGCGGTATCGAGGTTCCCCGAGAAGTCGACGTAGCCGACGACCCCGGCGTAGGGCCCCCGCTTGGTGGGTTCGAGTTCGTCGATGATCTCCATGGCTCTCACCTTGGGTGCTCCGCTCACCGTACCGGCGGGAAAGGTTGCCCGGAGCACGTCGACCGGGCTCCGCCCCTCGGCCAGCGCCCCCGACACCTGGCTGGTGAGGTGCATGACGTGCGAGTACCGCTCGACGGTCATCAGCTCGTCCATCTGGAGGCTGCCGAAGTCGACCACCCGGCCGACGTCGTTGCGCGCCAGGTCGACCAGCATCACGTGCTCGGCCCGCTCCTTGGGGTGTTCCGACAACTCGGCGGCGAGACGCCGGTCGTGCTCGTCGGTGGCGCCCCGCCAGCGGGTGCCGGCGATGGGTCGGCTGATGACCCGGCCGTCGAGCAGCTGCACCATGGGCTCGGGCGACGAGCCGGCGATGGTGACGTCGGTGCTGCGCAGGAAGTACATGTAGGGCGAGGGGTTGAGTTGGCGCAGCACCCGGTAGACGTCGAACGGCTCGCCGGGGAAGTCGACGTCGAACCGTTGCGAGAGCACGACCTGGAAGATGTCGCCCTCGAGGATGTGCTCCTTCGCCGACTCGACCGCGGCCTCGAAGTCGCCGCTCGAACGGTTGACGCGGAAATCGGGGAGCACGGCGTCGCCGGTGGTGAACTGCTCGTCGGCCGGCGGCGGCGACGGGAGGTACGGTAGCGGCGCCGCCAGGGAGGCGACGGCGGCCTCGAGGCGATCGGCGGCGTCGTCGTAAGCGGCCGCGTGCTGGTCGGGCGTCGCCTCGGGCTCGAGCACCACGTTGGCGATGAGCGACAGCCGCTGGGCGAAGTGGTCGAACGCGGCCACCAGTCCCGGCACGCTCATCACCGCATCGGGCATTCCGTGGTCGTCGTCGGGCGTGTCGGGGAGCCGCTCGATCTCGCGCACCACGTCGTAGCCGAGATACCCGACGATGCCGCCGTGGAAGGGCGGGAGGGCGTCGATGTGGGGTGACCGGTAGCGGGCGAGGAGCCCCTCGAGGGCGGCGAGGGCGCCCTCGTCCGAGGCGACCCCTGCCGGAGCCTGGGGGTGCCACTCGACGTCGCGACCGCGCACGGTCATCGTCAACGCCGGCTGGGTGCCGACGAACGAGTACCGCCCCCACCGCTCGCCGTGCTCGACCGACTCGAGGAGGAAGCCCGGCTGGTCGCCGACCAGCTTGAGGAAGGCCGACACCGGCGTCTCGAGGTCGGCGAGCACCTCGCGCCAGACCGGCACCACCGTGTGGTCGCGGGCGAGAGCGAGGAAGTCGTCCTTCGACGGCTTCACCGCTTCCTCGGGCGTCATGCCCGGCTCACTCCCCGAAGGCGCGGTAGAAGCAGGAACGCTCGCCGGTGTGGCACGCGCCCGCCCCCTCCTGCTCGATCACGAAGAGGAGTGCGTCGCCGTCGCAGTCGTAATGGGCCTCGCGCACCCATTGCCGGTCACCCGAGGTGTCACCCTTGCGCCAGTACTCCTGGCGGCTCCGGCTCCAGTACCACATGCGCCCGCTCTCGAGGGTGCGCTTGAGGGCCTCCTCGTTCATGTAGGCCACCTGGAGTACCTGTCCGGTGCCGGCCTCCTGGGCGATGGCCACCACGAGGCCCTGGTCGTCGTACTTCACCTGGGCGAGCTGCTCGTCGGTGGCGGCGATGGGTGTTGCTGTGGGGGACATGTTTCCTTCCCGCCGACATCTCGTCGGCTCCTCCAGAGCATGGGGCCCCTGCCCCACGCCTGGCCGTTTTCCCGGCATCGTACCGGCGGTGCTCCCGCGCTCCGGAGTCAATAGTCTGCGAGCGTGCCCGAGTCACTCACGCTCACCACATCCGACCGCCTCACCCTCGAGGCCGAGATCGCCGTTCCCGACGACCCTCGGGCCGCCATGCTGCTGTGCCACCCCCACCCCCAGTACGGGGGGAACATGCGCTCGATCGTCACGGGGGCCCTGTTCGAGGCCCTGCCGCGCCACGGCGTCGCCTGCCTGCGGTTCAACTTCCGGGGGGTCGAGGGGAGCGAGGGGCAGTTCGCCGACGGCGACGACGAGCGCCTCGACGCCGACGCGGGCCTGGCCGAGCTGGTCGAACGGGTGCCCGACGTGCTGACCGTCGTGCAGGGCTGGTCGTTCGGGGCCGACATCGCCAGCGCGATCGTCGACGAACGCCACCACGGGTGGTTCCTGGTCGCCCTCCCGCTCAGCTTCGGCGAACCGGGCGCCGCGGGTGCCGACCCGCGACCCAAGCTGGTGGCGCTGGCCGAGCACGACCAGTTCCGCACCCCCGACGAGGTCGCCGGCCGGCTCGACGACTGGAAGGCAACGCGCGTCGAAATCGTCGGTGGCGCCGACCACTTCTTCGTGGGACGCACCGACCGCCTCGTCGACCTGGCGCTCGGCCAGATCGACGAGATGAGCCCCTGACGCGACAACGACCGGGCGAACCCGGTCGTGGCGTCAGTCGATCGAAACGGTCTCCGGCGGTACCGGCAGCGTTCGCCGCTCGAGGAAGGCGTTCTTGGCGTCGATCGCCCGCTGGAGTGCGGCGAGGTCAAGCACGAAGTGCTCACGATCGCCGTCCTCGAAGGCGTGTTCCAGTCCGTCGAACGCACGTTCCTCTGCGTCGAGAAGCTCCCGGTACCGCCGCAGGAACCCCTCGTCGAGTGTCCCGTTCCCCTCCATCGGCCCCCTTTCCGGGTGCACGCACCCGCTGGTTGCTCGTGAGCGCCACGCGGGCGCCATGCCCGGGGAAGTGTGAGTCCTAGGGTCTCACGACCACACCCCGCGAGGAAAGGAATTCCTTCGCCTCGCGGACGGAATGCTCCCCGTAGTGGAAGATCGACGCGGCCAACACGGCGTCGGCGCCGCCCTCCGTCACGCCGTCAGCCAAGTGTTGGAGCGTCCCCACACCGCCGCTCGCCACGACGGGGACCGACACCGCCTCGGTCACCGCTCGCAGAAGCTCGAGGTCGTACCCCTCCTTGGTGCCGTCGCGGTCCATCGACGTGAGCAGGATCTCGCCGGCGCCGAGCCGTTGGCACTCGGCCGCCCACGACACCGCGTCGAGGCCGGTGGGCTTGCGGCCGCCGTGCGTGTAGACCTCCCACCCGACCCGGGCCCGGCGAGCGTCGATCGCCACCACGATGCACTGGGCACCGAACTCGCCGGCGGCCTCCTCGATCACCTCCGGACGGGCCACCGCCGCGGTGTTCAGCGCGGTCTTGTCGGCTCCGGCCCGGAGGATGGTGCGGACGTCGTCGACGCCCCGCACCCCTCCCCCGACGGTGAAGGGGATGAACACCTGCTCCGCGGTCCGCGAGACGACCTCGAGGATCGTCTCGCGGTTCTCGGCCGACGCGGTGATGTCGAGGAACACCAGCTCGTCGGCGCCCTCGGCGTCGTAGCGCGCGGCCAGCTCGACCGGGTCGCCGGCGTCGCGGAGATTGACGAAGTTCACGCCCTTGACGACTCGACCACAGTCGACGTCGAGACAGGGGATCACCCGGGTGGCGAGCACGCGGCCAGTGCCTCCTTCAGCTCGAAGCGGTCCTCGTAGAGGGCCTTGCCGATGATCGCACCCGCGAGACGGCGCCCGCCGACTTCGAGGCCAGCGAGGGCCCGCAGGTCGTCGAGGGTCCCCACGCCCCCGCTGGCCACCACGTCGACCGAACACGCCCCCAGCACCTCCGAGAGCTGTTCGAGGTCGGGGCCTTCGAGGGTCCCGTCGCGGGCGATCGAGGTCACGACCAGGGCACCGACGCCGTCGCGGTCGAAGCGCTCGACCAGACTGCGCAGGGCCCGGCCACTCCCCTCGGTCCAGCCCCGTACCGCGACCTCGCCGTCGCGGGCGTCGAGGCCCACGGCGACTCGTCCGGGAGCATCGTCGGCCAGGCGGTCGACCAACTCGGGGTTCTCGACGGCCGCGGTGCCGACGACCACGCGGGTCGCGCCCGCGTCGAGGAGCCTGCGCGCCGCCGCCTCGTCCCGCACGCCGCCCCCGGTCTGCACCCGGCAGTCGACGGCGGCGCAGATGGCCCGGACGACATCGAGGTTGGCGGCCTCGCCGGTGCGGGCGGCGTCGAGGTCGACCACGTGGATCCACTCGGCGCCGGCGTCGGCGAAACCCACGGCCCGCGCCACCGGGTCGGCGTCGTAGACCGTCTCGGCGTCGTAGTCGCCCCGGAGCAGCCGCACGGCCTGCCCGCCGCGCAGGTCGATGGCGGGAAGCGCCTCCACGTCAGCCGGCGCCGGAGGCGTCGACGAAGTTCTTCAGCACCGCGAGGCCGGCGTCGCCGCTCTTCTCGGGGTGGAACTGGGTAGCCCAGACGTTGCCCTGCTCGACCGCGGCCACGACGTCGCCGCCGTATTCGGTGGTGGCCGAGACGACGCCGGGCTCGGCGGGGTCGGGCGCATAGGAGTGGACGAAGTAGACCCACAGCGGTTCGGGAACCCCTTCGAAGAGTCGGGCTCCGTTGCGGATGGCGAGCGTGTTCCAACCCATGTGCGGAAGGGTCAGCCCCTCGGGAAGCCGCCGCACCGTCCCGGGCACCACGCCGAGGCCGGCGACGTTGGCGTCTTCCTCGCTGCCGTCGAACAGCATCTGCATGCCCACGCACACCCCGAGGAACGGCGTGCCGGCGTCGACCACCTCCTCGACGGCGGTGTCGAGCCCGCTCCCCCGCAGCGCGCCCATGCAGGCGCCGAACGCGCCGACACCGGGGAGCACCACGGCGTCGGCGCCGCGGATCTCCTCGGCGTCGCCGGTGAGGACGGCGTCGGCTCCGAGGTGCTCGAGGGCCTTCTGCGCGCTGCGCAGGTTCCCGATCCCGTAGTCGACGACGGCGATCACAGCCGCGCACCTCCCACGTTCTTGACTGTGTTTTGCCCGCTGAGCGGGCAAAACACAGTCAAGAACCGGGGGGCGGCGCGCAGCGGGCTCATGGGATCAGAGGGTTCCCTTGGTCGAGGGCACGCCCTCGCCCTCGACCCGTACGGCGTCGCGGAGGCACCGGGCCACGCCCTTGAACGAGGCCTCGAGCACGTGGTGGCCGTTCTTGCCCGTCACCGAGCGGATGTGCAGGGTGATGCCGGCGGCGGTGACGAAGGCGCGCCAGAACTCCTCGGCGAGCTGAGGGTCGAAGGTGCCGATCCACTCGGCGACTGGGTCGACCTCGTAGGCGAGGAAGGGGCGACCGGAGAGGTCGAGAGCGACGTCGACGAGGGCCTCGTCCAGCGGGATCGACATCGAGGCGAAGCGGCGGACGCCGACCTTGTCGCCGAGCGCCTCCTTCAGCACCTCGCCCAGGGTGATGCCGGTGTCCTCGACGGTGTGGTGGGTGTCGACCTCGAGGTCGCCCTCCGACTTCACCGTGAGGTCGAAACCTCCGTGACGGCCGAGCTGCTCGATCATGTGGTCGAAGAACGGGATCCCGGTCGCCACGTCGGCCGTGCCTTCGCCGTCGAGGTCGAGGCTGATCTCGACCCGCGTTTCCTTGGTCTCCCGCAACCGGTTCGCACTCCGTGCCATGTCACTCACCCGCCGACATCTCGTCGGCTCCGACAACACCAGGGGTCCCCGTCGGAACCTCTGGTTCCGACGGGGGTTGGGATGGGGCCCCTGCCCCATTCGTGGCCGTCCGAGCATTCATCCGCGTCATCGTTCGCTTCCCATCGTCAGAGTGTCTCCTTGATCGCGCCCAGGAAGGCGTCGTTCTCGTCGGGTGTGCCGATCGTCATCCGCAGGCACCCCTCGAGGCCCCGCCACGACGAACAGTCGCGCACGAGGACGCCCCGGTCGACCAGCGCCTGCCACACGTCGCGCCCGTCGCGTTCCGGGCGGAACAGCAGGAAGTTGGCCCCCGACGGGTAGACAAACACGCCATCGAGGCCGGCGAGCGCGGTCTGGACCCGCTCACGTTCGCGCACGACCGTGTCGACCCGGGTCTCCATCTCGTCGCGGAACTCCAGCGCCAGGGTGCCGGCGGCCTGGGTGAGCGCCGAGAGGTGGTAGGGCAGAACGATCTTCTCGAGGTCCTCGACGACGGCGGGGGGCGCGATGCAGCAGCCGAGCCGCACGGCCGCCAGGGACCAGACCTTCGAGAACGTCCGCACCACCACGACGGCCCCGTCGTCGGTGACCAGGTCGGCGGCGCTCCAGTCGGAGAACTCGCCGTAGGCCTCGTCGACCACCACGAGGCCGGGAGCGGCGTCGACCACCGTCTCCACCACCTCGCGCGGCTCGACCAGACCGGTGGGGTTGTTGGGCGAGCAGAGGAAGGTGATCTCGGGGCGGTGCTCCTCGAGCAGGCCGCGGGCCGCGTCGGGGTCGAGGGTGAAGTCGGCCCGACGCTGTCCGGCGACGACCTCCGTGCCGGTGATGCGGGCGATGTGCTCGTGGAGCAGGTAGCTCGGGCGGAACACGGCGGCGCGGCGCTCGGCGCCCCCGTAGGCGAGGAGGATCGTCTGGAGCACCTCGTTGGAGCCGTTGGCGCAGAACACCCGCTCGCGCGGCTGACCGAGGAACTCGGCGGTGGCGGCGCGCAATCCGGCCGCCCCACGATCGGGGTAGCGGTGGAACGGGATCTCGTGCACCGCGGCCGCCAGCGCGTCGACGAACCCGTCGGGAGGCGCGTAGGGGCTCTCGTTGGTGTTGAGCCGCACCGAGACGTCGAGTTGGGGCGAGTGGTAGCCGCTGAGGTCGACGAGGTCGTCGCGCAGGGGTGGCCGGGGCGTCACGTGACCCCCCGTGTGCGGATGGAGCGCCCGTGGGCGTCGAGCCCCTCGACGGCGGCGAAGACCTCGGCGTGCGGTCCGATGGCGGCGAGGCCCTCGGCGTCGACCCGCACCACGTGCACGTGCTTGAGGAAGTCGTCGACCCGCAGCGCGCTCGAGAACCGGGCCGTGCGGGCCGTGGGCAGCACGTGGTTGACGCCGGCCACGTAGTCGCCGACGGGGGCGGGGGCGTAGCGACCACAGAACACCGCGCCGGCGTTGCGCACCTGCGGAACCAGATCGTCGGGGTCGGCGCACATGATCTGGAGGTGTTCGGGCGCCACCCAGTTGGCGACCGCCATGGCGGCGGCGCGGTCGTCGACGATCACGGCCTGGCCGCCGGTGCGCATGGTCGACTCGACCTCGTCGCGACGTGGCGACTCGGCGGTCAACTCGCCCACCCGGTCGGCCACCGCGTCGGCGACGTCTTCGTCCCAGGTGACCAGCAGGGCGGCGCCGCCGGGGCCGTGCTCGGCCTGAGCGATGAGGTCGATGGCCGCCTCGTCGACGACGGTCTCGCCGTCGGCGATCACGACCAGTTCGGAGGGACCGGCCATCGACTCGATGCCGACGACGCCGAGCACCTCGCGCTTGGCGAGGGCCACGAAGACGTTGCCGGGCCCGACGATGACGTCGACCGGGGGGACGGTCTCGGTCCCGTAGGCCATGGCGGCGATGGCCTGGGCGCCGCCGATCCGGAAGATGGTGTCGACGCCGGCGAGGGCCGCGGCGGCAAGGGTGGGCGCGGGCACGTTGCCGTCGCCATCAGGGGGCACGCACAGGACGACGTCGTCGACGCCGGCGACCCGCGCGGGGACGGCGGTCATGAGGACGGTGGACGGGTAGGTGGCCCGGCCGCCGGGCACGTAGAGGCCGGCGCGATCGACGGGAACGGTGCGCTCTTCGATCTCGACGCCGGTGCCCTGGTGGTGTCGTGGCGCCGTCGATTCGAGCTGGGTGCGGTGGTAGGCCTCGATCTGGTCGTGGGCGAACTCGAGGGCGGCCCGGAAGTCGGCGTCGGCGGCGTCGAGGGCGGCCACCAGCGCCTCCGGCGGGACCCGCAGGTCGTCCAACTCGCAGCCGTCGAACCGGGCGGTCAGCTCGCGCACGGCTGCGTCGCCCCGGTCGCGCACGTCGGC
Source organism: uncultured Burkholderiales bacterium (assembly GCA_964615175.1). GTDB lineage: Bacteria > Actinomycetota > Acidimicrobiia > IMCC26256 > JACPCJ01 > CAZTOV01. The sequence continues at coordinate 10,308 of CAZTOV010000036.1, forward strand.
GACGATCGAACGCACGGCCTCTACGGGCTCGTCGTCGGCGGGCGGGCGCGCCAGGGCGTCCGCCAGCACGGGGCTGTCGGGCGTGAGGTCGCGGCCGCGGAGATCGAGTCGCTTCAGCATGGGATGGCTCGGAAGGGGTCGGGGAAGCGCCCTCATCGTAATCGTGGGGCCGTGAACCGCCCCGAACGAATTGCGGGCGGCCGGCGTCGTTGTCACGCTCGTCGCATGACCCAAGATCCCGGGATCCGCGCCAGCGCCGAGGGCGAGCTGTCGACGCTGCGATCACAACTCGACGACGTGGCCCGCCGCGTCACCCAGATGGCCGAGGAGTTCGGCGAGACGCCCGATTCGGCCATCGCCGCCAACCTCTTCGCCGTCGAGCAGGCCCTCCACGGCGCCCGCATCCGCCTCGAACGCGCCGGGGAGATGATCGCCAACCAGCCCTGAGGCCGAGGGCGCCACTCCCGGGTGTGTGCGCATTTGGTGGGGTCATGACCCCACCAAATGCGCACACACCCTCACGCCCGGAACGCGGAGGGGCAGATGTCGTTGAGGGCGCAGGCTTCGCAGTCGGGGTTGCGGGCGGTGCACACCCGGCGGCCGTGCTGGATCAGGCGCAGCGAGAGGTCGCCCCACTCGACCTCGGGGAAGAGTGGCATGAGGTCGAACTCGATCTTCACCGCGTCCCTCTGCTTGGTGAGGCCCAACCGGTTGCCGAGGCGGGTGACATGGGTGTCGACGGGGAAACCGGGTTCGTCGAACGCCACCGAGCGCACCACGTTGGCGGTCTTGCGGCCCACCCCGGCCAGCGACGTGAGGTCGTCGCGTTCGCGGGGGATCTCGCCACCGAACTGCTCCTCGACGTCGCGGGCCATGCCGATGAGGTTCTTGGCCTTCGAGCGAAAGAACCCCGTCGAACGGATGATCTCCTCCACCTCGTCGGGATCGGCCGCCGCGAGGTCGGCCGGCGTCGGGTAGCGCTCGAAGAGGCCGGGGGTGACCATGTTCACCCGCTCGTCGGTGCACTGCGCCGAGAGGATGGTGGCCGCGAGCAGCTCGTAGGGGTCGCGGTGGTCGAGCGCGCAGTGCGCCTCCGGGTACTCCTTCTTCAGGCCCTTCAGCACCTCGTCGGCCTGCTCGCGCAGCCGCTGCGTGACGCGCCGCTTGCGCCGCTTCTTGGCAGGCATAGCGAAGGACCGTACCGCCATTAGGCTCGATTCGATGACTCCCCCCGCTGCCGATCTGACCATCGAGTTGCTCGACGAGAGCAGCCGGCCGGCCGTGCTCTCCATGCTCGACGAGGTCGAACACCACGACGGCCACCCCCCGCTCTCCGAGGCCAAGTCGCTCGGCCTGCGCAAGGGGCGAGGCGTGGGACTCGTCGGCCGTCACGGCGAGGTGCCGGTGGGCTACGCCCACCTCGCCGAGTCGGCCGACGCCTGGGACCTGCAGATCGCCGTGCACCCAGCCCACCGTGAACGCGACGACGAGGGCGTCGACGAGATCCGAGAGGCGCTGGCCCGACGGGCGATGGCGGAGGTGGGAGAACGAGGTGGCGCGCTGCTGCGGCTGTGGGCGTTCCGCGCCACCGACGACGACGATGCGATGGGCCGGCGCGTCGGCCTCGAGCGGGGCAGGGAGCTGCTGCAGATGCGCCGGCCCCTCCCCCACCCCGACGACCCCGAGACCCCCGACGACGTGGTCCTGCGCGAGTTCGTGCCCGGTCAAGACGACGCCGACTGGCTGGCCGTGAACGCTCGCGCCTTCGCCGACCATCCCGACCAGGGTCTCTGGACCCCCGACGACCTCCAGGCCCGCTTCGAAGAGCCGTGGTTCGACGCCCGCGGCTTCCTCCTCGCCGACCGCGACGGCGAACTGGTCGGGTTCTGCTGGACCAAGGTGCACGAGCGGCAGCACCTCGGCGAGATCTACGTGATCGGCACCGACCCCGACCACCGGGGCGAGGGCCTCGGCAAAGCCCTGACGATCGCCGGGCTCGACGCCCTGTCGCGGGCCGGGATGCCGGCAGCGATGCTCTACGTCGAGGCCGACAACGACGCCGCCATCGCCCTCTACGAGAAACTCGGCTTCGACGTCGACCACGTCGACCGCGTGTACGAGGGGTCCCCGTGACCTCCCGCTACGCCGCCTCCCGCGGCGAGGTCGAGGCGCTGTTCGAGCAGTGGGGCGAGCCCCGCTACCGGGCCGACCAGCTGTGGCAGGGCCTCTACGAGCAGCGCCGACCCCTGCACGAGATCACCAATCTCCCGGCGGCCTTGCGTGACCGCCTCGACGAGGCGCTTCCCCTGGCGCTCGATGTGCAGGCAGAACAGTCGGGTGACGGCGGCGCGACCCGCAAGTGGCTGTTCGAGGCCGGTGACGGCGCCCAGGTCGAGACCGTGCTCATGCGCTACCCCGAGCGGGCCACGGTCTGTGTGTCATCGCAGGCCGGGTGCGCCATGGGCTGCACCTTCTGCGCCACCGGCCAGGCGGGCTTCGAGCGTCACCTCGAGGTGGGCGAGATCGTCGAGCAGGTGGCGCGAGCGCAGCACGTGCTCCGGCCCTGGGACGACGCATCCGGGACGGACGACGGGCACGACGACGTCGGCGTCCGACGGGTGGGCAACGTGGTGTTCATGGGCATGGGCGAGCCTCTCGCCAACGAGGGGGCGGTGCGCGAAGCGGTCGAACGCCTGCACGACGACTTCGACATCGGGGCCCGCCACATCACCGTCTCGACCGTGGGCGTGGCCCCGGCCATGCGCCGCATGGCCGAGTGGCCGCTGCCGGTCACCCTGGCGGTGTCGCTCCACGCGCCCGACGATCGGTTGCGCGACGAGCTGGTGCCCCTCAACCGCCGCCATCCCCTCGCCGAGGTGCTCGCCGCGGCGCGGGAGGTCACCGGCTCCCACGGCCGGCGGGTCACCTTCGAGTACGTGATGCTCGCCGGGGTCAACGATGCCCTGCACCAGGGCGACGCCCTCGGCCGACTGCTCGCCGGCCCCGCCTACGGGCTCAGCGCCCACGTGAACCTGATCCCCTACAACCCGACCCCGGGCCTCGACGCCGAGGCCACCGATCCGCAGCACCTGCACGAGTTCGCCGCCGCCGTCGAACGCGCCGGGGTGACCGTGACGGTGCGCGACAACCGGGGCACCGACATCGACGCGGCGTGCGGCCAGCTCCGCACGCATCACACCTCCGGCACCGAAACCGGCAATGGCGACGCGATTCACGCCGTCGCGATGTCGTCGCCGTCGACCAGCGGCGCGACAATGCGGGGCACCCGAGCGCCGGAGATCCCATCCTCGGAGGACATGTGAACGGCGAAGAACGACGCTTCTTCAACCCGACCCAGCCCCAGACGCTCCAGATCGGGGTGGCGCTGCTCTACATCAACGGTGTCCTGCTGCTCCTCGGCGGTGCCGTCCTCAACCTGTTGGGCCTCGCCCTGATCGTGGGGCTCGCCGCCGGCGGCTACGGGATCGCCAACGAGAAGCGCTGGGGCTACCAGGTGGGTGTGGCCGCGGCCGTCGTCAACCTCGGCCTCCCCATCCTCATCTGGGGCATCGACGACGTGTTCTCGAACTTCGGGCTCATGCTGTCGCTGCTCTTCGACATCGCCCTCGTCGCCCTGCTCGTCCACCCCCAGAGCCGCGAGTACCAGAAGATCTGGTTTCGCTGAGCCTTCTGCCAATCCGCTGATCGTCACGCGGCTCGGGTCGGGCGGCCGTTCGACGCCTCCAGGGTCGAGGGCGGCTCGCTACCCGACGACCACCGTCCCCGTCATGCCCAGCGAGGCGTGGTGCTCGCAGAAGTACGAGAACGTGCCCGGGTCCTCG
>CAZTOV010000036.1:14249-19164 GCA_964615175.1 uncultured Burkholderiales bacterium
CATGCCCAGCGAGGCGTGGTGCTCGCAGAAGTACGAGAACGTGCCCGGGTCCTCGAAGGTGGCGGTGAAGCTGTCGTTGCCGGCGCCGTTCATCCGCACCAGGCTCTCGTCGTTGAAGGTGGTGCCGCCCTCGGTGCTCGGCGGCGCGTTCGACGACACGAAGGTCACCGAGTGACAGTGATCGGCGAGCCACTGCCAGTTGACGGTCTCACCGACCGACACCGTGGTCTCCGAAGTGCCGGTGTCATCGTCGATGAAATTGAACCCGACGACGCTGACGTTGGCGTCGGGGTCCGCCGGGGTCTCGTTCAGGTTCTGCTCACAGTCGTGACCCAGCGGGTCGAACTCCGGTGTGAGCGGGAACAGGTGAACGGCTTCGGCCGACGGCGCGGTGGCGAAGAGCAGCGCCACGGCCGCGAGGCCGAGCGGGACGATCCGGAACATGCGCATCATGGTCTCCCTTTCGGATTGCTGTCGGTCTCTCGTGTCGGGCGGCGGTGTCGAACCCCGAGCTGCAGGAGCGAGGCGGCGCTCACCAGCGCCAGCGCGACGCCTCCGAGCGCGGGCCCGCCCGTGGCGGGCAGCCGGCCCACCGCCGAGCGTTCGCTCGCTGCGTCCGCGCTCGCGGCCGTCCCCTCGTCCCCCGATGTAGCGGTCGTGCCCGCCACCTCGGAGCTGTCATCCGTGCCGCTCCCGGTGGTGGGCGTCGAGGTGTCGGAGGTGGACCCGTCGGCCGCCGTGCTCGACGTGGTGCTGCTCGAGGTAGTGCTGCTCGAACTCGAGGACGAGGACGAACTCGAGGAAGACGAGGCGTCGGCCTCCTCGACGACCACCACGCCGCACATGCCGCACTCCCCGCTCTCGGGGTCGCCCTCGGCCTGGCCGTGGAGCTTGCAGTAGTACTCGAAGCGGCCCGCCTCCTCGAAGCTGCGTTCGTAGGTGTCGCCCTCCCCCATGCAGTCGGCGGGCGGGCAGGCGGCATGGGAGTCGAACGAACCGTCGTCGGCGGTGACCGTGTGGGGGTTGTCACCCTCCTGGGTCCAGGTGACCGTGTCGCCCTCCTCGATCACCACCGTCACGGGTTCGAAGGCGTTGTCCACCACGGTGACGCCGGCATCGGCCGCGAGGGTCTGCTGTGCAGCGCCGACCACGAAGGTCACGACCACGGCGACTGCGAAGACTCGGGTGCCACGCGCCACGGTCCCTCCCCTCGAGAACTCGCCCAGCGTCTCATTGTCACAAAGACCTCAGTCTTCGTAAAGCGACCAAATGGTGCCCAAGGACGACCACCACCGGCATGGCGCCCGCGCGTCGGCCTCTCCTCTCATTACGGAGCGAGGAGGCCATCTGCGCGGTGGAGTCTCTCGTGCTCACCCACGCCGGCACGTGCCCGCAGGTGCCTTCGGCAGGTCATCGGCGTGGTTGGGGTGCTCGACATCCCTGCAACCGACCTTCGGGGTCGCGGACATCGCCGACCCGGTTTCGGCAGCCATCGACTCGTCGGAGACCACGTCGCGGGAGACCTGGGGTGGGCGAAGCGGTCGTTGCCAGGCCGACCTCAGCACCCGATCGGGGGGTCACAACAGGGCCTGGAGGGCTCGTTCCGCCACTTCGGTCGCGGCGTCTGTGAGTTCGGTCGCGATTTCGGTTGCGTTTTCGGTTGCGTTTTTTGGTCGCGACCGAGGCCGGCTACCCCTCGGTCCCGCTGGCAAAGGCCTCGTCGATGGCCTCCGCGGCCTGCAAATCCATGCCCTCCACGACGTGCTGGTAGACGCGCATCGTGAACCCGGGCGTCGCGTGGCCGAGGATGGCGCTGGCGATGGCGGGGTGCACGCCCTTGTGCAGGAGCGTGGTCGCGAAGGCGTGGCGCATGTCGTGGAGGCGGGCGTGGGGCACGCCGGCCCGTCGAGCGATCTTGCGGAAGCCGTGCGTGAACGAGTCGGGGTCGAACGGCCCTCCGTCCCCCCGGTCGAACACCAGGTCCTGGTCCTGCCAGCCCGGGCCCATGGCGAGGCGGCGCTTCATCTGGTCCCTGCGGTGGGCCCGCAGTGCTTCGAGGACGAATTGCGGGAGCGCAACCGAACGCCGGCCGCGGGCCGTCTTGGGAGGGGCGAAGCCGGGGCCGTTCTCCAGGCGCACGAGGGTGGTCACGATCTTGGCCCGGGCCACCTCCAGGTCGACGTCGGCCCAGTGGAGGCCGAGGATCTCGCCCCGTCGCATTCCCGTGCCTACGGCCACCGTGATCGGGATCGCCCACACCGTGTCCTGTGCCTCCTCGAGCAGGGTGGTGATCTCCTCCACGCTCAGGACCTTGATGTTGGGGTCCTCGGGCTTCGGAGGCTTCGAGCGGGTGGCAGGATTCACCGAGAGCAGGGAGGCATCCACCGCTTCGACGAGCGCACGGTGCACGATGGCATGGATGTAGCGCACCGTACGGGGTGCCAGACCGGTCTCGAGGAGATCCGCATAGAGGGCATTGAGATGGATCGGCGTGAGTGCCTGGAGTTTGAGACCCCCGATCCGGGGAAGGACGTGTTTGTGCAGGTTGGCCCGGTAGCTGCGCCAGGTGGTGGCGCGGATCCGCGAACGCATGGAGTCGATCCACCCGGGGTTCATGGGCGTCCCCTCGCCCACGAAGTAGTCGCGCACCGTCATCTTGGAGGGCTCGGTGAACTGGTTCCGGTCGAGGTCGCGCAGCGTGGAGGTGAGGACCTTCTCGGCCTCGGCCTTCGTGGCGAGCTTGCCGATCCACCGCCGCCGGCGCTTCCCCGTGGCCGGGTCGCTGTAGGAGATCACGGCAGCCCAGCTCCCGGACGCGCGCTGGCGCACGTGTCCCCGCCGTCTCCGCCTGCTCGCTGTGTCCTGGCCTGGCAACGCTTCCCCTCCCAGCGCCGCTACAGGTAGATACTTTGACATACAAACCTGTCTTTCCTGTCAACATTTTTACATTTGTCCGAGTTGTCAGCACATGCAGACTTGTTGATGCACATTCGGTTGCGTTGTGGTCGCGGCGACCGACAAACCCCCGCGAAACGGACAGCGAGTTTTCCACAACCTGACACGCATGTCAGGTTGTGCCTGAGATCGCCGGTTTTCGGCGCCTGAGCGCCGCGCTGAGGCTGCGGGCTCCCTTCTGAGGCCCTGAAGCGTCTACGGCCCCAGAACTCAACCTCCGGTCCCCCTCCGCGACCGACTTCGGATGCACAGCGAAGAGCCCGACCCAATGGCCGGCTCGCCCGCCAGCAGGACCTCTCCGATCTCGCCGACCACCTCGTCCCGCATCGTTGCAACCCACTCCTCCCCCTGGGCGAGCTATGCGAGATCCGATTGGAACGCAACGAGGAAAGGAACCGAAACATGAGGAAGCGACTTTGGGCACTTGCCGCGACGGTCGGGCTGGTCGTCGGCGGCGGTCTGTTCCTGCAGGCCGCGGAGGCTGACACCTGCACGGCGCGCGAACCCAGCGATCCGAGGGGGGATGGCAACGAGGTCGTGGGCGTCTACGTCGACGACGTTCCAGTGGATGTGTACGCGGCTGGTGCGACGGTTTGCACGGACGGGGCATGGGTCGAAGTGCAAGACAACGGCAATGAGGCTCCGAACCTCCAGGCCGGATGGCAAGGGAAGATCGAGATCCCGAAGACCGGTCCTGTCCCGCACTTCCGCACGCTCCAGCTCACCTGGACCTCGCCAAACCCTGAGGACGAACTCCCGTAAGTCAGAGCACCGACGAGATCCCCCCGGCGTTTTGCCGGGGGGATCTCACGCGACTCGCTCTTCCGTCGGCCTATGCGCGTTCGAGCAATGAACGAGAAGCCCTCGCAGGTACAGGCACCCACGCCATTGCTCCAGACGGTGCACACGAGCGTGATGTCGGTCGGGACGTGCGAGATCCGATTGGAACGCAACGAGGAAAGGAACCGAAACATGAGGAAGCGACTTTGGGCACTTGCCGCAGTCGTTGGGTTGGCCGTCGGCGCAGGCGCCTTTGCGATGCAGCCAGCAGTGGCGGAAGGATGCGGCGGCGGTAACGGCGACCGGCAGGGGCATCCGAGTGGCCACGGAAATGAGATTGCCGGTGTCTACGTCGATGCACAGGTGACTGAAGACGTCCTGGGCAAGGGCTTGCTGCCTGTGGGCGGGACACCGACCGGCGCATACGCCGAGGTGCAGGAGGACGGCGACCACACGCCGGTGAACGTGGAAGCTGGCACGGCCCACTCAAAGGGCCACACCTACACGTGCTCGGATACGGTCATCGACTTCCTCGAGGATGAGTTGCCGTAGGCACCCCGTCATCGAGTAAGCAACACGCGGCCCCGGCCTTTGGCCGGGGCCGCAACGCGTCACCGACAAGGCATGGCTCGATCCCGATGGGCTTGGGCTCCTGCCTTCTCAACCGATCAGCAGCCTCCCGCCGCGTAATGCGTCCAGCTATGCGAGATCCGATTGGAGCGCGGCGATGCGTTACGGCATCGCCGGAGAGGAGTTGAGGACATGACAAAGCGAATTCTCATCGGAGCGCTGCTCGCGATGTTCGCGGTGGGGCTGTCACCCATCCAACAGGCATCGGCGGAGCACATCTCCCCGAAGCCGTGCGAGGATCCTGACGTCCAGGTCGCCGGCGCCGTTCAGACCGGTTCGTTCGACCACCCCGACTACGACGTCTGGACCGACCCGGGCGGCGGAGTTCTCCGCAACGGCCAGTACATGTGGGTCGTCAACGCCGACGCACCCATCCAAGTGACCTCGTGGATCGAGACCAGCAACGGCAGCTGCACGCAGTTCACGGGGAACGAGTGCGTCGAGACGCACGCGCCGTACACCTGCCACCGAGTTTCCTTCAGCGACGTGCGTGAGTGGATCGTGATCGAAAAGGGCCCGTTTAGTGGCAACACCGGTCAGGTCGACTACG
>CAZTOV010000037.1:0-16925 GCA_964615175.1 uncultured Burkholderiales bacterium
CCATCGCCATCGTGGGTCCCCTCACGAGTCTCGCGATCGGCATCGCCGCATTCGGGACTGCCGCGGCGCTCGACCTCGAGCTGTGGCCACCCGACCTGGCCGGCGGGGCGCTCGTCTCCCGCCTCGCCTGGCTGAACATCATCCTGGCGGGCTTCAACCTCCTCCCTGCGTTCCCCCTCGATGGCGGACGGGTCTTCCGCTCCCTCCTCGAACGCACGAGTGATCTCGAAGCGGCCACCCGTCGGGCCGCCCGCACCGGCCGGTTCTTCGCATTCCTGATGATGGCCGTCGGCGTGCTCTTCAACCCGTGGCTGCTCGTCATCGGCGTGTTCGTGTACCTGGGCGCTTCCGCCGAAGAAGCCGCCACGATCCTCCACCATCGGCTCGAGGATCTGCGGGTCCGTGATGTCATGCGCCCGCTGCCGGCGAATGTGCCCACCGGGGTCCCGGCGGTGGAGCCCGACCTCCCCCTGGAGGAGGCTCTCCAATTCCTGGACCCGCAGCGTGGCGCGATCGTCGTCTCGGGAAGCCGTGTGATCGGCGTGCTCGACATGAGCGACGTCAGGGCTCTCCTCGAGGGGCCCACCGCTGCCTGATCACGTCCCGCGTAGCGTGGAGGACATGGAACGGGAACCGAAGCTCGAGCCGGTCCCCGCTGCCGTCCTCGAACACGCCGACGCGCGGGCCGAGACCCACATCTCGTGGCTGTTCTTCGTCGGCAACGTCGTGTACAAGCGGAAGAAGCCCGTGGACATGGCCTTCCTCGACTTCACGACCGCCGCGGCGCGCGACACCGCATGCCGGCGCGAGGTCGAGCTGAACCGGCGGCTCGCCGCCGACGTCTACCTGGGTGTCGCCGAGATCCTCGACCCCTCGGGACGGCCCATCGACCATGTCGTGGTGATGCGACGGATGCCCGACACGCGGCGCCTCGCAGCACTCGTCCGAAACAACAAGGGCGTCCGCGACGAACTCCGGAACATCGCTCGCGTGGTCGCGAGCTTCCATGCGTCGCCCGGCAGCGCGCCCACCCGCCCCGATGCGGCGTCCGTCGAGTCGATCGGCGCCACATGGGAAGCGAGCTTCGAGGAGATGCGTCGCTTCGTCGGCCCCGTGCTCCTCGACGATGAGTTCAAACGGGTCGTCGACCTCGTACGGTCCTACCTCGCGGGGCGGCACCGGCTGTTCGAGAGCCGGATCGCCGACGGATGGGTGCGCGACGGGCACGGCGACCTGCAGGCCGAGGACATCTTCTGCCTCGACGACGGCCCCCGGATCCTCGACTGCATCGAGTTCGACGACCGGCTCCGCCACGGCGACGTTCTGGCAGACGTCGGCTTCCTCGCCATGGACCTGGAACGCCTCGGTCACCCGGCTCTGGGCGAGGTCTTCCTGGCCGACTACGCGGAGTTCTCGGGCGAACACCACCCCCAGACGCTGGCCGACCACTACATCGCCGCCCGCGCCCACGTGCGGGCCAAAGTGGCCTGTCTACGTCACGAACAAGGAGTGCCGGCGAGCGCCGACCAGGCGCGTGGTCTGCACGCGATCGCCTTCCGGCACCTCGAGGCCGCCCAGGTTCCACTGGTCCTCGTCGGCGGACTACCGGGGTCGGGAAAGTCGACGCTAGCGAGCCGGCTCGCCTCTGGTCGGGGCTGGACCGTCCTCCGCTCCGATGCGATCCGGAAGGAACGGGCGGGGCTCGCGCCCTCGTCGCCCGCTCCCGCCCGATTCCGCGAGGGTCTGTACACGCCAGACGCCACTCGCGACACCTACGCGGCCATGCTCAAGCGTGCCCGGTTGCTGCTCGAGTCGGGCGAACCGGTGATCCTCGATGCCTCGTGGACGTCAGAGGAACTCCGGGACCGCGCTCGTCGTGTCGCGCGCGAGGCGCACTCGCCGATCGTCGAACTGTCGTGTGAAGCACCTCTCGACGTGCTCGTCACACGCATCGGCAACCGGCAGGGCCTGACCGAGGGCGTGCGGTCGGACGCGACGCCGGAGATCGTCGCCGAGATGACGCACCGCCTCGAGAACTGGCACGAGGCGGTCGTCATCGACGCTCGCGGCCAGCCTGAGACCATGCACGCCGAGGCAGCGCGAGCGATCGACGGTGCGCTGGCGCAGTCGGGTTAGGCGGTCAACGCATCGTCGGGGCCGAGGGGGTCGGTTCCGGCTCTCGGGCCCGGAGGCGGTTCTCCACGTCGACCACCCCCGGAAGCCCGAGCACCATGTGTTCGATCACCCGCGCGTCGCTCGGGTGCAGCGTCGTCCCCTCGAGCGTGACCACACCGTCGTGGACACGGAACTGGACGTCGTGGCGCTCCGGTGCCCGCATGGGGTCGGCCAGGAGTTCATCCAGCTCCTTCTCGACCTCACCGTCCGGAACGAAGAACAGCTTGAGCACGTCAGATCGGGAGACGATTCCCGCGATTCCACGGTCGTCGGTCACGACGAGCCGCTTCACGTCGCGCTCGAGCATGCGCCGAGCAGCCACCCTCACGTCCTCGTCCGGCCCGATGGTGACGACCCGGGGCGACATGATCTCCCCGGCGGTCTGCCCGGCCGCGCGCTTGAGATCCCCCGGGTCGCGACCGGCGAAGTACGCCGCCAGGAGCCGCAGGGGCCGCCGACGGTGGGGGCCGTACGCCTCACGGGTCATCACGTCGGCCTCAGTGATGATCCCGGCGAGCGCTCCCGAGGCGTCGACGACAGGTACAGCGCTCACGTCGTTGTCGAGCAGGGTGTCGACGACCCCCTTGAGCGGCGTGTCGGTGTCGACGGTGATGAGGTTGGTGGTCATGACGTCACGGACTCGCATCAGGTTCCTCCTCACGTTCCCGCGATCGCTCGCAACCACGCGTACGTGGCCAGGGCGACGGCTCGATCGACGTGTTCCTCGCCACGGTTCTCGTCGGCCAACTGAGCCAGCCGCCGTTGCACTGCTCCGAGAAGATGCGGGTTGTGCTCGGCAAGGCTCAGCAGTTCGGCGACCGAGTCCTCGCTCGGGCCCCCGCGAACCGTGAGCGCGAACGCCCGCGCGTACACGCGGTCCTGGAGTGGAATCGAAGGGGAACGGAACTCCCGGGTCGGCGCCTCGGCCAAACGCACGTTCATCGGATCGTCCTCCCCCTCCCAACCAACGGTTGGTGCTCTGACCCATCATCCGGTCACGGCAGGCCCAGCCCCAGTGCCCACCGGACCGAGTTCCGGGACCGAAGGTCCCGAACCGGGCAGGCCACCCGCCGTCAACGCTCAGACGGCGAGATCGCCGCCGTCGACCGGAAGCGTGCTCCCGGTCATGAACTCCGACATCTCGGTGGCACAGAAGAGGGCGACCCGGGCCACGTCGTCGGGAACCCCCACCCTCTGCAACGGAAGCCGCTCGGCCATACCGGCGATGATGTCGCCGAGACCCGCTTCCTCGAAGGCTCGGCGGTTGGTATCGATCCCCGGCGTCTCGATGAGCGTGGGAGCGATGGCCAGAACCCGGATCCCGTACGGCCCCAGCTCCACCGCCAGACTCTTGGTGAATCCGCGCACACCGTGCTTTGACGTCACGTAGTGCGCGATTCCTGGCCCCGGCGACGAGTAACCGGCGGTCGAGGCCAGGTTCAGGATCACACCACCGTTCCCCTGCTCGATCATGCGCGCCGCCGCGGCGCGGGCGCCGAGGAACGTCCCCCGTAGGTTGACGGCGATCACTCGATCCCAGTCGGCCGGCGTCATCTCGGTGAACGGGACGCTCGGGTAGACACCGGCGTTGTTCACCCAGATGTCGATGCCGCCCAACTCCCGGACGACCCGGTCGACGAACACATCGTTCGAGGCTTCGTCGGCGACGTCGAGGCGACCAGACAGGGCTCGGCATCCGAAGTCGCGCTCCAGCCCGTCGGCGGCCTCCTTGGCGGCGACATCGTCGAGGTCGCCGATCGCAATGTCGGCGCCCGCCTCTGCGTACCTGCGGGCGATCGCCAGACCGATCCCCATGGCGCCACCGGTGATCACGGCCCGGCGACCGGCCAGCGAGACGAGTTCGTCGGTGGTCCGTCCACTCACATCAGCGATGGGCATGTCACTGCTCCTGATCGTGAATCGATGCACCCATCGTCGCTGTGCGATGTTCGCCGCTCCAGAGGCCGGTGGATGCCGGTCGCGGGACCTTCGGCCCTACAGAAGACGGCCTGTCCCGTTTCGGGACCGAAGTCCCGGTGCGCTGCGACCACTCTCCCTGTCGCCGGCCGTCTCAGGAGCGGAGGCTCGAAGTGGACTGAAGCTCACGCATCCTTGGAGGTGCACCATGAAGCTGATCCGACGTGACCCCGTGCTGGACCTGCCGGCCTTTCGCTCGCTGTGGAGGGACTGGCCTGAGCGCTTCCACTTCCCCGAGATGGTCGTACTCGACGAAGACGAGATGAAGGTGGACGAGTACCAGGAGAACGGCAATCTCGTCATCAGGGCCGAGATGCCGGGCGTCGACCCCGAAAACGACATCGACCTGGAGGTCTCGGACGGTCGCTTGACGATCCGGGCCGAGCGCAGGCGCGAGGAAGAGACGGAAGAGCGCAACTACTACCGGTGCGAGATGCACTACGGCGCGTTCAGCCGCTCTCTACCCCTTCCGGCCGGGGTGGAGGAAGACGACATCAAGGCGAGCTACGCCAACGGGATTCTCGAGATCCGGGTACCGACTCCCGCCGAGCGTCAGCCTGCGGCCAAGCAGAAGATCAAGGTCGAACGGACGACGCCGTGACGCGAGTCGCACCGAGGCAGGATGACGCTCCGACCGGGGCACTCGAGCAGGCTCAGGCGCACCGCGAGGCGGTCACCCACGCCATCGAGCGCGTCGAGGCCGCACTCCGCGTCGGCGACACCGTCGACATCGAGGGGGCAGCCGAGCGGCTCGTCGATCTCGTCTTCGAACACGTCGACCTGGCCGAGGCTCCCGACGGCGTGATCGCCGACGTCATGGCTCGCGCCCCACGATTGGCCCACGCCACACGCTCGCTGGAAGACGAACACCGCGAGCTCGAGGCTCTCGCGCAGGGCCTCCTCGCGGCAGCACACGAGGAACTGGACGCAGGGACCCCACAAGTCCGCGACGCAGCTCAGGAACTCGTCGAGCGACTCCAGGCACATCGTCGTAAGGGGGCAACCCTGCTCTTCGATGCGTACGAGCTCGACATCGGCGGAGGCGACTGACCAACGGTGCAACCCGAACCAAGGAGCGAACGATGACCCTGACTGCCAAACCCGGCGACCGTCTCGTCGTCGAAGCCCACCGCGTTGGTGAACCGAAGCGTGATGCGGAGGTCCTCGAGGTCCGCAACGCCGATGGCACACCCCCCTACTTCGTGCAGTGGTCAGACGACGGTCACAAGGGCTGGGTGTACCCGGGTTCCGATGCCCACATCGAGCACTACGGTGAAGGGATCGCGACCACGAAGAAGCGCTGATCCGCGTCGCGCGACCGCCTCGTGCCGACAGCCTTCGGAGACAGCCTGTGCGTACAGGTCGAGATGGGGACCGCGCGCGGTCGAGAACTGCCCGGTCACGTGACTCACGGCGCGGCAATCATCCCGATCTTCACGCTGCGACCTCCGCACCGACGTCCGCGGGGACCAGGAGGACGGGGACGACGGCGTTTGAGAGGACTTCGCGCACGAGTTCGGCCCGGCCGTCGGCGAACGTCTGCAACCACGCCAGGATGATGAGGTCGATCTGCTCCTCCTCCGCTACGACCAACACCTCGTGCCCCGGCGCTCCGGTACGAATCTCGACGTGGGCACCGGGCTCGCCGCAGAACCGGGACAGGAACTCGCTGGCCCAAGCGTGTTCGGCATGAGCGGGTTGGTCCCAGAACCGCGGAATCGTGCGGTCGGCGAAGACGTGAAGAGCTGTGAGGTCGATCCCGGCCGTAGCTGCGGCCCGAAGACTGTCGGAGACCGCGCGTGCGGTGGCGAGCGTGGCGTCGAGCGGTACCAACGCCCGTTGGAAGACTTCGGGAACCGACGCCTCGGGCGGAACAACCAGCACGGGTTTGGTGGCACGTTCCACGATCGCGAGAGCCGTACTCCCCACGGGCCGTGGACCGCCGAGGTCGCGACGGGCACCGACCGCGACGGCAGCGATCTCATCGGAACCAAGGAGGTCGGCGAGGCGCTCAACCGGGGTACCCCTCACCTCGAGCAGTTCGAGGTGATACTTCTTGGCCACCGACCGCGCGGTCTCGGCACCGTTCTCCTGGACGTGCACGGCGGCGACCTCGACATCGAGCATGGCTGCAAGTGCGCGACCCGCCGCGGCGACCGAGGCTGCGGTTGCCGAGTTGTCGAGGGCTGCCAGGACGCTCTTCATCGGTCACCTCCTGCGATTGGACTGCCCGAGACTCCAGCGGGGTTCTCGGATTCGTCGTGAGGCTCGGTCTCGATCTCGGCGCCATCGGCAGTCGCGGACACGCGCACCCGCCGACCCCTGAACCGGAACGTCACATCGACCCGCTTCCACTCGGCCGGCAAATTTGGTTCAGCCACCAGCTCGTCACCCTCTACGTCGACGCCGAGAAATCCGTGGACGAGCGCCTGCCAGAGCCCACCCATCGTCGCGATGTGCAGCCCTCCAGCCGTCGTTCCGGTCAGGTCGTCGAGGTCGAGGCGCCCAGCGAGGCGGAACAACGCGAGTGCCTCTCGGCTGCGCCCGGCTCGAGCGAGGAGAGCAGCGTGAACCGCGGGTGACAGTGAACTGCCGTGGGCTGTGCGCGGGCCGTAGAAGTCGAGATTGTGTTCGAGGGACGTGGGCGCCACCTCGTTCGGCACCAAGAAGTGGAGCATGAGCACGTCGGGCTGCTTGATCACCTGCGCGCCTGCGACCCGCTCCCGTCCGAGCAACAGATCCGCCGCGACCGGCACGTCGGCCATCTCGCTGATCAAGAGCGGCTCGAGGTCGAAGAACCCGGCGAACTGCTCGAAGAGTCCACTCGCCGGGTCGTAACCATCGACAAGGGCGTCGGCCAGCTCGCGCCATTCACAGGCCTCGCCGGCGTCCGGCCGCACGTGATTGTCCGCGGCTCGGCGGAGGACCCATCGCGCCATCACGTTCGTGAAGGCGTTGTCGTCGACGATCCCGTGGTACTCATCGGGACCCACCACCCCGTAGATGTGGGCGCGCCCGTCGCTCCCGACGCGGAGCTGAGATGTCCAGAACCTGGCGACATCCTCGAGAAGTGGCCGGCCCGCAACGGTGAGGAAGGCGTCGTCACCCGTCCATCTTGCGTAGCGAACCGCGGCCCACGCGACGTCCGATGAGATGTGGTCGGCGTGGCCGCCCGTGTGCACTCGAACGTGGTTGCCGCGGCCGTCCGGCACCACCGCCGGTGTCACCTCCGAGCCGTCGTCGGCCGACTCCCATGGGAACCGCGCCCCGCAGAGCCCGCGTTCGCGGGCGATCGCACGCGCTGCAGGGAGTCGACGGATCCGGTACTCGAGCATCGCCCGGGCACGCTTCGGGGCGACGGCGGCCAGCACCGGCAACGCGTAGACGTCCGCGTCCCAGAACACGTGACCGTCGTACGCCGGACCGCTGAGGCCGCGCGCTCCCAGCGGTGCCTCACCTTCGGTGCGTACCGACGAGATGAGGTGGAACAGGGCAAAGCGGACCGCGCGCTCCGATGCTTCGTCCCCCTCGATGGCCACATGAGCATCGCCCCACTGTTCCGCCCACGACGAACGGTGGCGGGCGACCTGCCGATCGAATCCGGCCTGGTGCGCACGATGCGCCATCGAGCGCGCCCGCGAGCGGGGCGGGTGACGTGACGGGTCGGCGTCGAGGGCCACCAGACGTTCGAACGTCCTGAGGTCATGAGACCGATGGGTCTCCTGCGCGACTGCGACCGTGATCCCGCCCCCACGATTCGATTCGACCCGCGTCACTCCGAAGCGCGCGTGACCACCCCAGGGCACGGCGAGCGGGTCGCCGGGAGTGAGGTCTTCTGCGGGCGCCTCGACCCTCATCGCGGCGACGCCGAGGGGTCCGACGGCTGCGAACCTCGCCGCGCGGAGGGTTCCCGATGGAGTGGGAGCCTCACGCCAGAGCACGCCGGTGCGGAGGTCGAGTATCCGACGGCCCTCGCCGCGGGTCTGTACATCGACCACCGCCCACTCCGGCCCGCGCAACAGACTCGGTGGGTGCGCGCCATCGTCTTCATACACACCGGCAGCGACCACGAGAGGCGACGTCCCCGGACCGTCCTCCTCGAGGGCCCCCCGCGTTCCGAACGAGCCGTTGGCGATCGTTGTCAGCGCCTCGCGCACCCGGAGCTGCTCCCGGGCTCCGTCCACGAACTCGATGATCCATCGCGGGTCTTCGTCGATCGCGGGAACACGTCCTCTGTATCGCCGCTCGAGCTGGTCGTCGAGCAGCGCCACGAACCGGTCGGGCCCGCCTGGGAGATGTCGCACTCCGAACGGCACCGCTGCCGGTTCGGCACCTACCGAGACGACGAACGCCCGTGCTACCTCCGGCACGAGCATCTGAGCGTCGCTACCCGGCACACCGCCGAGCGAACCAAACTCATCGCCCACCACCAACACCAACCCTGGGCCGACACCACGGACCGCCAACTCCGAGAGCACCCAGCGGATCGAGTCGGCCTTGTCGGTGAGTCCGACCTCCACGTGCTTGGCGTCGGTCGTGACGCGCTGATCATCGAGCCCTTCCGCACGCGCGATTTCCTCGGCTCGCACGACGACCTCACTGAGTCCCGTCATTCCACGCGCCTCGAGCCGGCCAGTCACCGCCTCGAGCAGCTCGGCAATCCGCGCCTTTGGAGGGTCGCTCCAGTCCGGATCAGGGATCAGATCGATCTTCCGGCGATTGAGTCGCTCCGACACGATCTCGACGTCGAGGCCTCGCGAACGAAGCTCGTCCCGGATGGCGTCCGCGGCGCGGTCGAGGAGTTGCTCTTCGCGGGGGGTCGCGACCCTTCGCCACCGCAACACCGGACCTCGCTCCGTAACTTCGAACACCTCCGACCCACGGTTCAGACACAGGAAGAGACGACCGGAGCCGCGAGGGCGAGCGTCGAGTTGGCAGTCGATATTCCCGATATGTGTGCCACTCACGACCGCGACATCGACGCCGGCCGCAGTGAGAGCCTCGACCCGCTCACGGACGTCTCCGGCATCGGCGCTTCGATCCGGCACGGCGGTGCCGTCCCAATCGAACACGATCGCCTCGAACGTCCGATCCGGGAAACCTGACGCGGTCACTTCGTCACCGAGGTGCACGCAGTTCGGCGCGCCAGCGACGCCGGCACGCCTCGCGGAGTGGACAGGCTGTGCAGGTGCTCGGATCGACCCGGTGCACATAGCCCATCTCCACATGCCAGCAACGACCGCAGGCTTCACAGAGGAAGTTCGTCACGTCGCCGTCACCCACCACGTCGAGCCGTTCCGACCCGCAGCCCGGGCACTGCGTGATTGCGCCGAAGCCAGCGGGGTGCAGGCCTTGATCGGGGAGGCTGCCCGCGTTCGTCACCCCGGTTGCTCGCTTCCTCATGTCCCGAGCGTGCGGAATCAGAGTCAGCGCCGACAGGGGCAGTCGCCAGTGACGGGCGGGCCGGAGGTCCCAGATCGGACGGGCGGCCACCCCTCCACCTCGCGGTGCCGGGTGACGACTGAGCGACGGAACGCAGTCGCCGACTGCCAAGAAAGCCCACTGACCACGTGGGTCTGAGAAGGGCCGGATTCTCGTGTGTTCGCGCGATGCCTTGATGGAGCGAGCGATGGGCGAGCCCACCCGGGAAATGGGCCTTCGGCCCTACCGGCAGCACCCGTGGGTCGTGCATCCTCCCGGAGAGGAACATCACGGGAGGGGAACACCATGAAGGCGAAGGATGCCACCAGGAAGATACTCGTGACCGTCGAGGCCGATGCCCACGTGGGGGTGGCGGCGAAGTTGATGGACGAGCACGCCGTCGGCGCTCTGGTCGTGATGGACGGTGACGACGCCGTCGGAATCGTCACGGATCGCGATCTCGTCACCCGCGGCTACGCGAAGGACCGGCCACCCGAGGCGCGCGTCGACGGGTTGATGTCGACCGATCTGGTGACCATGCCGGCCGACGCCGACCTCCGGGACGCGCTCCCCATCTTCCGCACCCACGCGTTCCGGCGCCTGCCCCTCACCGAGGGGAGCACGGTCGTCGCCATGCTCACCGTCGACGACCTCCTCATCGACCTCGTCGCCGACCTCGGCGACATCGCGCGCCCGATCACCGGCGAGGTGATCTTCGGTCACCCGGAGCCCAAGACCCCCGCCACGACCAGCTGATGTCGAGCCAGTGACGGCCGGCGGGGACCAGCAGGACCTTCGCCCCTAACGGCGAGACGACGCGGCCTGGTTCACTGAGGTCATGATCGTCGCGGTCGTTCTCATCGCGTGGGTGACCATCGGGGTCGCGGTGGGCCTCTTCGAGGCGCGCCGGGGCCACTGGTCGAAGCTGGCCGTGCTCACCGGCATCCTCGGGCCACTGGCGATTCCGCTCGCCGCCGGTTGGCATCGCCGGCCGCCGGCCTTCCAACCGCGCACGCTCCGCCCCGGTACGGCCTTGGCGGGCGACCTCGACGTGCTCGTCGGCGTCGACGGCTCGCCGGAGTCGTCGGCCGCTGTCCGGGCCGCTGTCGCGCTACTCGGCAACCGTCTACGCCGACTCACGTTGGCCACCGTTCTCGACATCGAGACCGCCGCCCACGATGTGGACGACGAGCTGGCGCCGGGGTCGTGGGAGGAGGAGACCACGGCAGAACGACGCCTCGACGAGTTGGCCGACGAGCACGCCCCGCGCATCGATGGAAGCCCCGAGACGGTCATCCTCGCCGGAAACCCCGCCGAAGCACTCGAGTCCTTCGCGCTCGAGCGTGACTACGATCTGATCGTCGCCGGGCCGCGCGGCCGGGGGATGTCCAAGGTGGTGTTCGGGAGCTGCGCGTCCCGACTCGCCGAGCGCGGGCGGATTCCCGTCCTCTTCCTCACATCGTCGACGCGTCTGGCGGAAGCGACAGGGGCGATCGACGGGGACCGGTGACCGGTCCCTCGGGAACGAGCATGCTCGACACCGAGACCCCCACGACCGAATCCATGGAGTGGCATGGCATGACGGCACGCTCCGTGGAGGAGCGCTTTGCGACCGGCCCGCACGGCCTGACTGACGACGAAGCCTCGATCCGCCTCGCCGAAGTCGGGCCGAACCGCCTCGAGGAGCAGCCACCCACCCCGGCGACGATCGTCTTCGTCCGGCAGTTCCGGAGCCCGCTCATCTACATCCTCCTGATCGCGCTGGGCGTCACCCTCGTCCTGGGAGAGCACCTCGACGCATCGGTGATCGCCACCGTGCTCGTCCTGAACGCGGTGATCGGTTACGTCCAGGAGCGGCGAGCCGAAGGCGCGGTCCGGGCGCTGATGAAGCTGATCACCCCCCAAGCGCGTGTCATCCGAGGGGGGCAGGAATGGGAGATCGAGAGTACCGAGCTGGTCCCCGGCGACGTGGTACTCCTCGAGCCGGGGACCCGGGTTCCGGCCGACATCAGGCTGACCACCGTCAACGCCCTCCAGATCGACGAGTCGCTCCTTACCGGCGAGTCGCTTCCGGTCACCAAGCAGGTCGACCCGGTCGGTGCCGACTCGCCACTCGGCGACCGGGCATCGATGGCGCACACGGGAGCGGTCGCCACGGCCGGACGGGGTGCCGGTGTTGTGGTCGCCACCGGGCAGGACACCGAGTTGGGTTCGATCGCCGCCCTGATGCGAGCAGAGGAGGAGCCCGCCACCCCCCTCCAGCTCCGGATGATCCGGTTCGGGAAGCTGATC
The DNA here is from genome assembly GCA_964615175.1 of uncultured Burkholderiales bacterium. Lineage (GTDB taxonomy): Bacteria > Actinomycetota > Acidimicrobiia > IMCC26256 > JACPCJ01 > CAZTOV01. The sequence goes on from CAZTOV010000037.1 coordinate 11,866, forward strand.
GGCATCGCCGTCGCGGGCGGCGCGCTGATCACGTTCACCAGTGGGATCCTCCTCGGCCGCCCCGTCGACGACATGTTCCTGGTCGCCGTCGCGCTGGCGGTATCGGCGGTGCCGGAGGGACTGCCGATCGCCGTGACGATCACGCTCGCTGTCGGCGTGAGCCGGATGGCGCGCCGGAACGCCGTCATCCGCCGGCTCCCCGCCGTCGAGACCCTCGGCAGCACGACGACGATCGGCTCCGACAAGACGGGAACGCTCACCGAGAACCGCATGACGGTCCGCCAGGTGTGGACATCCGACCACCGCTACGCGCACGAGGGGGTGGGACCCGACGGGGTTCTGCTCGAACACGGCCGCGCGATGACCGTCGACCCCGACAGCGCCCTCGGTCTGACGCTCGCTGCGGGGATCCTGACGAACGAGGCGCACGTCTACCGGCGGGAGAACGGCGACGTGGTCACGGCGGGCGACCCGACCGAGGTGGCCCTCCTCACCGTCGCCATGAGCGCCGGCCTCGAGCCCGACGAGGTTCGCAATGCGCACCCCGTGTTCGGTGAGATCCCCTTCGAGCCCGTGAACCGGTACTCGGCGACCGTGCGTCTGCGCAACGACGAGCACACCGTCTTCGTCAAGGGTGCTCCGGAGCGGGTGATCGGGATGTGCACTCATCTGCTCACCGACCGAGGAGCGGTTCCCCTCGACCCCGAGGAGGCGGAGGACGCAGCGCGCCGGATGGCTCGACGGGGCCTGCGAGTGCTGGCCTTCGCATATCGGGAGCTCCCCCATCGCCTGAGCGGACCGGACGCGCTCGAAGAGCCGACCGGTCTGGTGCTCGTCGGCCTGCTGGGCATGATGGACCCGCCACGGGCCGGAGTGCGCGAGGCCATTGCCGACTGCCGGGCGGCCGGCATCCGGGTCCTGATGATCACCGGCGACCACGCCGACACTGCGAGAGCCATCGCGGCGGATCTCGGAATCGGGTCTCGAGCCGGTGGCGTCCTCACCGGCAGCGACCTGCAACACCTCGGAGACACCGAGCTGCGGGATCTGATCCACGAGATCGACGTCTTCGCCCGGGTGTCGCCCGAAGACAAGCTGCGCCTGGTGAACACGCTCCAGACACTGGGAGAGGTGGTCGCCGTCACCGGCGACGGGGTCAACGACGCTCCCGCACTCCGTTCGGCGCAGATCGGGATCGCCATGGGCCGAGACGGCACCGACGTGGCTCGCGAAGCGGCCGACATGGTGCTCGTCGACGACAACTTCGTCAGCATCACCGCCGCCGTCGAAGAAGGGCGTGTCACGTTCGACAACATCCGCAAGGTCACGTTCTTCCTCGTGTCCACCGGGGCCGCGGAGATGGCCGCGATCATCGTCAGCGTCTGGCTCCAGTGGCCCCTCCTCCTGCTCCCCGCACAACTCCTGTGGTTGAACCTCGTGACCAACGGGCTCGAGGATGTGGCGCTCGCCTTCGAGCCGGCCGACGGGAACGTGCTGGAGCGGCGTCCCCGCGATCCCCGTGAGGGCGTGCTCTCGACGATGATCTGGGCCCGCACCGCAATCGCCGGACTCGTGATGGCCGCGGGCACCCTGTTGATGTTCCGGTGGTCACTCGACACGACCGGTTCACTCGGCCAGGCCCAGACGGTTGCGCTGACCACTCTGGTCCTGTTCCAGGTGTTCCAGGCGGGCAACGCGCGATCGGAACGCCGTTCGGTCTTCCAGGTGAACCCGCTGTCGAATCCGTTCCTGTTCCTCGGCACCGGCGCCGCCCTCGCCCTCCACGTGGCCGCGCTCTACCTGCCCCCGACGCAGTACGTCCTGCGCATCGAGCCCATCGACCTCGGCACGTGGATCCGCATCGTGGGCGTGGCGGCGTCGATCCTGGTCGCCATGGAGGCCCACAAGGCGGTGCAACGTCGACGAGATCGGATCTCCGCGTAGCCGGCCCGCCCGAAGATCACTCGTCGGATCGTCCGTCGCTGACGGCGATCGGGAGCGGCTCGGCGAGCGTGTCGGGCTCGGTGCGGATCCAGACGGTGCGGTTGGCGAAGGGGATCTCGACCCCCGCCTCATCCAGGGCTTCCTTGATCCGGAGACGCAGCTCCCGGGCCAGGCCCCACTGCTCACCGGGTTGGGTCTTGCACACCAGACGGATCGCCACGGCGTCGTCGCCCAGCTCCTGGATTCCCCAGATCTCGGGTTCCTCGAGGAACTTCTCCCCGTGTTCGGAGTCAGCCCGCGTCTCGTCGGCGACCCGCTTGATGATCTCCGACGATTGCCGGAGGTCGGCGCCGTACGCCACGCCGACGTCGAGCACAGCCCGACCCCAGCCCTGATTGGCGTTCGCCGTCCGGGCGATCTGACCGTTGCGGACCGTCCACAGCAGTCCGCCGAGGTCGCGGATCTTGGTCGTGCGTAGCCCGACGTGCTCGACCGTGCCCGCGCAGTCACCGACGTCGACCCAGTCGCCGACGCCGTACTGGTCGTCGAGCAGGATGAACACGCCGGAGAGGAAATCGGAGACGAGGTTCTGGGCACCGAAACCGAGGGCGACGCCGACGATGCCGGCGCCCGCGATGAGCGGACCGAGGTTGATGCCGAACTCACCGAGGATCATCAGTCCGGCGAATCCCCAAATCGCCGCCGCTGCGATGCCGTTGAAGACACCGCTGATGGTCTCGGCCCGGGTCGCGGCCCGAGCGCGTTCGAGGGCCTCGACGCCTCCCCTGGAGGCGCGTTCGAGGATGCGGCCGCTGAGCCGCCGGATGGCCTGCTTCACGACCCGGCGGGCGATCAGGGCGATGACGACGACGATGAGGATCTGGGTGGCGGACGCGAAGGCGAGGTCCGCCAGATCGGCGAGGGTCTCGCTCTCGGTCAGATCGAAGACCTGTTCACACGCCCATCCGGGGTCGGCGCCGCACGCCCGCTCGATCTGTTCTGCGGTCTGGGCAAGGACTCCGTCCGCCGCCGCCATCACCATCACCTCTCCTGAAGGGTTCCCGGGCTGCCTGCGACCGTACCCAAGCCGACATCACGGGCAAACGGCACCGCCCTCACTCGGTCACCACGACCTGCCCCCGCATGAACTCGTGGCGGGTGCAGAAGTACCGGAACTCCCCGACTTCGTCGAAGGTGAGGGTGAGCGTGTCGCCCTCGTCCGGCATGGGCTCCTCGAACTCGCCCGTGGGGTCTTCGGGGGTGCCGGCGGTGACCCAGTGGATGATCTTGTCGCCGTTCTGCCACTCGACCTCGTCGCCGACCGCGACCTCGACGGTCTCGGGCCGGTACTCGAACAACTCGATCTCGATTACGGCGGCGTCGTCGCCTCCTCCCCCACCGTTGCAGGCAGTGGCGAAGAGGGCGATCCCGATGACCGCGAAGGCCAGGCGTGCTGCGATTCCCATGTCGATGCCTTTCAACTGTCGAATCACGTGTCGAACCTCACGAGCGCACCCTCGTCGTACGCAACGAGCCACAGGCCGCCGGTCTCGGTGGCGGCCACCGACATCGGCCGCGGCCGCTCGGCCACGGTGTCGGCGAAGAAACGCGCACGATCGGGCTCACCCGTACGGGAGTCGAGACGGATGAGCGTCTTGTCGTGGTTGTTGACCACCCACACGGCGTCCTCAGTGACCACGAGGCCGGCCGGACCCATCCCGGGCTGGGCCACGTCGTCGACCTCGATGGGGTCGCCGATCCGGCGGCCGGACGCAGGGTCGATCCGGGTGACGGTGCCGTCGGTCGAGCTGGCCACCCACACCACGCCGTGGCCCACCTCCACGTCGATCGAGCCCTGGGGAACGGGGATCGGCTCGCCGACGACACGATTGCTCAGAGGGTCGATCCGGACCACCTCGCGTTCGAGGGAGTTCACGACCCACACGTAACGCTCACTGACGGCCAGGGAGATGGGGCCGTAGCCCACACGCTCGCCGCCGTCCGCCGTCACGCGGTCGTACGCCGTCTCGGCGCGACCGCCGACGAAACCGCCGAGCGCTCCGGTCTCGGGGTCGAGCCGCGCCACGCTCCCGTCGCCGCTGTTGGCGACCCACACCGAACCGAAGCCGACCGCGAGACCCACGGGCACGCGGCCCACGTCGACCGATCCGACGACCTCGCCCGTGTCGCGTGAGATCCGGGTGACCGTGCCGTCGCCCGCGTTCGCCACCCACACGAAGTCGCCGGCGACGATCATCCCGGCGGGTTCGGCGCCGACGGCCACCGAGGGGCCGAGGGGCGCCCCATCGTCGGTCAACTGCCGTACGGTGCCGTCGGACCGGCTGGCCACCCAGACGGTGTCGCCATCCACCGCGACAGCGCCGGGCCGGCCGTCGACCCGGATCTGCGTCCCTTCGATCAGGGCGGCGGCGGCGCCGGGACCGGGTCCGGGATCGAACGGTTCGTCCCCGATCCCGTGGATGTGCGCTCCGCCGCCGTCATGATCGTGGGCCTCCGCACCGAGCGCGGCGACGCCGACCGGTGCAATCAACAGGGCGGCGAGGGCGGCGGCGCCCCACGCTGGGCGGGTCGCAGGGCTCGCCGCCGCGCCTCGGACCCGTTCTCCTGCCACCTCGGCCAGGACGGCGATCACGACCAACGCTTCGCTGAGCGTGGCCACGAGGCCCGAGAGGCTCACGGGCTCGGGGGTGTCGGGAACACCCGGGATGCCGACCGTCACCGACGCCACCCACAGGGCGGCGACACCGAGATTGGTGGCGCCGACCGCGAGGAGCGCAGGTGAGGGACGGCGGAACATCAGGACACCTGCGGCCGCCATCTGAAGGGCGGCGACCACGGCGAAGAAGAGGAGGTGTCCGCCGGCGCCCTCAAAGCCGACGTGGGCGAAGGCCTGGAAGCCGTGCAGCAGCCCGGCGACCGTCAGACCCACCGCCGTGAGGGCGGGGTGGCTGATCGCCACCCCCGCCCCTCAGCGGGTCGGTTCTCGTTGCGGGGAGATACCGACATCGTGTCCCCGATCAGAACTGGTCGGGGAACTGAGCCACGATGGCTCCGGCCAGCACGTTCGCCGTGCCGGGCATCACCTGCGCAGCTTC
>CAZTOV010000037.1:17025-19037 GCA_964615175.1 uncultured Burkholderiales bacterium
GCACTCGAGGAGGCCTACCGCCGCCACGGCGGCGCCGTCTACGGCCTCGCCCGACGCGTCCTCCGAGACGATGCCCTCGCGGAGGAGATCACCCAGGAGATCTTCGTGCGCCTGTGGAACGAGCCCGAGCGGTTCGACCCCGAGCGGGGCTCGCTCCGGGCGTTTCTCCTCGCCCAGTCACACCGGCGTGCGGTCGACGTCGTGCGGTCCGAGGAGGCCCGCAAAAAGCGCGAACAACGAGAGGCCGAGGCCACGATCGAGGTCGACGACGGCCTCGACCGCGAGGTCTTCGACCTCAACATGGCCGAGAACGTGAAGGACGCACTGGGAGATCTCCCCGACCGCGAGCGCGTCCCCATCGAACTCGCGTATTACGGAGGACGCACCTACCGGGAGGTGGCGGCCGAGCTGGACACTCCTGAGGGAACGATCAAGAGCAGGATTCGCAGCGGCCTCGCGAAGCTGCGCGACACGCTCACGGAAGCGGGGGTGACGGTATGAACCACTCCGAGATCCAAGAGGTGCTGGGCGCCTACGCCCTCGACGCCATCGACACCGAGGAACGGGCGGTCATCGAGGAGCACCTCGACACGTGTGAGGAGTGCCGCGCCGTGGTGGGGGCCCATCTGGAGACCGCGGGCATGCTCGCCGCCGAGCCGGCCCAGCCGCCCGAGCGGGTGTGGGAGGGCATCAAGGACGTCATCAGGGATGACGCCCAAGCCGCGCCGACGCCCATGGTCCGGCCGCCCACTCGACGCTCACCCTGGGTCATCCGAGGCGCCGCTGCCCTGGCGGCGGCCGCGGCGGTGGTGTTCGCGCTCGTGGCGTTCAATGCCGTCTCCGAGCAGAACCGCTTGGAGAACCGGGTCAACGAGCTGGCCACCACCCTCGAGACCTCGGGGATCGAGGAAGCAGCGCGCGCGGCCCTCCTCGATCCGTCAGCGACCCAGATCGCGCTCCGTTCGGCCGACGAGGCACAGGTCGTCCGGCTCGTCTACCTCTCGAGCGGTACCGGCTACCTCGTCGACAACAACCTCGAGCCGCTCGAGAACGACCGCACCTATCAACTGTGGGCGCTCCACGGTGACCGAGCGGTGTCGGCGGGCGTCCTCGGCGGTGAACCCGGCGTCACCGCGTTCACGGTCGCCGGAACCGTCGACGGATTCGCGGTCAGCGTCGAAGAGGCCACCGGGGCGACCCAGCCCACCGCGGACCCCGTGGTGCTCGGATTCCTCGACTGACGATCGAGCCATCTCGAGGCATGGCGACTCACTCGCCGTAACCGGGCGCGAGGGGGAGGTCGTGGCGGGCCGCCCGGTCGATCTCGTGATCGAGCGGCCACGGGTTGGGCAGGCACCCGTTCAGCTCGGTGCTCTGCTGGGCCATGATCGGCGCCGGCTTGCCGGGCTCGGGGCACTGCACCTCGGGGTGGTGCTGGCCCAGGAGGTGGCCGACCTCGTGGTTCACCAACATCTGCCGGTAGGCGGCGACGTCGCCGGTCCACTTCGGGTGGGCGCTCCGCCACCGGTCGGCGTTGAGCGCGACCACCGGTCCGTTCTGGCACGAGAAGGCGCCGCCCGTGTCGTAGGGCTCGCACAGACGATCCACCTCGGGCCCCTCGGCGAGAACGATCACGTACTCCGCGTTCGGGTCCCGGACCAGGTGGAAGCCGGCTCGCGACCAGCCACGACGATCGTTGAGGGTCGCCTCGACCACACCTTCGAAATCGTCGGCGGCTGCGTCACCCACGCGCCGCTCGAGCCGGTATTCGACGACGACCACGGGCTCGGTGGTCGTCGTGGTCGGAGCGGCGGTCGACGAGGGCGGCGTCGACGTCGACGGGTTCGCGGCGTCCGACGTCGTGTCGCCGCACGCGGCGAACATGAGCAGGATCACCGTCGCGAGGAGAGGGCGGGGCCCGGGCATCGGTCGGTCACGGTACCCCTACCGCCGGTGGTTGCCCCCTATGCGCGGATGGCGGCGTGTCCGTAACCGCCGCGTCGGTAGGCGAT
>CAZTOV010000038.1:0-18453 GCA_964615175.1 uncultured Burkholderiales bacterium
CGCTGCCGTGGGCGAGCACCACGGGGCCGCCCATCCCGAGGCCGATGACGTTGCGCGAGACGTTGTCGGGGGCCTTGGCGTTCCGCAGCTCCGCGCGGATCAAGTTCAGGTACCGAGCGCTGAGCCCCAGGCCACCCTTGCCCTCGGGGAAGTGCACCCAGGCGAGGCCGAGACCGAACTGCGCACCCCAGAACTCCCGAGGCTCGGTCGACTCGGGCGGGTGCTCGGAGAGGAGCTGCTCGATGCGCTCCTGTACCAGGGTCTCGTCGTCGGTCTTCACCGCGGTGTCGGCCATCTCGTGCTCCTCTGCGCCGGGACTTCGACGCTACCCCAGGCCCGGCCGGGTTCCGAAGCCGTCGCATCACCGGGAGGTCAACCGTCATCAACCCCCCTACACCGGACATCCCTGGGACTGCACCGCGACGCACGCCCTCGCCTCTCCGTTCCTCCACCCGAAAGAACACGGACAGTGGTGTCATGCCCACTCAAAGAATCCGGAGGCGAACCCCCATGCACCTCGCCCGGCCCATCCGATGGTTCCTCTACGCCGTGCTGGCCGCCGGCGTGGCCCTGCACATCCCCGGACTGACCCTCGCGCTCTTCACCGACAGCGACGACGTCGGCTCCAATGCCTTCGACACGGGCACGATCTCGCTCTCGACGAGCCCGACGTCGGCACTGCTCGGCTTCTCGAACATGTTCCCCGGAGACCAGGTGACGGCCGAGCTGAGCCTGACCAACGACGGGTCGGGCGAACTCCGGTACGCCATGACCTCGTCGGTCACCGAGAGCGTGCTCTCGGCCGGGCTGTCGGCCCAGGTGAAGGCCGGCCTCTCAACGTGTGACTCGGCGAACATGGACGACGGCACCGCAGGAACGGTGCTGTTCGAGGGCACCCTCGACGGCACGAGTTTCGGCGACCCGACGCAGGGTGCACACTCCGGTGACCGGACGCTCGCGGCCGGAGCGTCGGAGAACCTGTGCTTCCGGGCTCTGCTGCCGACGTCGGCCGACAACACGCTCCAGGGGCTGTCGACCACGGCGACGTTCACGTTCCAGTCCGAGCAGACGAAGAACAACTCCTGACGCCGTGCTGCGCATCACCCACCGGCAGCGACTCCTGGCCTGGGGAACCGTGCTGATCGGCGGGACCGCCCTGGCGATCACGGCCATGGTGATCGCCCGTCCGATGGTGGTCGCCGGCGACAGCATGGCCCCCACCATCGGGAAGGGTGACGTCGTGGTCATGGTCGAGACACCCGTGGACGAGATCCGCCCGGGTGACGTCGTCGCCCGCGACGACGGGCCGGCCACCGTGGTCCACCGCGTCGAGGACGTCGGCCAGCAGGGACAGACCCTCGCGCTCAGCACCGCCGGCGATGCCAACGAGACGGCCGACCCCACACCCTTCCTCGTCGAAGGGACCGTCCGCCGCGTCGTCGCCACCCTCCCGGTGGTCGGGCGACCCGCGCTCGCCGTCCGTGACGCACCGCTGCGTCTGGGTCTGGTCGTGATCCCCGCGGTGCTCCTCTTCTTCGGGCGGACGCGGAGACCGGCACCCATGGGGGTCTGACATGCGAGCACGCAGCCCAGCACTCTCCCTCATCGTGCTCCTCGCCCTCGCCGGCTCCGCGTCGGCCCGATTCGTCGACACCGACGCCGTCGACCAGAACGCCCTGTCGACGGCCACGCTGCAACCCCCGACGGACGTGGCCACCGATCCCGGTTGCGACCTGGTCCTGCTCGAGCCGATCGTCGACATCACCTGGACTGCCTCGACCTCGGAGAAGGGCGAGGGCTACAGGATCCTCCGGTCGACGACGTCCGGCGGGCCCTACACCGAGGTCGGATCGGTCCTCGACCTCCTCACCACGAGTTTCACCGACACGAACGTGAACCTCGACACGACCTACTACTACGTGGTCGACACGTTCTACGAGCAGTGGACCGCGCGCAGCGCGGAGGTCTCGGCCACGACCCCGCTGCTCTGTGAGTGAACAGGCTCGCACCACCCGGGCGTCCCCGGTCTGCTCAGGTCGGCGGCGTTACCGTGAAGACTTGGCCGACGTTCTCCCCCGAAGCGGGGAAGGAGACGCGCACTCGCCGGTGACCCTCGAGGCCGAACCCACGGATCTCGCGGCCTTCCAGGCCGTGCTCGAATCCGCGCGCGCCGGCGAGCCGTGGGCATTCGAGCACCTCTTCGAGCGTGTCGCCCGACGGCTGGTCGGCTTCTTGCGCGCCCGGGGGGCTCCGGACCCGGACGGGCTGGCCAACGAGGTGTTGCTCCGGGGCTTCCGCAACATCCACGACTTCGAGGGAAACGAGATCCAGTTCCGGGCCTGGATGTTCACGATCGCCCGCAATCTGCTGATCGACGAGCGCCGCAAACGGTCACGGCGGCCCGATTCCGTCGCCACCGAGCCGGCCGAGATGCCCGATACGCCGAGCCCGGGCGCAGGGGAAGAGTTCACCGACCGCATCGTCGACGAGCGGCTACGCCACCACCTCGATGCGCTCTCGGACGACCAGCGCGACGTCCTCCTGCTCCGAGTGGTCGCCGACCTCAGCATCGAAGACACGGCCGAGGCGCTGGGCAAGTCCCAGGGCGCCGTCAAGGCCCTCCAGCACCGGGCCGTCAAGACGCTCCGGAAACGGCTGGAAGCAGAGGCGTAACCAGATCCATGTTCCCGACGTTCCTATCAACGTGATGCGCAAACGCCGTACGAACCGCGACGAGAACGTCGAGGCGATCCTCCGGGGCGACGAGCCCACGAGCGACCTCGCCGGCGTCGCCGCGTTCGTCGGTGAACTTCGAGCGACCTACCACGAGGGGTCGGACCTCGTCCGCACCCCCGAGCTGGAGGCGTTCATGGAAGCGCCGGCGCTCGAAGCGCAAGCCGTGCTGCAGCCGACGTGGCGGCAACGCCTCGAGAGGAGAAGGATTCGCATGCTTTCAGGACTCAGTGGCTTCTTGGCCACGGTGACCGGCAAGGTCGTCCTCACCGGTGCGGTGGCAGCCGCCAGCGTGGGCGGACTACATGCCGGCGACGTCGTCGACGTCCCGGGCCTGCCCGACAACGACCCGACCGCCGTGGAACAGGCCGAGAACGGCAACGACGCCGACGGCCAGAACGACGATCTGCCGGACGACGCGGTCGAGGGCCAGCAGACGGCCGAGGAGAAGCAGGCCGCGGCCGAGGCCTACACGACCGCGGTCCGGGACTGGACCGACTGCGTGTCCGAGAACGCAGCCGCCCAGGGTGACGAGACCACCAGCACCACGGGTGAGTTCGACCCCCGCTCCGAGTGTGACGACCGTCCGACCCCCCAGGACTTCGGGCTGACCGAAGTACCCGACCAGGCCGATCAGGAGGGCGTCGAGAACGGCGAGGAGGGTCGCGAGAACGTTCCTGACGACCCGGCGACCCAGGGCGAAGACGACCCCACCGGCAACTCCGAGCGCGGTGACGACGCGCCGGAGTCGACGGGTAACGACGACAACGGTAACGACGACGACAGTGACAACGGGAGTGAAGCCGACGACGCGTCGGAGAACGGCTCGACCGGCACCGACACCGACACCGCCGACAACTTCCGGCCGTAACCGATTCCAACCCTCACCACGGGAGGTCGGGGGCAACAGCGATCCGGGTGGGGTCCGTGACGGGCCCCGCCCGGACGCGCGTCAGTCGTCGGTCGGGTCATCCGCCATCGCCCCGTGCACTCCGAGATCCGTCACGGCGTGTTTCTCACCGCGGTCGACCACCAGCCGCAGCACGTCGGGCCGGGCGTAGTGCCCCACGGCGTCGAACTGGCGTCGCGACCTGCGGGCTTCGTTGGCGTCGATGTCGGCGTACAGGATGCCCTCTTCCTCCTCCAGCGGACCCGCGAGCACCTCGCCGTTCGGGCCGCAGATGGCGGTGTTTCCCTTCGCCAGCCAGTCGTCGTCGCCGCCGTAGAGGTCGTCGGCTCCGGGCAGCTCCCGTGGCACGTCGGAACCGCGCAGACAGAAGGTGACGCCGACGACGAACACCCGACCCTCCTTGGCGATGTGCCGCAGCGTCGAGACCCAGGTGTCGCTGTTGTCCCAGGTCGGGGCCAGGTAGATGTCGATCCCCTCGGCGTAGAGCGCCGCCCGCGCCAGGGGCATGTAGTTCTCCCAGCAGGTCAGCCCGCCCAGGCGCCCGAACGGGGTGTCGAGGACGAACAGCCCCGACCCGTCGCCCTGGCCCCACACGAGACGTTCACCCCCGGTGGGCATGAGCTTGCGCCGGGCTCCCAGCAGCGATCCCTCGGGACCGAAGTACAGGTTGGTGTTGTAGAGCGTCCCTCCGTCGCGCTCGTTCACGCCCACCGAGAGGTACACGCCCGCCTCGCGTGCGATCGAGCCCATCGCGTCGGTCGCCGACCCTGGCACCTCCACCGACTGGTCGTAGAGCCGCTCGTACCAGGCGTCGGCCCACGGGGTCGTGCGCCACACCCAATCGGGGTAGGTGGGCACGAAGGTCTCGGGGAAGACGACCAGCCCGGCGCCTTCGGTCGCGGCCTCCTTGGTGAGCCGCGCCATCTTCTCGATGGTGGCGTCACGGTCGAGGAACACGGGGGCCGCCTGCACGGCGGCCACCTTCAGGGCCTGGGGGCGATCGTCGGTCATGCCTTCATCGTGACGCCGGCGGTCGCCCGTGTCGAGTACGGGTTCTGTACCGCGCCGCGCGTCGTCGACACAGCGCGCCCCGGCCCGGAGGCGTTCGATGGCGTGTCACCCGACCACCTACCCAGGCTCCTCATGCGTAGGCTGGCCCACCTCCACCTGCGACTGGAGTGCTCCGCCCGATGACCGAACCCGACCTCGCCGACCTGGTCGGCCCCGACCACACCGCACTCGTGACCCAGGAGTGCCAGCGGGGAGTGATCGGCGACCTTGCCGTGCTTCCCCAGCTCGCCGAGGCCGCCCGCGAGTCGGGGGCCCTGGGGAACATCGGGCGGGTCGCCGCCGCCGCTCGCGCTTCCGGCGTCGACGTCGTCCACTGCCTCGCCCATCACCGCTCCGATCGCCGGGGCGGCAACACCAACGCCCGGCTCTTCGCCGCCATGGCCAAGATGCCCGACGCGCTGCGCGAGGGCACCGAGTCGGTGGAGCTGACCCCCGAGTTGGAACTTCATCCGGACGACTTGGTGCTGCGCCGCTACCACGGGCTCGGCCCGATGCACGACACCGGCCTCGACTCCGTCCTCCGCAACCTCGGGGTCACGACCATCGTCGGCGTCGGCGTGTCGCTGAACGTCGGAATGGTCGACTTCGCCTTCGACGCCGTCAACGCGGGGTACCGATTCGTCCTCCCCCGCGACGCCGTCGCCGGCGTGCCGCCCGACTATGCCGACGCCGTGATCGACCACACTCTCTCGCTCGTCGCCACCGTGACCACGACCGACGAGATCACCACGGCGTGGGCTGTGTAATGCACAGTGTATTACACTTTGTCATGCGATCTGTTATGCTCTTTGCATGACGCAGATTGTGACCCGGATCAGCGACGAGCTGGCCACCGAGGTCGACCGACTCATCGAGGAGGGCGTGATCGAGTCGCGGTCCGACGCGGTACGGCGCGGTCTCTCCTCACTCGTCGACGCGTACCGGCGTGCCGAAACCGGTCGGGCGATCGTCGCCGGGTACGAGCGCACACCACCCGACCCTGAACTCGCTGGATGGGCACAGGCGAGTGCGGAAGCCTTGATCGAGGCTGAGTCCTGGTGAAGCGCGGCGAGGTTTGGTGGGTCGAACGCGCCGACGAGAAGCGTCGGCCGGTCCTCGTCATGACGAGGACCGATGCGATCCCCGTGCTCCACTCGGTCGTCGTCGCTCCGGCCACGCGCACGGTTCGGTCGATCCCGTCCGAGCTTCGTGCCGGTCCCGACGACGGGATGCCGAGCGAATGCGCCTTCACGTTCGACAACCTGACACTGGTCCCCCAGACCATGCTCACGGATCGTCTCTGCATCCTCGGACCTGATCGGATGCACGAGGCCCGCATCGCGCTCGACGCCGCCCTCGACTGCTGACCGCGAGTCATCCGGTTCCGGGGTTGACCTCCGCCCGCATGGTCACGTCCGGGCCACCCGTCAGGGTCTGGAAGACGACGCAGTAACGCTCGGTCAGCTCGAGGAGCTTGTCGATCGACTCCTGCGGGGCGTCGGACCGGAGATCGAAGCGCAGCCGGATACCAGTGAAGCCGACGGGCGCATCGCGATCGACGCCGAGGGTGCCTCGGAAGTCGAGGTCGCCCTCGGCCTCGACGGTTCCCTCCTCGATGGGGATTTCAAGTGACGTTGCCACGGCGCTGAGGGTGACGCCCGCGCACGCCACGAGCGCCTCCAAGAGCATGTCGCCGGAGCAGGCGTGAAGGCCGTCGCCTCCCGTCGCCGGGTGGAGGCCCGCCTCGACGAGCGCGCGTCCGGTCTCGACCGAGCAGCTGACCGAATCTCCCAACGAGCCCCGGGCGTGCAGCGTGATGCACGCCGCCCCGGGCTCCTCGCGATAGCGCTCCTTCAAGGGAGCCTGGGTCTGACGTAGGTCGGTCGCATCCATCGTCATCTCCGTCGTGGGGTGCTCTCGGTACCCCGAGCGTATGCGGCGGGGGGTCGAACGGTTCCCGTAGGCTCCGCGGCCGTGACCGCATCGACCCACGACTCCCTCCCCCTCGCCGGCATGCACGCGCTCGTCACCGGTGGCGGCTCCGGGATCGGCCTGGCCTGTGCCAAGCACCTCCGCCGCGATGGCGCCACCGTCACGATCATGGGCCGCTCCGAGCAGCGCCTCGCCGACGGCGCCGGCGAACTCACCGAGATCGAGAGTCCGGGCGAGGTCAGGACCCACGCCGGCGACGTCGGCAACGAAGACGACGTGGCCGTGGCGGTGGCCGCCGCCGCCGACGAGGGCGCGCTCGACATCGCGGTCGCGGCAGCAGGGACCGGCTGGATGAGCCCGATCGTCGCCACCGACGCCGAGGCGTGGCGCAGCGTCCTCGCGATCAACCTCGACGGTGCGTTCTTCACCATCAAGCATTCGGCGGCCGCCATGGCGAGGTCGGGCGGAGGGGCCATCGTTGCCATCTCGTCCATCGCCGCACCGCTCACGCACCGCTACATGGCGCCCTACTCGGTCTCGAAGGCGGGGCTCGAGACCCTGGTACAGAACGCCGCCGACGAACTGGGGATGGCCGAGGTCCGGGTGAACGCGGTCCGCCCCGGGCTGGTGCCCACCGAACTCGCGACCGCGCTCCACACCAACGAGGAGATCGTCGACGACTACCTGGCCCAGATGCCGCTGCGCCGGCTCGGGACGGTCGACGACATCGCCGCGGCGGTTCGCTTCCTCCTCGGCCCCGAGTCGTCGTGGATCACCGGCCAGTGCCTCGGGGTCGATGGCGGCCACACGCTGCGACGCGGCCCCGACCTCGAGGCCTTCGCCCGCCTCATGTTCGGCGACGACGCCGTCGAGGGCCGCGTCACCCCCGACAGCGACCGCTGACCCCACCCAGGGTGTGTGAGCAAATGGTGGGGTCATGACCCCACCATTTGCTCACACACCCTCCAGTGGTGGCGCGTCGTGGGAACGGGCGATCGAGGATCGCGCCCGTTCCAGGGCCATGGCGATGAGGAGCGTGGCGCCGCCACCGGCGCCGTCGAGGATCCAGTGGTTGGCGGTGACCACGGTGGCGAAGAGCATCGCCAACGGGTAGGCGACCGCCAGGCCCTTCGACCAGCGGCGCCGCAGCACCGGCCACAGCGCCACGGTCACCCACACCGCCCGCCCCACGTGGAGCGACGGCATCGCCGCGAACCGGTTGCCGCCCCCCGACTCGGTCGCTCCCTGGATCGGTCCGATCCCCCCGACCTCCACCCCGGTATCGACGAATCCGAAGTCGGGCGGCATGAGCCGCGGTGGTGTCAGCGGGTAGAGGGCGAAGCCGATCATGGCGACCACCAGCATCCAGCCGGCGACGTTGCGGGCCCAGCGGTAGCGTTCGCCGGCGCGGCGCCACAGGAAGATGATGGCCAGCGCGCCGACGGCGTCGTGGGCGAGGCCGTAGAAGACGTTCCAGGACCGGACCAGGAACTCCGATCCGAGGATCCACTCCTGCATAGTCTCCTCGTGGAGCATCCCGAGCGCGTCCTGGAGGTCGACGATGTCGAGGGCATTGGCCATCGCGCTCGACGGCGAGCCCTCGAGCGCGATGCGGGCCACCCGGAACACCTGGAAGACGGCGACGATGATGATCGCCTGCCCCCACCACTGCGTCGCCGCCCATCGGATCCTGCGCACGGGTCACGTGCGTAGCACGGCCGGTTGGGTGGCGGCGTGACCGGCGGTAAGCTGATCTGACGATCCGTCAGATTTCGTTCGCCGAGGCGAACACCCCCGGAGGACTCCCATGGCCGACAACGAGGGCTCCACCTCGACCGAGATCCCGATGATCATCAGCGTCGACGACCACGTCGTCGAGCCGGCTGACACCTGGGAGAAGCGCCTCCCGGAGAAGTACCGGGAGCAGGGCCCTCGCATCGTGCGCCGGGGCATCGGCGGCATGAAGTACCTGGGGTCGGGGCAGAATTACCAGATCGACTGGGACGACGACGCGCCCCCCGCCGACGTGTGGGTCTACGAAGACCTCGTCGTCCCCCACAAGCGCCACGTCGCCGCCGTCGGATACCCGCGCGAGGAGATGTCGCTGGCGCCCATCACCTACGACGAGATGCGGCCCGGCTGCTACGACCCCAAGGCCCGCCGCGACGACATGCTCGCCAACCACGTCGACGGGTCACTGTGCTTCCCCACCTTCCCCCGCTTCTGCGGTCAGACCTTCGCCGAGGCCGACGACAAGGAGCTGGCCCTCCTCTGCGTGCAGGCCTACAACGACTTCCAGGTCGAGGAGTGGCAAGAGGAGTCGGGCGGGCTCAACATCCCGCTGATCATCGTGCCGCTCTGGGACGTCGACCTCGCCGTCGCCGAGATCGAGCGCAACGCCGCCCGCGGCGTCACGGCGATGGCGTTCTCGGAAATCCCGGCCAAGCTCGGACTCCCCACCATCCATTCGGGTGAGTGGGACCCGATGTTCGCCGCCTGCCAGGAGGCCGGCATCTCGGTGAACATGCACATCGGGTCGTCGTCACAGATGCCACTCACCTCACCCGACGCGCCGCCGGCGGTGCAGGTGACGCTGAGCTTCGCCAACGCCATGGCGTCGCTCACCGACTTCCTGCTCTCGGGTGTACTCGTGCGCTTCCCCGAGCTGAAGCTGGCCTACTCGGAGGGTCAGATCGGCTGGATCCCGTACATCCTCGAGCGAATCGACGACGTGTGGGAGGAGCACCGGGCGTGGGGCGGTGTCGCCGACGCCATTCCCGAACCGCCGTCGACCTACTACTACCGGCAGGTCTTCGGCTGCTTCTTCCGCGACCAGCACGGCATCGACAGCATCGACAAGGTCGGCGAGGACAACATCACCTTCGAGACCGACTACCCGCACACCGACTCGACGTGGCCCAACACCCACGAAGTCGCCCAGAAGCTCTTCGGCCACCTGCCGCCCGAGCAGGTGTACAAGATCACCCGCGGCAACGCCATCCGACTGCTCGACCTCGACCGCGAGTAGGCCGCACCCTCCGGCGAACTTTGCTTTCCCGACCCCCGATAGGGGGTCGCCGCCTCCAAAGTTCGCCGGGGTCGGTAACGTGTGATGTCGTGTCAGATCCCGCGCCCCAGACCATCCCCAAACTCGTCCAGCACGCGGCCGAAGAGCACGCCGAACGGGTCGCGCTGAGCGGCGACGGGGTCGAGGTCACCTTCGCCGAGCTCGAACGACAGGTCATCGAGGCGGCCCGAGGCTTCTTCGCCGCCGGCGTGAAGAAGGGCGACCGGATCTCGATCTGGGCGCCCAACATCCACGAGTGGGTCGTGACGCTGCTCGGGGCGCAGACGGCCGGTGCGGTGCTCGTGCCTCTCAACACCCGGTTCAAGGGGGTCGAGGCGGCCGACATCCTCGACCGCGCCGGCGTCACCCACCTGTTCACGGTCACCGACTTCCTCGACACCGACTACGTCGACCTCCTCCGCAAGGCGAAGACCGACCTGTACCAGCTCCAGGAGATCGTGGTGCTGCGGGGCGAAACGGCGGAGGGCTCGATCACCTGGGACGACTTCATGGCCCGGGGCCTCGAGGCCACCCACGCCGACGCCGAGCGTCGCCGGGCGACGGTGATGCCCGACGACCTCTCCGACATCCTCTTCACGTCGGGCACGACCGGGAGACCCAAGGGCGCCATGTGCACCCACGAACAGACGCTGCGGGCCTACGCCGACTGGGCCGACGTGGTGGGGCTCCAGGCCGGCGACCGCTACCTCATCGTCAACCCCTTCTTCCATGCCTTCGGTTACAAGGCCGGCATCCTCGCCTGCCTCATGACCGGGGCGACGATCATCCCCCACGCGGTGTTCGACCCCGCCGTCGTGCTCCAGCGCATCGGCGACGAACGGGTGTCGATGCTCCCCGGGCCGCCGGCGCTCTTCCAGTCCATCCTCAACGCCCCCGACCTCGACAAGCACGACATCTCGTCGCTTCGGCTCGCCGTCACCGGCGCGGCGTCGATCCCCGTCGACCTCATCGTCCGGATGCGCGACGAACTGGGGTTCGACACCGTGATCACCGGATACGGGCTCACCGAAGCCTGCGGCATCGCCACCATGTGCCGCCACGACGACGACCCCGAGACCATCGCCGAGACGTCGGGCCGCGCCATCCCCGGCGTGGAGGTGCAGGTGGTCGACGGCGAGGGCCGGGAGGTTCCCCGGGGCGAGCCCGGCGAAGTCGTGGTCCGCGGTTACAACGTGATGCAGGGCTATCTCGACGACCCCGAGCAGACCGCGGAGACCATCGATCGCGACGGCTGGCTCCACACCGGTGACATCGGGGTGATGGACGACGCCGGGTATCTGCGGATCACCGACCGCAAGAAGGACATGTTCATCGTCGGCGGCTTCAACGCCTACCCCGCCGAGATCGAGAACCTCCTCCTCGCCCACGGGAAGCTCGCCCAAGCGGCGGTGGTCGGCGTTCCCGACGAGCGCCTCGGCGAGGTGGGGATGGCCTACGTGGTGCCCAAGAGCGGCGAGACCGTCGACCCCGACGAAGTGATCGCCTGGGCCCGGGAGCAGATGGCCAACTACAAGGCGCCCCGCTACGTCGAGGTGGTCGACTCGCTTCCGCTCAACGCCAGCGGCAAGGTACTCAAGTACGAGCTGCGCGAACGAGCGCTCGACACCGTGGAGATCGAGACGTGAGCGAGACGACGTCGAGCGGGGGCCGAGCGCCCCGGCTGCCGACGGGCGAGGAGCGAGGAACATGACGGCGAACGAGCGCCGCCTCGAAGCGGTCGAGGACCTTCCCGCGGTCGACGGCCGGGTGCCGGGCCGACGGGGGCGGGCCACCCGCCGCAAGCTCCTCGACGAGACCCGCGCCGCCCTGACCCACGAGGCGTACCGCGACATCAAGGTCGTCGACATCGCCAAGGCGGCGGGCACGTCGCCGGCGACCTTCTACCAGTACTTTCCCGACGTCGAACACGCCGTGCTCGTGCTCGCCGAAGACGTGGCCCGCGAAACCGGCAGCCTCACCGAGCTGGTCGACGGCGCGTGGAGCGGCAGGGCCGGCATCGACACGGCGAGGGACCTGGTTCGAGGGTTTCTCGACCTGTGGGAAGAGCACCGTCCGGTGCTGCGGGTGGTCGAACTGTCGACGGAAGAAGGTGACCTGCGGTTCCAGAACCTGCGCGTGCGAGCCCTCAACGAGGTCACCCGGGCGCTCGCCGACGTGGTGGGCCGGTTCCAGCGCGACGGGAGGGTGCCCGGCCTCGACCCGATGGCGGTGGCGGGCTCGTTGGTGGCGATGCTCGCCCACACCGCCGCCCACCTTTACGGATTCGAGTTCTGGGGGATCCGCCGAGACGACCTCGAGGAATCCCTGACCCGCACCCTCTACTGGTCGGTCACGGGCCAGACGCCGTGAGCATGAAGGGCGCCTTCGCCCGCGCATGGGAGGGCGACACCCCGCGGTCGCCGTGGGTGGCGGTCCTGCTCGTGCTCCTCGTGGTGGTCGTCGTGACCATGCCGATCTGGATGATCTTCTACATCATGTCCACCCTTTGACCGTCGAAGACGTCGTCGCCGAGGTCGAGCGGCTGGGGACCGAGGCCGACGTCGTCGTACTCGCCGGCCCGGGCATCGTCGCCGCCGGTCCCACCGGGATCGACGGACTCCGCTCCCTCGCCGAGCGGGGCGGCCTCGGGGTCGTCAACACCTGGGGGGCCAAGGGCCTCTTCGACTGGCGGAGCCCGCACCATCTGGGGACCGCAGGACTCCAGGAACGCGACTTCGAGTTGGCGGGGCTCGGCGACGCCGACCTGATCATCGCCTCGGGCCTCGACAGCAACGAGGCGCCACCCGAGCGGTGGCAGCTCGCTCCGCACCGGTGGATTCGACCGCGCGAACTGGGGAGACTGGCCGAGCGGTGGCCGCATCCCCCGCGCTCACCCGCGCGGCCGCCGCTGTACACGCGTCTGGCGGAGGTGGTGCAGCCGCTCTACGCCAGTGACGCCCTTCCGCTCTCCCCCGCCCGGGCCATCGCCGACCTGAAGGCGGTGCTGCCGCCGGACAGCGTGGTGTTCGCCGACCCGGGGCTCGCCGGGTTCTGGGTGGCGCGTGCGTTCCCCACGTCCGAACTCGGGAGCGTGATCGTGCCCGCGGTCGAAGAGGGCGGCTTCGCCGCCTGGAACGCCGTGCACACCGCCGGCCAGGGCCGCACTGCGGTGGCGGTCACGACCTCGCCCTACGACCTCGACACCGACGAGGCGGTCACCTACGCGGCGACGTCGGGGGTCTCGATCCTGCTCTGCGCCTGGGGCCGCTCGGGTTCGCTCAGCTCGGCCGACGCCCACGCCCACCTGCTCCGTGAGGCGCTCGCGGAGGACCAACTCCAGATCGTGGAGGTGCCGGTCGACTGGTCCGACACCGACCTCCTCACCGAGGTCGCCGGCGAGATCGTGGCGTGGGGCTGATCAGGCGTTGCGCCCGTTGATCCAACTGACGTAGCCGTCGCCGTACGACTCGCCGAGGCCGTCGTCGTCATCGTGACCGTCGCGCTCGATGATCACACGACCCCGGCCGCCGGGGCGCACGGTCACGTGGTCACCGGGGTGAAAACCGGCCTGACGAAACGTGTCACGGGGGATCGTGATGCGGTGGCGTCGATCGATGGTGCGGTGGCCGTCCATGAAAGGGACTCCCTCCGGATGCGTGCTGTTCTGTTGAGCAAGCATGTACCCGATCGGACCGTCTGTGAACCCCCTTGTTGACCGATCCGGGTCTGACGCCGCGTCAGATCCGCCGATAGGCTCCCGGCCGATGAGCGAAGAACTGGTGACGTTTGGGGCTCCCACGGCCACGATCTTGTCGGAGCCGACGAGATGTCGGCGGGCTGAAACATGAGGGCGGTCATCTACGACGGCGACGGGATCGAGGTCGCCCACGATGTCGAGCTGCGGGCCCCCGACGACCGCGAGGTGCGGGTACGCATCGCCGCCGCCGGGCTGTGCGCCTCCGACCTCAGCGTGGTGAACGGCACCATCCCGTACCCCACCCCGGTCGTCCTGGGCCACGAGGGCGCGGGCGTCGTCGAGGAGGTCGGGGCGGGCGTCACGACCCTCGAGCCCGGCGATCACGTGGTCCTCACCACGCTGGGGAACTGCGGGCTCTGCGACGCGTGCGAGACCG
Organism: uncultured Burkholderiales bacterium; assembly: GCA_964615175.1. Taxonomy (GTDB): domain Bacteria; phylum Actinomycetota; class Acidimicrobiia; order IMCC26256; family JACPCJ01; genus CAZTOV01. Next base: position 13,826 of record CAZTOV010000038.1, read on the forward strand.
GCCACCCCACACTCTGCAAGCAGACCTTCGGCAACCTCAGCCAGCCCTTCACACGCGGCGGCGAGAAGCTCTGGAACTTCGCCAACGCCTCGGTGTTCGCCGACGAGGCGGTGGTGAAAGAGAGCCAGGCGATCAAGATCGACCCGTCGGTCCCCCTCGAGTCAGCCTGCCTCATCGGCTGCGGCGTGCTCACCGGCTTCGGCGCCGTCGTCAACCGGGCCCGGGTCGAGCCGGGCGACACCGCCGTCGTGTTCGGCGTCGGGGGCATCGGACTCAACGTGGTGCAGGGTTGCGTCGTCTCCGGCGCGACGACGGTCATCGCCGTCGACGCCAACCCCGACAAGGAGAAGGTGGCCCTCGACTTCGGCGCCACCCACTTCGTGCCCGCCATCCAGGGACAGGCATCGGGCGACAACGACGCGGTGGCGGCGGTGAAGGAGCTCACCGGCGACGGTGCGGACCACGCCTTCGAGTGCGTCGGCCACCCGGCCCTCATCAAGCAGGCCCTCGCCACCCTCGACTGGGGCGGCCAGTGTGTGCTGCTCGGGGTCCCCAAGCTGGGCACCGAGGCGAGCTTCGTGGTGGCCGACCTCTACCACGACCGCTCCATCCTCGGCTGCCGCTACGGGTCGAGCCGGCCCCGCCACGACATCCCCCTGATCGTCGAGCTGTACCAGGAGGGCCGGCTCAAGCTCGACGAGCTGGTCACGAAGACGTGCCCGCTCGAGGAAATCGAGGGCCTCGTCGACGACATGCGCGCCGGGCGCCTCGCCCGGGGTGTGCTCAACATCGGATCGTAGGAAGCCAGGGAGACGTTCATGGAGTTCGGATTCTTCGCTCAGGCCCACGTGCCGGCCCCCGAGGTCGAGCGCGATCCGGGCTACGAGCACCAGCGGCTCATGGACAACCTCGAGTTCGCGGTGGCGTGTGAGCAGCACGGGGTGAAGTACGTGTGGTGCCCCGAGCACCACTTCCTCGAGGAGTACTCACACATGCCGGCGCCCGAGGTGTTCCTCTCCTTCGTGGCCGCCCGCACCGAGCGGATCCACATCGGCAGCGCCATCACCAACACCACTCCCCCGGTCAACCACCCGGCCCGCATCGCCGAGCGAGTGGCCGTGCTCGACCATCTCTCCGAGGGACGCTTCGAGTTCGGCACCGGCCGGGGCTCGTCGTCGACCGAGATCATGGGCTTCGACATCCCCGAGAAGGACCTCACCAAGGAGATGTGGGACGAGACGATCGGGGAGTTCGTGAAGATGTGGAAGGAACCGTCGTACTCCTACGAGGGCGAGTTCTTCCGCATGCCCGAGCGCAACGTGCTGCCCAAGCTCTATTCCGATCCCCACCCGCCGATGTGGGTGGCGTGCGGGAGCCCGCCCACGTTCGAGAAGGCGGGTCGTCTCGGCCTGGGCGCGTTCTGCTTCACCACCGGAACACCCCAGCAGATCGAGCCGATGGTCACCGCGTACAAGCAGGCGGCCGCCGCCTGCGACGATCCGGTCGGCGACTACGTCAACGACAACATCCTCGCGGTGGCCGCGTTCCTGTGCCTCGAGGACCGCGACGAGGCGTTCCGCATCCACGCCGAGACCGGCAACAACTACTACGTGAGCCAGCTCTACCGGTGGCTCGACAACATCGTGATGCCGCCCGGCGTCCCCGCGTGGCCCGAGGTGATCCCGCCCCCGAGCGTCGAGGACGTCGAGAACATGTCCGAAATCGGGCTGTCCATGGTGGGCGACCCCGACGACTGCGCCCGGGTGATCCAGATGTACGAGGACATCGGCGTCGACCAGATCATCCTCAGCCCGCTCACCACCACGCTGCCCCTCGAGACCGCGCTCGAATCCCTCGAGCTGTTCGGCCGCGAAGTCATCCCCAAGTTCGACACCGACCCCGTGCACCGCTCGACCCGGATGCGGGAGCGGGCGCTCACCGCCACCGCGTGACCGTGAGGTCGGACGACCTGGCGGCGCTGGCCGAGAAGGTCTCCAACTGGGGACGCTGGGGCGACGACGACGAGCGGGGGACCCTCAACCTGATCGATGGGGCCGCCGTCCGCCGAGGCGTCGCCGCCGCGCAGCACGGGGTGACGTTCTCGTTGGCGATCCCGCTCGACGAGGACGGTCCCCAGACCGGAGCCATCCCCGGACGCGACAATCCCGTCCGGGAGATGATCTCGGTGAACCGGCCGTTCGGCACGGTGGCGTTCAACGACGACAAGGCGACACTCGGACTGCAGGCCGCCACCCACTGGGATGCCCTCGCTCACGTCAGCTACGACGGGCTCATCTACAACGGCTTCCCCGCGGAGTCGGTCACCGAGGCCGGGGCAGCCCGCTGCGGGATCGACCGGGTCGGGACGCTCGTGAGCCGGGGGGTGCTGCTCGACATCGCCCGGGCCCTCGGCGTCGACCGCCTGGAGCCGGGACACGCCCTCGGCGCCGACGACCTCGACGCCGCGGCCGAGCAGGTCGGCGTATCCATCGACGCCGGCGACGTCGTGCTGATCCGGACGGGACAGATGGCGTTGCTGCACGCGGGCGACCGCGACGCGTACGGGTTCCCCTCACCCGGCATCGGCGTCGACGCGGTGGAGTGGTTCCGCGACCGCGACGTCGCCGCCGCCGCCACCGACAACATCACCTTCGAGGTGCTGCCGGGTCCCGGCGACTCGTTCGACCTCCCGGTGCACGGACTGTGCCTGCGCGACCTGGGCATGCTCCAGGGCCAGAACTGGGACCTCGAGGCGTTGGCCGCCGACTGCGCCGGCGACGGGGTCTACGAGTTCCTCCTCGAGGCCAGCCCCGAGCCGTTCACCCACGCGTGCGGCGCGCCGGTGAATCCGGTGGCGATCAAATAGCCCCGGTTCTTGACTGCGTTTTGCCCGCTCAGCGGGCAAAACGCAGTCAAGAACCGGGGGGAAAGGAAGGGAGACCGATGATCGAGGGAGCAACGCTCTGGGACCACGTGGTCGGGCGCGCCGAGGCCACGCCCGACGATCAGATGCTGGTCGACGAGTCGGGCCGCACCATGACGTTCTCCCAGTACCGGGACGCGGTCGAGCGGGCGGCAGCCGGACTGGCCGACCAGGGTGTGGGCCCCGGCGACCGCGTGTCGTGGCAGCTGCCCACCTGGATCGAGTCGGTGGTGCTGGTCGGCGCGCTGTGCCGCCTCGGCGCCACCCAGAACCCCATCCTGCCCATCTACCGGGCCAAGGAGCTGGGATTCGTCATCCGCCAGACCGACGCCAAGCTGCTGATCGTCCCCACCGAGTGGCGGGGCGTCGACTTCAAGGCGATGGCCGAGGGGATCGTCGAAGGCACCGCCACCGAGGTGCTCACCTGCGACCGGTCGCTGCCCGAGGGCGACCCGTCGGCGCTGCCCGACTCGCCCACGAGCGGTGACGACGTGCGGTGGCTCTTCTACACCTCGGGCACCACCGCCGACCCCAAGGGCGCCCAGCACACCGACCAGACCATCCGGGCGGCGTCCGACGCCATGGTGCAGCGGCTCCAGATCACCGGGGACGATCGTTCCGCGCTGGTGTTCCCGTTCACCCACATCGGCGGCATCACCTGGCTCTACGCCGGGCTGATGACCGGATGCGTGAACATCCTCGTCGAGGCCTTCGATCCCCAGGGCACCGTCGAGGTGCTCCAACGCGAGGGAGTCACCCTGGCGGGAGCCGGAACCATCTTCCACCAGGCCTATCTCGCCGCCCAGAAGGACGCCGGCGAGAAGTCGCTCTTCCCCGACATCCGCGCCTACCCGGGCGGTGGCGCACCCAAGCCGCCGCAGCTCCACTACGACATCAAGGAGGCCATCGGCGGGGTGGGCATCGTGTCGGGGTACGGCCTCACCGAGGCACCGATCGTGGCCATGGCTTCGGTCGACGACCCGGACGACAAGCTGGCCGACACCGAGGGCCGGCCGGCGCCGGGAGCGGAGTTCAAGCTGGTCGACCTCGAGGCCAACGTGGTGCGCGATGGGGCCGAGGGCGAGCTGCGGGTCAAGGCGCCCCAGCTGTTCAAGGGCTACCTCGACTCTTCGCTCGACGCCGAGGCCTTCGACGATGACGGCTATTTCCGTACCGGCGACCTCGGCTATCTCGACGACGGTTACGTGGTGATCACCGGGCGGGTGAAGGACGTGATCATCCGCAAGGGCGAGAACATCTCGGCCAAGGAGTTGGAGGACCTGCTCTACGCCCATCCCAAGGTCGGCGACGTCGCCGTGATCGGGCTGCCCGATCCGGGGAGTGGCGAGCGGGTCTGCGCCGTCATCCAGGCTGCCGAGGGGGAGGAAGCCATCGGCTTCGAGGAGATGAACGACTACCTGCTCGAGCAGGGCCTGATGAAGCAGAAGCTCCCCGAGCAGCTCGAAGTCGACGAAATTCCCCGCAACCCCGCCGGCAAGATCCTCAAGCACGAGCTGAGGGCCAAGTACGGGACGTAGCCGTCAAGAAGTTGATGGGCCGGCCCAGCGAACATTGCTTTCCCCACCCCCGATGAGGGGGTGAGCCCCCCAAAGTTCGCCGCGTCAGAGGACGTAGCCGGGTTTTCCGGCTTGCTCCCACTCCTGGTAGAGGGCGAGGAACTCGTCGCCGAAGAAGGGGTCGTCGC
>CAZTOV010000039.1:0-18440 GCA_964615175.1 uncultured Burkholderiales bacterium
TCCAGCTCGACATCGTCATCGGCAAGGATCCCTCGGCGCGCTCGATCCGCCTCGACGTCCCCCGTTTCACCCTCGTCGGCGCCACCACCCGCACGGGGCTCATCACCAGCCCGCTGCGCGACCGTTTCGGCTTCGTGGCCCGCCTCGACTACTACGCCCCCGACGATCTCCAGGCCATCGTGAGTCGCTCGGCGGCGATCCTCTCGGTCACGCTCGACGACGAGGCGGCCGCCGAGATCGCGTCACGGTCCCGGGGGACGCCCCGCATCGCCAACCGGCTCCTCAAACGGGTGCGCGACTATGCGGAGGTGCGGGGCGACGGCACCGTCGATGCCACCGCTGCCCGCGATGCGCTCACGCTCTTCGAGGTCGACGAGCGCGGGCTCGACAAAGTCGACCGGGCGATCCTCACGGCGCTCTGCGCGACCTTCGGCGGCACGGCCGTGGGTCTCAACACTCTCGCCGCCGCGGTCGGCGAGGTGGCCGAGACCGTCGAAGACGTCTACGAACCGTTCCTCCTCCAGGAAGGCCTGCTCCAGCGCACACCCCGGGGGCGAGTGGCGACGTCGGCGGCGTTCGTGCACCTCGGGCTCGAGGTGCCGCCGGGAGCCACGCCACCGAGCCTGTTCGGTCGCTGAGCGCGGCGGGCGATAGCATGCGCGCCCGATCCCGTCGTCACTCGTTCGAGGAGTTCCGTGCTCGCCCTCGTCTGGACCGCCTTCATCGTCCTGGCCGTGTGGTTGCTGCTCCTGCGACCACAGCGCAAGCGGATGCAGGAGCACCAGGAGCTGATGCGCAGCCTCCAGGTGGGCCACCGGGTCATCACGGCCGGGGGGATCCACGGACGCATCGACGATCTCTTGGACGACGTGGCCTGGCTCGAGATCGCGCCGGGAACCCGAATCCAACTCGACCGGCGGGCCATTGCCCGGAACCTCGACAGTCTCGAGGCCGGCGACTCGGTCGAGGAGCAGGACGTCGGGATCGACGACGGCGACGAGTAGTCAACCATGCGTCGTAGCGTCACCTCGATCGTGGTCGTCATGTTGGCGACCATCGGTGCCATGGCCGGGGTCGTCTTCACCGACACCACGCCTCAGCTCGGGCTCGACCTCCAGGGCGGCCTGTCGGTGGTGCTCGCACCCACCGACGCCAGCGAGGCCGAAGGTGACCTGGGCGATCGGCTCGAGAAGGCCACCGACATCGTGCGCGATCGGGTGGACGCTCTCGGTGTCGCCGAGCCCGAGATCGGCCGGCAGGGCGACACGATCGTCGTCGACCTCCCCGGGGTCGAGGAGCAGGGGCGAGCTCGCGACCTGATCGGGCGGACCGCCGAGTTGCAGTTCCGGCCGGTCATCAACCAGGTCCCGGCGGGCGTCGATCCGAGCCAGGTGCCGCCTCCCGGTGAGGCCCCCACCGAGGCCCCCCAGCACGGCGGCGGAGACGCGGCCGGTGTCAACGGTCGCGTGCTCGGGCAGGCCGACGACACCACGACGACGACCGAGGCATCCGACGACACCACGACCACGACTGCGCCGCCCGAGCAGGTCGAGGCGGGCCAGGAGTTCGACGCCGACCAGCCGATCACGGCCGTGGGCCGGGACGGCGAGTTCATCTACCAGCTCGCCCCGGCCCAGGTGACCGGCGACGCGGTGAGCGATGCCCAGGCCCGGTTCCAGGGCGGCGCGTGGGTGGTGAACGTCGACTTCAACAGTGAAGGATCGCGGCAGTTCGACGACCTGGCCGAGCAGACCGTGGGCCGGCAGGTGGCGATCGTGCTCGACGGCGTCGTCCAGTCGGCGCCGGTGATCCAGCAGGCCAACTTCGGGGGGACGGCGCAGATCAGCGGCGCCTTCGACGAGGGGGAGGCCAAGGACCTGGCCCTGGTGCTCCGCTTCGGCGCGCTCCCCATCGAGTTGGAGGCGATCTCGGCCCAGGAGGTGTCGGCGAGCCTCGGACGCGACCAGCTCGAGGCCGGCATCGTCGCCGGGGCCATCGGCCTCGGGATCGTCCTTGTCTACATGATCCTCTACTACCGGATCCTCGGGTTCGTGGTGTGGCTCAGCCTTGCCGTGACCGGCGGCGCCGTGTACGCCATCGTCTCGTGGCTCGGTGAGACCATCTCGCTCACCCTCACCCTGGCCGGCGTGGTAGGTCTCATCGTCGCCATCGGCGTGGCCGTCGACTCGAACATCGTCTACTTCGAACGCTTGAAGGAGGAGCTGCGCACGGGCCGCACGGTCCGCTCGGCAACCGACCGCAGTTTCAAGAAGGCGTTCCGCACGATCGTCACCGCGGATGTCGTGACCCTTCTCGGGGCCGGTCTGCTGTGGCTCATCGCCATCGGGTCGGTGCGGGGCTTCGCCTTCTACCTCGGGCTGGTCACCGCCCTCGATCTCGTGGTCTCCTACTTCTTCATGCACCACCTCGTGGTGGTGATCGGCCGCAGCCCTCGACTCACCGACTCGCGTTGGTTGGGTGTTCGCCAACTCGCCGGTGCCACCGAGGTGAAGCGATGAGTTTCCGCAGCACCGTCGCCGACGTGTTCCGCGACCAGTCGGATTTCGACTTCACCGGCCGTCGGCGCACCTGGTTCATCCTCTCGTCGGTGGCCCTCGCCATCGGTTTCTCCGCCCTGTTCATCAACGGCCTCAACCTCGGCATCGAGTTCGAGGGAGGCACGGCGTGGCAGGTCGAGGTGCGCGAGCGTGATCCCAGGGTCGTCGATGTCCGCGACGTCCTGGAGCCGCTCGGTGAGCGCAACGCCAAGGTGTCGATCCTCGGCGGCAACGAGGTGCGCGTGCAGTCGATCAGCACCGACGAGGCGACGGTCGAGGCGGTGCGCGACGCGCTGGCGGGCTACGCCAACGTCGACGATCCCGAGCAGGTGAGCGTTCAGACCGTCGGGCCCACCTTCGGCGAGGCGGTGACCGAGCAGGCGATCCGAGCCCTGGTCATCTTCCTCATCGCGGTGCTCATCTACCTCGCCATCCGTTTCGAATTCAAGATGGCGGTGGCGTCGATGGTGGCCCTCGCTCACGACGTGGGGCTCACGGTCGGCGTGTACGCCCTGACCGGGTTCGAGGTGACGCCGGCCACGGTGATCGCCATCCTCACCATCCTCGGCTATTCGCTCTACGACACGGTCGTGGTCTTCGACAAGGTCAAGGAGCACGTCGACGCCATGGGTACCGGCGGGAGCGAGACCTATTCCGACACGGTCAATCGGTCGTTGAACGAGGTGCTCATGCGCTCGCTCAACACCAGCATCACCACGCTGATCCCGGTGGGTTCTTTGCTCGTGATCGGGTCGTACGTGCTCGGCGCGGTCACCATCCGCGACTTCTCGCTGGCCCTGTTCGTCGGTCTTCTCGTCGGCACCTATTCGTCGATCTTCGTCGCCGCCCAGGTGCTCGCGTGGTGGAAGGAGTATGAGCCCCGCTATGCGGCCCTCCGCGAGCGAGTCGAGCGGCGCACGCCCGCCCGGTCCGCCGTCAAGACTTCACCGACCCCGGCGCCCGCACCCGAGCCTGAACCTGAGCCCAGCCGAGACGAGCCCGACCCCATCCCCGATGATCCGGAACCACCCGACGAGTCGGTATCGGCGGCAGAGGAGCCCGAGGACCGGAGCGCGATCGGCGAGTTGGCCGACGCCCTCGAGGACGACCTCGTGGTCAAGCCCAAGCCCCGCAAGCAGCGCCGCAAGAAGCGTCGGAAATAGCGCATCCCCCCCGACTTCCCGCCCGCTGCCAGGGGTACCCTGGATCGATGGTGTGTGAGCGTGCCATCGACCGTGGCGGGCCCGGACGGCCGGGCATGGGGCAGGGGCCCCATGCCAACCCCCATCGGAACCAGAGGTTCCGATGGGGACCCCCGATGTTGTCGGAGCCGACGTGATGTCGGCGGGTCGGGAGCAGGATACGGCGAGCCTGTACGAGTCGGTGCGAGACATCCCCGACTTCCCGGAGCCGGGGGTGGTGTTCAGGGACATCACGCCACTCTTGGGAGACCCGATCGCGTTCAAGCTCGCCCTCGACGCTCTCTGTGAACCGTTCGCCGACCAGTCGATCGACCGGGTGCTCGGCGTCGAGGCCCGGGGCTTCATCCTCGCCGGTCCGCTCGCCGATCGTTTCGGAGCCGGTTTCGTCCCCGTGCGGAAGGCGGGGAAGCTTCCGTGGGAGATCGAGCGTGAGGAGTACGAGCTGGAGTACGGCACCGACCTCCTCGAGATCCACCGCGACGCGGTCAAGCCGGGCGATCGGGTGTTGCTGGTCGACGACGTCATGGCGACCGGCGGAACGGCCGCGGCAGCGTCCCGCCTCGTCGAACGTTTCGACGCGGAGCTGGTAGGTGTGGCGGTGCTCATCGAACTGGAGTTCCTCGGCGGACGCGCCAAATTGGACGGAAGCCTGATCCACAGCGTCCTGACCTACGAGGAGGCCTAGGACATTGGCTGTCGAGCACGTGGCCGAGCGGACCGACCTGCGACGGTCGCTGCTGCCGTGGCGCCGGCATCAGGTCGACGTGCTCCTCGCTCCGGTGCTCAACACGTACCTCGATCGGCATCCTCGGGCCTCCACCGAGCTGATCGAGCGGGCGTTCGAGGAGGCGCGTAACGCGCACGGCGATCAGCTGCGGAAGTCGGGCGATCCCTACATCACGCACCCGGTGGGAGTGGCCGAGATCCTGGCCGGGTTGGGGTTCGACGACGTCACCATCGCCGCCTCGTTGCTCCACGACGCGGTCGAGGACACCGAGTTGGGACTCGACGACCTGACCGAGCGGTTCGGATCTGACGTGGCCGTCATCGTCGATGGCGTCACGAAACTCGACCGTCTCCAGTTCGACACCAAGGAGGCCCGCCAGGCCGCCAACATGCGCAAGATGCTGGTGGCGATGGCCAAGGACCTGCGGGTCCTCGTCATCAAGCTTGCCGACCGGCTGCACAACATGCGGACGATCGCGTCGCTGTCGGAAGGGAAGCAGCAGCGCATCGCCCAGGAGACCCGCGACATCTACGCCCCCCTGGCACACCGGCTCGGGATCCAGGACGTGAAGTGGCAGCTCGAGGACCTGTCGTTCTCCGTTCTCCACCCCAAGCGGTATGCCGAGATCGAGCACATGGTGGCCAGCCGAGCTCCCGAGCGTGACACCTACCTCCAGCGGGTCACCGAGGAGATCGAGGCCCGCCTCGCGGAGCTGAACATCCGCGCCGAGGTCACCGGCCGGCCGAAGCACTTCTTCTCCATCTACGAGAAGATGGTCGTGCGGGGCCGGGAGTTCGACGAGATCCACGACCTGGTGGGCATCCGGGTCATCGTCGATTCGGTGAAGGACTGCTACGGGGCGCTCGGCTCGATCCACGCGCTGTGGCGGCCGGTGTCGGGACGGTTCAAGGACTACATCGCCATGCCCAAGTTCAACCTCTACCAGTCGCTCCACACGACCGTGGTGGGTCCCGACGGCAAGCCGGTCGAGGTGCAGATCCGTACCCGCGACATGCACCAGCGGGCGGAGTTCGGCGTGGCCGCCCACTGGAGCTACAAGGAAGGGCGCCCTGAGGCACAAGACCTGGCCTGGCTCCAACGGCTCGTCGACTGGCAGCAGGAGGCCTCCGACCCGGCCGAGTTCATGGAGTCGCTGCGCATCGACCTCGAGCAGGACGAGGTCTTCGTGTTCACCCCGAAAGGCGACGTGGTGACGCTCCCGAGCGGCTCGACGCCGGTCGACTTCGCCTACTCGATCCACACCGAGGTCGGGCACCGGTGCATCGGCGCCCGGATCAACGGCCGTCTGGTGCCACTCGACTCGACGCTCAATTCGGGCGACGCCATCGAGATCTTCACCTCGAAGGTCGAGGGCGCGGGGCCGAGCCGCGATTGGCTCCAGTTCGTGCAGTCGCCCCGAGCCCGCTCGAAGATCCGGCAGTGGTTCTCCCGCGAGCGGCGTGAGGACGCCATCGAGACCGGGCGCGAAGATCTCACCAAGGCCTTCCGGCGTGAGGGGCTCCCGGTCCAGCGCGTGAACAGCTCTGACGTCGTGGCCAAGGTCGCCGACGACATGAACTACGCGGACGTCGACGCACTCCATGCGGCCATCGGCGAGCACCACGTGTCGGCCAAGGCGGTGGCACAGCGCATCGAGCGTGAGCTGCGGGGCGGCAAGGAGGAGCGGTTGCCGACCACCATCCAGCGTCCGCCCCGGCGGAAGGCCCGCCGTGAGGTGGGCGTCCACGTCGAGGGTCTCGACGACGTGATGGTGCGCCTCTCCCGGTGCTGCACCCCGGTTCCCGGCGACGAGATCATCGGCTTCGTCACGCGCGGGAGGGGCGTGTCGGTCCACCGGGCCGACTGCGCCAACGCCGAGAGCCTGTCGTCGCAGCAGGACCGCCTCATCGATGTGGAGTGGGATTCCGACGCCCAGGGCACCTACGTCGCGTCGATCCAGGTCGAGGCGCTCGACCGCTCGAAGCTCCTGCGCGACGTGGCCGAGGTCGTCTCCGAGCACCACATCAACATCGTGAACGCCACCACGGTGGTCTCCTCCGACCGCGTGGCAACGCTCCGGTTCGACTTCGAGCTGGCCGACCCGAGCCACCTCGACTCGGTGCTCGCCGGGATCAAGCGGGTCGACTCGGTCTACGAGGCCTACCGCGTGGTCCCGGGCAAGGGGTCGGGCAACGGCGCATAAGCCGCGCTCGTTCCATCCCTTACCAAAGCTCACCCACGAACCGGACAACCCGCGTCCGGTCTCCTTCGGCGCCTGGCCGGGCCCGTCGATGCCTCGCATGAAGGGGCATGACAGGACACGAAGGCGAGTCCATGGGATTGCGCGTGATCAGAAGGCTGGGCTGTTTGGTGCGCGGCCGTCGACGAGAAGATCGCTTCTCGGCGCGCGCCTCGGGCGAGGACGGCTTCTCGCTCGTCGAGACGGTCATGGCCCTCGGCCTCGTCTTCACCGTGATGCTCGGGCTCCTCGCGTCCCTGAGCACGGGGATCCGCGGGCTCACCACCGGGCGTCAGCAGACGGGGGCCACAGCCGTCGCCAAAGAGGTCATCGAACGGTTCCGGGCCGTCAACTTCGGCGACGTCGGACACGACCTCGGGAACGACAGCACACTGGCCACCGACGATGCGATCACGGTGGACGCCGACGGGAATTACCTGTACAAGCCCGATGGCGTCAACGCGGAGGAACTGGTGGGCGTTGCCTCACCTCCGTACGCCGAGCACGTGCTGGGGCCGGAGGAGCGGGACAACGCCACGTACACGACCTCCTGGTACGTCACCGAGGTGACTCCGGCTGTCGGTGACACGTACCGGCGTCTCACCGTGACCGTGGAGTGGGAGAACGCGCAGTACGACGAGACCGCGGTCGCCAACCAGATCACGGCGTCGACCTTGGTCTCGCGGTTTGGTGTCCTGTCGGACGAGGTCACCGGCGTCGTCGACGTCGACTCCGGCCTGATCGACATCACCGGAACACTGGACGGCATCGACCTGGCCCAGGCCCAGTTGTTCTTCCCACTCGTGCACACCGACACCGACCGGGATCTGGTGGTCGAGACCCGTGGCCTGGCCGGCTCGGCGCGTTCGTCGATGACCCTCAACTCGGGGACGGCATCGGGATGTGGGCAGAGCGGTTCCACGGTCACGTGCGACGGCGTCAAGGCCGAGACCGCGGCGGACAACGACAAGGACACCACCCTGGCGTTGCAGCACGTCGTCGGTCCGCTGGGCCACGTCGGCGACAGCATCTCGTCTGGCACCCCCCTCACCCTGAGCACCGGCTCGACCAGCTCGGTGGTGTCGAAGAGCTCGGCCGAGTCGTGCAACGTCAGCGGATGTACCGACGGGATCGTCGGCGACGGCGACAAGCTCGCCTACGGCTACGACCACGCCGACGGACCGTCGTCGATGACCGCCGACTTCGATGCGGGTGTCACGACCGGCAATCTGGTCGTGTCCGAGAGCGCCGGTTCCGCGACCGCCACCGTCGACGAGGATCCGGTGTCGGGAGGCTCGCTGGTGTCGTCGGTCGGGAATCTGGTCGTGCCGGCCATCGACATCCTGACGATCGACAGTGGCACTCCGCTGGACTACGCCGGGGCCGCTCGCGTCAGCGCCGTCAGCGCCACCGCGACCGCCGAGGCCGGGCCGACTGCTTCCAGTCCGACGGTCACCGGTGATCCCATCACGGTCAGCGTCTACGAGACGACCACACTTGGTTCCGGCTACGTGGACATCTCGTTCTCGCCCGGCGACACCGTGAACGAGACCCGCACCGCGACCTTCGATGTCGTCGACCTCGACCTGCTCGACAGCATCACCCTCACCACCACCGTCACGGCGGGGTCGGCGAGCACGTCGACCGTAAAGGACGGGACGACCATCACCAAGGCGCGCGCCGACCTCACCAACTGGTTCACCGTGAAGACCCAGGTCGTCATCGAGGAGCTGGGGGTCACGCTGGCCGACCTCACCATCGAGGTCGACTACGGCCGCATCGGAACTCTGGCGGAGGTGCCGGGCTGATGCGCTTCCGATCCGCGCGAGAAGCGGGATTCAGCGCCATCGAGCTGGTGGTGGCGATGTCGTTGCTCACCGCCATCGTGGCCATCTTCGGCCCGGTGATGACCTCGTCATTCAACTCGGCGAGGGTGACCCAGAATGAATCGCGGGCGCTCGACGAGATCCGCAACGCCGTCAGCCGGATCGACCGCGAGCTGCGATCGGCCGAATGCATTACAGCGCCGACGGCGGGCAGCACCGGGAGCGGGCTGACCTTCACGACCTATGCCGACGACGGCACGAACCCCAGCTCCGCGTACGAGGTCACCTACAGCGTCGATGCCGACGGCTACCTGACCCGGACGGTCGGCACGACCACCACGCAGGTGGGGGAGGGCATCGTGGTCACCAGCGAGGAGTTCGGTCATGTCGCGAACGTGGGGGAACGGGCCGCGGTGAGCATCGATCTCCAGGTTCGGTTCGAAGACGATCACTCACCCCGGAAGATCAGCACCCAGATCGCCGGCCGCAACGCATGGAAGGCCTGCTCGTGATGATGAACCCCGGTGGATGGATCCGGCGCGTGAAGCGCGACGAACGTGGTGCCGGGATCGTGACTGCGCTCATGATCACCCTCATCATCTTCGCCCTGGGAGCCACCTGGACCCAGATCGGCATCCACCAGGTCGAGGGGTCGTCGTTCGAGCGCCACCGGGAACAAGCACTCAACTCGGCCGAGGCAGGGGTGAACCAGGCCATCAGCACGCTCTCGGCCCAATACGACTGGTCGGGGACCACCGAACCGGTGGCGCTTCCGGACGGAAGCGGCGAGTACGAGATCGAGGTCACCCCCGTCGACCCCAACGACCCCGACGACCTCGACCGCTACATCGTCGCCCGTTCCTATTCGCCCTACAAGGGAGCACCGCGGGTCGCCACCCGCCAGGTGGAACAGCAGGTCACACTCGATCCCATCGACGGCTTCAGCCACGCCCTCTTCGCGTCGCCCGGAGGGCTCGTCGGTGACAACAACAGCACGATCACCGGGGACGTCTACTCGGCCTCGGATCTGACCCTGGCGCAGTCGGCCAAGGTGTTCGGCGACCTGACCGCGGCGGGCAACATCACCACCCACAACAACTCGACGATCGGTGGGAACGTCTGGGCCGGGAAGGCCGCGACGATCGACAACAGCCAGACCACGGTCGAAGGTGACGTGTGGTCGGGCAGCAACGCCGGCGAAGGCGTGGCCCTCACGGGTGCCGTGCTCGGCGACGTCCAGACGGGCGGGACGGTGACCGGAGGTGGCACCGTCAGCGGCACGACGTCCGAGAACAACCCGCCGCCCCCGCCGCCGACCCTCACACAACCGACCTTCACGTGGGATCCGAACAACTACCTGAGCGCGACCTCGTGGACCTCGGCGAGCAACTTCATGGCCCACTGGAGCGACAACACCGGCGCGTTCTCGGGGCACCACTACATCGGGGGAGGCGATTCCTCGTCGAACAAGATCACCCTCGACAAGAAGTGGACCATGACCGGCGACGTGACGCTGGTCGCCGAGGGCCCCATCACGCTCGCACGCGACGTGGTGAACGGCACGTCGGACGAGCTGGTGCTCACCGTCATCAGCTCCTCCGACCGGGCGCCGGCGATCGAGTTCACCAACAACGTGACCATCCCCGCGGACATCAAGATCCTCCTCTATGCCCCCAACGGGCTCATCGACTTCAGCCAGCTCAAGGACTTCCACGGCGTGGTCTACGGCGAGTCGATCAACCTTTCGCAGCAGTTCACGCTCGCCTACGACCCGCCCGAAGTGCCGGGTTTCGACTGGGGTGCGTCCTCGGCCACCCATTTCGACGTCGACGTGTCGGTGTTCCGGGAGGTTCCGTTCGACCCGCCTGCGTAGCCCCCGCCGGTCCGACGTTCTGCCCCTGTGGTGATCGTTCGTTGACCTCAGTGTCGGACTTCGCGAGGTTTCGGGGGGTATTTTCGGTCCCTCACCACGCTCCGCGTCTCAAGAACAACACGATGAGCGGCCGATAGAAGGGACGGACCACCACCAACCCGCCCCGAGGCCGCCATGTCCGTGAAATTCGATCCCATGCGGCTCGCCCGCGCGGCTCGTGCCCGCGTGCGACGTGCGGCGGGGACGGCGGCGCGCGGCGAGTCCGGCTTCACGGTCACCGAGTCGGTCACGGCCATCTTCATCCTCATGGTCGTGGCGCTGGCGCTGGTCAGCTCGATCACCATGGCGATCCGGGGCGTGCTCACCGGACGTCAGCGGACGTCTGCCCTTTCGGTGGCCGAGGAGATCATGGAGGAGGTGCGCTCGGCCGCGTACGACCGCGTCGGCCACGACCTCGGCGACGCCACCCTGACCGATCCCGAGTCCGACTTCTGGTTCGACGGCACCAACTACCGGTACGACCCTGACGGCGTGGCCGGCGAGCCCCTCGCCCTTGCCAAGGAGGACGCCGTCGTCGGCGGCCCGAGTGCCGATCCCGCCGGTCCGCTCTCCGGCCACCACTCGACCGGCACGCTCGACGAGACCGGGTGGGACGCCTGGATCTACATCACCCATGCCGACACCAGCGGTGTCAACGGTGGTGACCCTCACAAGCGGGTCACGGTGATCGTCGAGTTCAGCGGTGAGCAGTTCGATGCCAAGGCGGTGGAGAACCGCGCCAAGATCTCGTCGCTCGTGTTCAAGTCGCACGCGACGCCACCAGCCCTCGTCACTGCCAGCGCGGACGCGGACGCGGGCATGGTCACGACCTCGGGCGGCTTCGACGGGAACGGATTCCAGAGCTTCACCGCGACGTTCCCTCATACGTTCTCGGAGCTGCGGATCCGCCAGTACCGTGAGGCCAACGGCTGGTCGCACTCGGCGCACGGCCAGCTCGTAGACGACTCCGGGACCTCGGCGACCGGCGACTGCACGGCCTCCGGGACCACCGCCACCTGCCCGATGGCTAGCCCTCCACCGAACCTGGCGGTGAGCGACGACCCGAACTCGGGATCCCCTCAGCACGACTCCGACGCTCGAACGGCGCCCGTCGGCACGATGGGAGGGTCCAACTACCAGATCGACTGGGACGGCGGTTCTGTCGCCGGCGAGCTGTCTGCTTGCTACGGCATGACCGGCGCCTGTGGGTCCGTGTTCGGAGCAGGCGGGGCAGCCGACAATCTGCCGTACTCGCTGTTCACGAGTGACGGCCCGCACGATCTCGACGCGCCCTTCACGGTGTCCGTGACGGGAACCCTCGATGTCACCGTCAGCGGAAGCATCTACTCGTCCTCCGGAGCCAATCACAGCGAGGCCGAGATCGACATCGACTCCGCCGGCACCGCTGCGACCGACCTCACGGCCCCGACCGCCGTGGTCACGGCTCCGGCGGTCGACATCTTCACGGTGAACGACCCCCTGGGGGTCGCGTCCGCGCTCACGGTCGCCGAGGTGAGCGCTTACGACACCAGGGCGCTCGCTCCGGTCGGGCCCACCGCGGGCTCGGCCAAGATCGATGCGCAGGCAGTCACCGTCACGGTGGCCGGAACGCCGCTGGCGACGGTGACCCCGGGGAGCGGTGAGGCCATCGACGAGTCCGATTCGAAGATGGTCGGCACCATCACGGCCGTCGAGTACCAGGTCACCGTCACCTCCGGGACCGAAGACGCGATGTCGCAGGATCCCGACAGCGTCGGCTACTACACCCAGGCGCACGCGGTCCTGACCGATGCCTTGAGGGTGGTGGTGGACGCCCAGATCGTCGTCTGCCCGTCGTCGAGCATCGACGCGCTCTGCGACGGCGTTTCGCCCCAGACCATCGCCGACGTCCAGGTCGACCTGGACTACGGCGATCTCGACAGCCGGGGGAGCGTGTCCGTCCCGTGATCCACCTTCCCGTCTTCCGGCGTCTTCACGGTGAGGCCGGCCTCACCGTGACCGAGATGGCGATCGGCACCGCGCTCATGATGATCGTCGTCGCGATGACCGGCTCGGTGCTCGTCAACGACGTCTTTCGCGTCAGCCAGGTCGAAGCCGAGAGCCGGGCGGTCACCGAGCTGCGGACCGCCGTGGGACGCATCGAGCGTGACGTTCGGTCGGCGAGCTGCATCTACGAACCGCTCCCGTCGGCACCCGGCGCCAGCCAGGCCGGAGCCCGCCTCGATCTCGACACCGAAGCCGGCGCGGGCGCGGGCCGGCGTGTGGCGTACGAGGTCACGGCGGACGGCGAACTGACCTTCACGGACGTGACCGCGGGTGGATCTCCCGTCGTCCTCTTCGAGGGCCTCGATGCAGCCACTCGTGATCAGGTCTTCAACCACTTCGCTCCCGACCCGTATGCGAGCAGCCCATCGAAGGCCCAGCATTCGCGGGTCGGAATCAACCTCGTAGGCCACGTCGACGCGCCGAACCACTCGAGCAAGCGGAACCTCGACACGGTCGTCACCGCTCGCAACGCCGGCGCCTTGGCCCAGATGTACAACGGCGCCCTCGTCTGCCGGTAGGACCCATGGACCCCATCCGCACACAGCCGACGCTTGCAGCCCGCCTTTGGCGGTGGGCGTGCCGCTCGCGCTCGGACGAGCGCGGTGTGGGGATGGTCATGGCCATCCTCATCACCGCCATCATCTTCTCGCTGACCGCGCTCTGGAACGGGATGGCCGACCACCAGGTGCAGCGCTCGACCCATGAACGCAACAGCGAGCAGGCGACTCACGCGGCCGAGGCAGGACTCCACAAGGCGATGAGCCTCATCGCCGCCGATCCCGCTCGCACCGATTCGGGGCAGCCCGCGGGCTCCTTCACGATCACCGACGGGGATCTCGACCAGCACGGTGACCAATTCGGGAAGTTCACGGTCACCGTGACGGCCCCGAACGGCGTCACCGACCCCTTGCGCCAGATCACCTCGGAGGCATGGACCCCCAGGACGACCTCCACTGACGTGAAGGACCAGGCGGTCGGCAAGAAGGTGGTCGCCGGCGTCAACGTTTCGTTCACGACCGGCTTGGACTATGCGCTGTTCTCCACGGAATCCGTCGACGCCTCCGAGAGGCTGGTCGTCAACGGCGACATCTACGCCGACAACCAGGCCGTGTGGGAACACGGCAGCTCGATCACCGGCGACGTCATCTCCTGGGGTGGTATCGCTTCCCGCGGAACGGTCACGGGGACGCTCAAGAGCGCGGGTGCGCTCTCCACGTCACCGCCCCTGGTCGCGTCCACGGCATGCACCGCCTCGGCCGGAAACTCCTGTGGCGTCTGGGTGCGCTCCGGAGCGGTGCAGGGCGACGTGTTCGCCCCGGCCAACGGAGCGCTCGATGCCGGGCGGGTTGCGGTCGCCGGCCACAACCAGGCCGGGGAGCCGAGCCCCAGCGTGACGGGCCACGTGTGGGCGGAGACCGAGATCGTCGGCACCGGCGCGACCGGCTCCCAGACCGTGGGCGTGGCGCCGCCGCTCCCCATCGCCGAGGGCATGCCGAGCTTCGACCCGTCGGTCTACACGTGGAGCGACCACTCCTCACCCGACGCCTTCGACACGTGGTTCGACGACCGGAACCAGGCGCTGACGCCACCACACGTCGAGGGGAACCGGCGGATCATCTCGGGATCGGGCACGGTCGAGCTGGGCGGCACCTACTGTGCGCTGCTCTGCCCGGACGGCGACGACAGCACCTGGACGGAGTGGAAGATGACCGGCGACACGATCATCTACACCGACGAGAAGGTCAGGCTTTCCGCCGACATCGTCAATGCCTCGTCGTCGGGAGAGGAACTCAACCTGGTCGTCGTCACCACTTACAACAGCACCAGCTCCACGGACCACGCCGTCGAGTTCGTCGGCAACGTCACCCCACCCGACTCGGTCGAGGTGCTGGTGTTCGCCCCCGACGGAAGTGTCGCGGCCGATGCCACGCAGCAGACGTTCAGCGGTGTCGTGTATGCCGAGGGCATCCAGCTCTCCGACAACTTCGACATCGAACACGAGGGGTTCGGCGAGGTGCTCGGGTTCTCGTTCCCGCTGCCGAGCCACGTCCCGGTCGAGATCGTCTCGTACGAGGATCAGGCGCTGTAGGCATCTCAGGTGAGGAGTTCCAAGGGGTCCGCTGGTGTCTCTTCGGCCCTCGACGCCGCCCGCGGCGTCCTCGTCCTCGACGGTGCTTCCGGCACCGCCTTCGTCCTGCGTCCTAGCGGGACGACGCCGAATGGCTCGAAGATCCACTCCATCGTCCCCTTGGAACTCCTCACCTCAGCCACTTCTGCCGCCCGCTCGGGAAGACTCGCGAGGCGCGCGCGGTACGCCCGGTAGCATGCGCCCCCGTGACCGAGTCCGACCTGCGCGAGCTGCTCGTCGAGGGGTTCCCCCTCTGGTTCTTCGAGACCAACTGCTGGGTCGTCGCGCCCGGTGAGCACGGGCCGTGCGTGGTGATCGACGCGCCACCCGACCCCGATGCCATCGCCGCTCGTATCGAGCACCACGACCTCCATCCGGTCGCGCTGCTCACCACCCACGGCCACATCGACCACGTGGGCGGCATCGGTCATCTCGTCGAGCGCTACCCGATGCCCGTCTACGTGCACGACCTCGACCGGCGGCACGTGCTCGACCCTTCGCAGCAGGCCCGGTTCATGTTCCGGGACGAGGTCGACTTCCCCGAGCCGCCCGACGTCCGTTCGGTCGACGACGCCGACGTGCTCGAAGTGGCCGAGCTGCGGTTCACGGCCGTCCATACGCCCGGGCACACGCCCGGGTCGACGTGCTTCCTCCTCGACGACCCGTCGCCCCAGGAGGGCGACCTGCTGTTCTCGGGTGACCATCTCTTCGCCGGCTCGGTGGGTCGCACCGACCTGCCCGGGGGGAGTTGGGACGACCTCATGCGTTCGATGCGCGAGAAGATCATGGACCTGCCGCCCGACACGCGGGTGGCGCCCGGTCACGGACCCGCCACGACCGTGGGTCGAGAGCTGGCGGTGAACCCGTTCCTCGCCGAAGCCCGGCACGCGTGAGCAGGGGAGACCCGCCGTGAGCGACCGAGACGTCTTCCGGGCCCCCAAGGGCACCCACGACATCCTGCCGCCGGCGTCGGCCCGTTGGGAGCGCCTACTCGGGCAGTTCGCGGCCCGCGCCGAGGGTGCTGGCTACGGCCTCGTGCTCCTGCCCGCGTTCGAGCACCTCGAGGTCTTCCAGCGCGTCGGCGAGGCCACCGACGTGGTGCAGAAGGAGATGTACCAGTTCGAGGACCGGGGCGGGCGCACGCTCGCCCTGCGCCCCGAGGGCACCGCCGCCGTCATCCGGGCGTTCGTCGAGCACGCCCCGATCGTGCCGTGGAAGGTGTGGTACGCGGCGCCCCACTTCCGCTACGAGCGGCCGCAGAAGGGTCGCTACCGCCAACACCACCAGCTCGGCGTCGAGGCCATCGGCACCGACGACCCGGCGATCGACGTCGAGGTGGTCGCCCTGGCGGTCCGGTTTCTCCGCGACCTCGGTCTCCGGGATGTCACCTTGCTGCTCAACTCGCTCGGCGACGCCGAGTGCCGGCCCGCCTACCTCGACCGTCTGCGTGAGTACCTCGCCGAGCACGAGGGCGAGCTGTGTGACGACTCGCGGGCGCGCTATCAGAGCAATCCGCTCCGGGTCCTCGACTGCAAGCGGCCCCGGTGCGTCGAGATCACCGAGAAGGCCCCGCAGCTCTTCGAGCATCTCTGCGATGCCTGCCGCGAGCACTTCGAGCGGGTGCAGCACGGCCTCAGCACCCTCGGCGTGAAGTACGAGATCGCTCCGCGGCTCGTCCGCGGCCTCGACTACTACACGCGTACGACCTTCGAGCTGACCAGCGGTGCTCTCGACTCGGCTCAGAACGCCGTCGGAGGGGGAGGCCGCTACGACCAGCTCGCCGAAGAGATGGGCGGCGATCCGGCGCCGGGCATCGGCTTCGGCATCGGCATCGAGCGGCTCCTGATCGCCTGCGACGCCGAGGATGCGCTGCCCGAGCCGGCGGTCCGCCTCGACGCCTTCGTGATCGACGCCATCGGAGGGCGGCAGGGGGGCGCCGATCCGGCGCTGGTGGTGGTCGACGACCTCCGCGAGGCAGGGCTGCGCGCCGATCGCGCCTACGGGGGGCGGTCGGTCAAGGCCCAGTGGCGCGTCGCCGGTCGCAGCGGCGCTGCCTACGCAGTGATGGTGGCGCCCGACGAGATGGCCCGAGACGCGGTGGCGGTCAAGGACATGGAGAGCGGCGAGCAGGTCGAAGTGGGTCGCGAGGAGATCTCGGGGTGGATTCGTTCCCGCTTGGAGCACTTCGGCGACCGCGCATGAGCGGAACCGGGCCGGGAGACCGAGGGGAGAACAGGCGGCGATGATGCGCACCGACTACGCAGGTGATCTGCGGGCCGAACACATCGACCAGACTGTGGCGCTCTGCGGATGGGTCGACTCCCGCCGTGACCACGGCGGTGTGGTGTTCATCGATCTGCGTGACGCCCACGGCATCGCCCAGGTCGTGCTCGACCCGGAGGCGCAGGGCCTCGACGTAGCGCACCGGCTGCGGCCCGAATGGGTGCTCCGGGTCGAGGGGCGCGTCCGTCACCGGCCCGAGGGCACGGTCAACCCCGAGCTGCCGACCGGCGAGGTCGAGATGGTGGCCGAGAGCCTCGAGGTGCTCTCGGAGTCGGAGACCCCGCCCATCCCGCTCGACGAGCGCCAGGACGTCGAGGAGGCGCTCCGCCTGCGCTATCGCTACGTCGACCTGCGCAAACCCCGGATGCAGGCCAACCTCCGGCTCCGGGCCCGCATGGTCTCGGTCATCCGCCGGTCGATGGACGAGCAGGGGTTCGTCGACGTCGAGACGCCGACGCTCACCCGGTCGACGCCCGAGGGTGCCCGCGACTTCCTCGTTCCGAGCCGCAAGCAGCCGGGGAGTTTCTACGCGCTCCCGCAGTCTCCGCAGCTCTTCAAGCAGCTCCTCATGGTTGCGGGCGTCGACCGCTACTACCAGGTGGCCCACTGCTGGCGCGACGAGGACCTCCGGGCCGATCGCGGGTACGAGTTCACCCAGCTCGACGCCGAGGCAAGCTTCGCTGACGCCGACGACGTGATGTCGTGGATCGAGACGGCGGTTTCCGACGCCGTCGAGGCGATCACCGGGACGCGACCTTCCGACATCCCTCGAATGCCGTGGAGCGAGGCGATGGCCCGGTACGGCTCCGACAAGCCCGACACCCGCTTCGGCCTCGAGATGACCGATCTCAGCGAGACGTTCGCCGCCGCCGAGTTCCGTGCGTTCGCCGGCAAGACCGTGGTGGGGCTGCGGCTTCCCGGCGGGGGCGACACGTCGCGGAATCGTCTCGACGCTTGGACCGAGCGGGCCAAGGCCCTGGGTGGTGGCGGGCTGGTGTGGATGCGGGTCGAGCCCGAGGCCCTCGATTCCCCGGTCGCCAAGTTCCTCTCCGACGACGAGGTCGCGTCGGTGCGCAAGGAGTTGGAGGCGGAGGCCGGCGACCTCTTGCTGTTGGTGGCCGACGACGACCAGCGGCTGGCCCGAGGAGTCCTCGGGCAACTCCGCATCGAGGTCGGCGACGAGATCGGCGCCCGCCCCGAGCAGATCGACGAACCGCTGGCGCTGCTGTGGGTGACCGAGTTCCCGCTCTTCGATGCCGTTGACGCCGACGGCCGTCCGACCCCGTCGCACCACCCGTTCACCGCCCCCCACCCCGACGACCTCGACGACCTCGAAGCGCGACCCCTCGAGGCGCGTTCCCAGGCCTACGACCTCGTGGTCAACGGCATCGAGCTGGGTTCGGGGTCGGTGCGTATCCACGACGGGGTGACCCAGCAGCGGATCTTCTCGCTGCTCGGCATCAGCGAGGAGGAGGCCGACGCCCGGTTCGGGTTCCTCCTCGAGGCGTTCCGTTACGGC